>JBJTDZ010000047.1:0-31860 GCA_046092585.1 Pirellulales bacterium | reverse complement strand
CAAAAGTCTCGTCGCCGGGGCGAGGATACGCCCAAGGCTCCTCGAGCGTTTGCCGACCCCCTCGCCTACCCTCTCTGGTTTGCCACGTCGCCGCTCCACATAACCGAGATGCGTTCTAGGGCCGATCCGCGGCAGGTGCATGACCTGCCTGGGAGGCCGAGGGCCGTGAGGCCTCGGGCCGGGGATGGTGGTTCCGGCGGTCGCCCTGCTTGAATCGCGGGCCGCCGGCGATCGTCCCGCCGGATCACGCGGTGGACGTGAGGCGGCGGCGGACATGCCGCGGCTTGATGACGTTGGACGCCAGCCCGACCCGTTCGAGCAGCAGGATCACGTAATAGGTGACGTCGAATTCCCACCACTTGTGCTGCACGCTCGCGCTGCTCGGATCGTGGTGATGGTTGTTGTGCCAGCCCTCTCCCATGGCCACGACGGCCACGAACCAGTTGTTGCGGCTGTCCTCGCTGGTCGAATACGTCCGGTAGCCGAAGAGGTGCGTCAGCGAGTTCACGCTCCACGTGATGTGCCAGACGAGGACGGTGCGGACGAACACCCCCCATACGAGCCAACTCGCCGCCAACTGCCCGGCGAGCTGCCAGGTTCCGCCGGTCCAGCGGCCGACGAGCAGCCCGGCCAAGGCAAACACCGCCGCGTGCGCGAGGTAGATCACCACGACCGCCCAGGGGTTTCGCTCGAGGTAGCGGTAGTAGCCGTCGGCGAGGATGTCGCGAGAGTACTTTTCGAGGAAGGCCAGCGAGCGGCGTTGCGGCGCCCGCGAGAACAGCCATCCGACGTGCGCCCAGACGACGCCGTCTCGCGGCGAGTGCGGATCAGGCTCGTCGTCGGAATGCTGGTGGTGAAGGCGGTGGTTCGCCACCCAGCGAGACGGTGTGTCCTCCAGCGAGCAGAGGGCGACCGTCGTCAGCGCCCGCTCGAGCCACCTCGGCACCTGCAGGCTCCGATGGGAGAGCAGCCGGTGGTAGCAGAGATTGATACCCAGCGTGCCGAACACGTTCGTGCCAATCGCGGCCAGGGCGACGCCCGACCAGCTGAAGCACCACGGAAGCAATGCGAGGCAGGCCAGGGCGTGAACCGCAACGATCGGCACCAGGTACTCCCAGTGCACGCTCTGCGCCTGCGTCTGTCGTGGTGCGGCAAGGGTGGCCATGTGGTAACCGTCCAAGCGTGACCGATCTGTGCCAAACGCAACGCCGACGCTGATTATGCACAGATTTGCCCAACGCCTACCCCCAATCGCGCGTGCGGTCGGCCGGTTTCGCCTTCGTGACTGCCGGTGGCTCCGAATGGGCAGACAATCCGGGCTGAGTGCTGCCGCCAGGGCGACCACGTCGGCGATCGTTTGATATTCGGCGGCGATTCACGTATCCTCCGGCGGTTGGTTGTCGACGATGCTCCTTGACGCACGGCGGACGACAGGTGGCCGCCCCTGCTTCTTTTTGCTCGCCTTCACCCTCTGGCGGGCTGCCATTCGATGGCCCTTTCGCAGTGACCCCGAAAGTGAACCGGGTCATCAGTAGGAGTGTCGTTTTTCATGGGTAAGAAGCTTTATGTCGGCAATCTCGCGTACAGCGTGACCAGCGAGGCGCTCGAGCAGATGTTTCTCGAGTTCGGCACGGTGGTGAGCGCGCAGGTCATCCAGGACCGCGACACCGGCCGCAGCAAGGGTTTCGGGTTCGTGGAGATGCAGACGGACGAAGCCGCCCAGCAGGCCATCAGCGGCATGCACGAGAAGGATTTCGGTGGCCGTGCACTCACGGTCAACGAGGCGAAGCCCCGCGAAGGCGGCGGCGGACGCGGCGGTTTCGGCGGCGGCGGACGCCGCTACTGAACACCCCGGACTGCCGGACACCGGCGGCGGGGTCAGGCGGCCCGTGCCCGTGGCACTTCGCGGGGCGCGGGCCACGCGGGGCCCTTTGCCCGCATAACGGCCTGACGGGCCAGGAGGAGTTCAACCGGCGGGATGTGGATGCCGCCGTGACCATGGGGTGCGGCGACGAATACACGCCGGTCGGTGCAAGCCAGCGGGTACGCTGGAAGAACTCCGATGCGCGGACATGCAGCCCGACCAGTTCGGGGGAGTTCGTGACCTGATCACGGAGAAGGTTAACGACCTGCTTGCAGTCGTGGAAGCCGCCTCCGGAGGATCCGCCGATGACCGTGAAGGAGTTCTGCAAGGCGATCGACGGTCATCCCGGTGTCACCATGCACTGGATGCTGCCGGACAAGTCGTTCATTCCCGCCCACTACCACATCACCGAGGTTGGCAGGGTTCAGAAGGATTTTATCGACTGCGGTGGCACGGTTCGGTCCACGAAGTCGTGCGTCTTACAGGTCTGGGTGGCCCATGACACCGACCACCGGCTGGAGACCACGAAACTCTCGTCGATCATGCGGATCGCCCGCCCGCTGCTCCAGTCGGATGACCTGCCCGTCGAGGTCGAGTACGAGGAGGGTGTGATCTCGCAGTACCCCGTCGGCGGCATGGAAGTCACGCCGTCCGGGTTGCTGTTCTATCTCGGCACCAAGCACACGGCTTGTCTCGCGCCCGAGAAGTGCCGCGTGGGTGATACGGGCTGCTGCTAATCCCGCGGGAGTGCGGGGCGAGCCCCTGATGCAAGGGGCTTTCCGGGAAGGGCTCTCGCGGAAAGGCGGCGTGTGATCATGCCGCCCGCCGCGTGGCTTTGCGGTGCCCGCCCGGTTCGATCACATAGTCGCCGGATCGCTTCGAGAGGTTCGGGCTGTAATAGGGATCGTGGTCGAGCGTGGCACCCCACCGCTCCTGCATGAACCGCACCTCCCGATGGAAGCGGGCGAGTTTCTCGGGGGTGTCCTCGTAGCCTCGCGAGGCCGACTCGTGGTGGATCAGTTCGGCGAACGGCGTCCAGATGATGCGGTAGCCGGCGGACCGTATGCGCAGGCAGAGGTCGACGTCGTTGAACGCCACGGCGATCCGCTCGTCGAGTCCACCCACCTGCTCGAAGACCTCGCGACGCATCACGAGGCAAGCGGCCGTCACGGCGGACAGTTCCTGTTGCAGGACGGCCCGACAGAAGTATCCGGTGTCTCCCTTGGGAAGCCGCGGATGGGCGTGGCCGGCGACGCCGCCGATTCCGATGATCACGCCCCCATGCTGCAGCGTGCCGTCGGGATACCAGAGCCGTGCCCCGACGGCTCCGACGTCCGGCTGGGCGGCGAACGACACCATCTCGTTGAGCCAGTCGGGCGTGAGCACTTCGATGTCGTCGTTGAGCAGGCAGAGCATCCGGCCGCGTGCCCGGGCGACGGCGGTGTTGTTCAGGCGGGAATAGTTGAAGGGCGAGTCGTCCCGGATCACGGTGATGCCAGGGCGGGCCGCGATGGCAGCCAGATAGTCGAGCGCGGCGGGGTCGCGGCTCCCGTTGTCGAGCACGACGATTTCATAGTCGGGGTAGGTCGTCTTGGAGACGATCGACTCGATGGCGATCCGCAGGAGCGACGCGTGGTCGCGGGTGCAAATGATGATCGACGTCTGGGGAGCTGGCGTCGGCAGTGAGTGCCGGATGCGGAGAAACATCGGGGCCTCGGGAGCCTGTTCGACCAAAGCCCCGCTGTCGAAGCGTTGCACGTGTTCGGCGACGGCCCGCTGCGCCGCAGTGACCGCCGCCTGCGCGGCCGCGGCCGTCTCGCTGCCGGAGGCTGGCGCCCTGGAGTGATACAGCACGCGCGGGATGTGCACGATTTCATCCCGCGACACCGCGGCAACGCACCGGAGCACGAGATCGTGGTCCTGCGCCCCTTCGAACCCCGGGCGAAATCCACCCACCGAAACGACGAGGTCGCGACCGAGGGCGCCGAGTCGGGACATCATGTTCCTGCCGAGCAGCAGCGCATGGTTGAACCCACCCTTGAAGTGCGGATCGCGGCGCTCGCCGCGGCCGTTGAGCGTGTCCTCGTCGGAGTAGAGGACGCGGGCCTCGGGATGACGGTTGATCGACTCGACGAGCCAGTACAGCGCCAGCGGGGGCAGGAGATCGTCGGGGGCGAGCCCCACGATGAAATCTCCGGCGGCCGTCGCCAACGCCGTGTTCGAGGCCGCGGAGACGTCGCCGCGGGTTGGGCGAACGTGAACCTTGATTCGGGAATCGACGGCACCATGCAGTCGCAGCACCGTGGCCACGGCCGGGTTGGTGGAGGCATTGTCGGTGACGCAGAGTTCCCAGCAGGGGTATGCCTGCTGGCGCACGGACTGGATGGCTGCCTCGAGGAAGGCCGGGTTGGGGTCGAAGACCGGCATCAGCACGGAGATCGTCGGCCGATACGCAAAAGCAGCGATCTGCGCGCGGCAGAGCCTGATGTCGGACCAGGAAGGCGAGTCGTTCTCACGCACCCACCGGGCGTAGGAGCGGCTGGGCCGCGGTCCGCGGGACGGGCGCTGTCGCCCGAGCAGCGAACGGATGATTTGAAGTGATGCTCCGAAGCCGGGGATCGCCATGATGATGTCGCCGATGGAACTGCTGACCGTCATGCCTGCTCCGGCACCGTACTGTGATCCAATGCCGGTTTCCAACGGCAAATACCATGTTGGAGGCTGGCGCACCAATGGGTATTGTCTCGCCGTTGACGGTAAGAATGCTCCGGCTGCCTGGTTCGAGGCCAATGTCCAAACTGACGCGGTGGGCGGAACATGCGTGTCTCCACGTCGTGGATCGCATCGCGACTGCGCGGCGGCCCGAGCGGATTCTGGTGATCCACATCGCGAAGACGGCGGGCACATCTCTGCGGCGGATGCTGCAGGATGAATACGGCCGGCGCCGTGTGTATCCGGGTGACTGGCACCTGCGGCACCTCCCTGACGGGTTGTATCCGCTCGGCAGCGAGATGCTCCGGAACCACGCCACGCTGCCGCCGCACAACGTGCTGGTTGGCCATTTCACGGCGGCCATGGCCGACATGCTGCCGGGTCGCTACCAGACGGCCACGGTTCTTCGGGAGCCGATCCAGCGATCGCTGTCGATGCTCGGCCACTTCAGCCGCACGCTGAGTGTTCCAGTGCCCGAACTGCTCGAGGATGGAGTGTTCATGGAGGCGAACATCGCCGACTTTCAGACGCGCATCCTCGGCGCCGATGGTGTGTGTGACCCACATCAGGTCGACATGGGTGACGAGGCGCTTCTCGACCGGGCCGTCGCCAGGCTGGGGAGGCTCGATTTTGTGGGACTGACCGAGCGATTCGCCGAGTCCTGTGCGGTCTTCGACACCCTTTTTCGAACCACGATCTCGAGGTCGATGCGCCGTGAAGCCGTGCACCGACCCGGAAAGCGTGAGTTTGCGGAGTGGGTCCCGCGGATCGAGCCACTCGTGCAGCGCGACCGGGTTCTGTATGAAACCGCCGTGGCACGCTTCGACGCCGGCACGAGGCGGAGCCCCGTCGCAGAGCCATGATCGCTCGTGTCCGTGCGCGAAGGGGATGGGTAGGAGCAGCCATTCGTTGAAGACACATGCCACCACCGGTGTGTCTCGTTTGCCGCTGGGCGATGAGGGCATCCACCTTGCGATCGATCTCTCGCAGGGGAGCGCCCTGACCTGGGTGGCCGGCGAGCTGGCCGTCGCGCTTGCGGACATAGGCCAGCGCGTCAGCATCCCGCGGACTGCTTCGCTCTCCCCGACATTCGAGGATCGGCTGCGGCCTCGGCTGGCAGGATTGATGACGGACCGACCCTGTCGGACGTGTCACGTCAAACTGAACCACTACTGGCCGCAGTTCCTCATGCAGGAGGTCTCGGGCGAGATCAATGCGGAGCTGTTCGTCACGAACTACCGGTTCCGCGGCGACATGCTGCCGTTGGACATGTGGAGCCGAAACCTCGTCGCCAACGGCATCCGCAAGCTTCCGTTGAGTTCGTTTAGCGCTGCCAGCCTGCAGGATCTCGGTGTTCCGTCGGACCGCTGCGCGGTGGTGGCGCCGGGATATTCCCCCGAAATCGAGACCCTGTTTCCCACCGGGAGGCCGCGGGGCGATGACAGGGTCCGCAGGCTGCTGGTGGTGACGAACTCCCACGACCTCGACCGCTATGGAACCGACCTCCTGGTTCCCGCGATCGCGAAGGCCTATGGGCCGCACGACCCTGTCGAGATCCACATCAAGGATTACGGCGCCTCCTCCGGCCGCCGTCGACTCCGCGAGATGGTCGCCGCGCAGCCGTCGTTCCCCACGGTCGTCTGGCATGAGCGATTCCTCGGCAAGGAGGACCTCATCCGGCTGTATGGCGCGATGCACCTGATGGTGTCGCCGTTCCGGGGCGAGGGCTACGCCATGAAGATCATCGACGCCATGGCCGTGGGGCTGCCGGTGATGATGCCGGCGTTCGGCGGGCCGCTCGAATACTCTCCCGCGGGAGGATTTCTGCCGCTCGAGTTCGACGAGGTGCCCGTCGGCGCGTGCTACGACACCGAGCACTACCTCGTGGGCCCGGGGGCGTACTGGTGCGAGGTGCGGGAGGAGTCGCTCGTTGCATCACTCCGGTCGTACCTCGACGATCCTGCGGTGGCCGAGAGCGCAGCGGCGACGGCACGGGCTCACGTGTTCGGCCGATACACGTGGAAAAACGCCGCAGTGGCGCTCGCCAGCGCCGTGCACGAGTGGCACGCGGAGCGGAGCGTCAGGATTGCGAGCCGCCAACGCCCGGCGACGCTGCCCCTGTCGGTCATCATGCCCACCAAGGATCGGCCCGCGGAACTCGCGAAGACGCTCGCCGGGTACGCCGCGCAGCGTGACGACGGGTTCGAGATCCTCGTCGTCAACGACCACGGCAACGGACAGGCCGTGCGGAGGATCGTGGCATCGTTCGACGGAGTGCTCCGGACGCGGGTGCTCGACAATGACGGCCCCCCCGGACCGGGAGCCGCGAGGAATCTCGCGATCGAAGCGGCGGACGGGGAGATCTTTCTCATCACCGGCGATGACATCATTCCGGCACCCGACCTTGTCGCCCGCCACCGCGATGCCCATCGGCGGCATCCGGACGTGGAAGACGCCTTCGTGGGACGGGTCGAGTGGCACCCCGACATGCCGTGCGAGTGGTTTGCCGGCCACATCGTCGGGGACGGGTGTCAGCAGTTCAATTTCCAGTCGCTTCGCGATGGGCAGGAGGCGCCGTATGACCGGTTCTACACGTCCAACATTTCCTGGAAACGGTCGCTGACCGCCGACCTCGAGCAGGTCTTCAGCGAGTCGTTCCGGTATGCCGCGTTCGAGGATGTCGAACTCGGATACCGCCTCTCGAATCGCGGGCTGAGGCTGCGGTATCTCGCGAACGCGGTCGGCCACCACCTCCACCCGATGACGGTGCGATCATTTCTCGAGCGAATGCGGCGCGTCGGCAGCATGCGAACCGTGCTCACCGCCATGCATCCGCGCCTGGTCGGCAGCGAGGGGCTGCGCTTTTACGAGGACCTCGAGGTCGAACGCCGCCATCGCTCCGTGATCCATCCGCCCGGTAGCAGCGTCGGGTGGGAGAGCATCGTCGAGCCCTCGGTGACGGCGTTTGGCCGCCTCGATGAGCGGGCGGCTTCGGGCGGGCAGCTGACCGGCGCCGCGGCGAGCCTCGTCGAGGAACTCGAGCGCAGGGTGGTCGAGGTTCGCCGCACGTTGTTCGACGATCTGTGCGAGACGTTCGTGCAGGTTGGACAGGCGCAGGAATGGGCCCGCGAGTCGCCGGACGAACAGTGGGCGGCCGAGTGGGTCGCCATGCTGCGGCTGGCCCGACGCCATGCCGGCTCGCGTCAGGCGGCAGAGCCGTCGGCCACGGAACCGAAAGGGCTCGCCACGCTCAAGCACGCACTCCTGCGTTTTGCTTGTGCGAGAAACGTGCGCGAGTGGCTGCGACGGCTGAAACGCCGCCGGCGCTGTGGGTGAGCTGCGGGCGGCTGGCGGTCGTTGCGTTCTTGATGAATCGGTCGAGCCGTGCGCGGCTTTCGGGAAGTGTCCTGCGACACAGGCCGAGGACGGACGGCAGGCGTTGGCTCGAGCGCGAAGCTGTTTGCCGGAGTTGGCTCGACGAGCCTATGAATCCGCAGCACGAATGCGGCCGGTCGAACGATCCAGGGCATGCGGACGCCGTTTCGGAGGCGAGCATGACATGGGCAGATTCGACACGTTGTTTCCCCCGCAGTCGCATCGTGTGCGACGGTCTGCGACGCCTCGTGGTTCCGCCGGACGCCGAAACCGCATCGGGCGGCTCGCGGCCGGCGAGTTGCTCGAGCGGCGCGACCTGATGGCGGTGGATGTCACGCGGACATCGCTGAACCTGCGGTTCAGCGCCGATCCGACGGCCGCGCGGCCGACGTATGGCGAATACCAGACGTTCGCCGTCACGAACAGCGGCCCCGAGACGTACGCGGACGTGTGGTTCCGAGCCACCGATTTCGTGCCGGGCCAGAAGGTGCAGCTCGGGTCCGGGGAGGACGGCCTCTACGAACTCGGTTCACTCGGCCCGGGCGAGACGAAGACCGCGTTCATCTACATGGCCGCGACCGACTTCACGAGCCCGGTCGGCTACGAGTACCAGTACTTCACGGCGGAGGCCTGGGACGGGAATCCGACCGTGGGATCTCCGACGCTGCTCGCCTCCGAGGCCGAGCAGTTCGAATGGGTCGGGGAGGCGATCGTCGACGCCTCGTCGGTCAAGCAGGACTCCATCACCGTCGGCTATTTCTTCGGGGCGACGCCGACGGCCGTGCCTGTCGTCGGCGGCACGATGGTGATGACGGTCACGGGGCGGGTCTACAACAAACCCGACCGCGTTCTGTTTACACCGGCAACGACAATCGACTGGCCGGCCGACGCGTTCGAACTCGCCTCCGCGGTGGTCACGTATTCCAACCCGCCGCAGCTTCCGCCCGACTCGATCTTCGAGAAGCCGATCCCGCCCGCCTCGACGCCCAAGGACTTCAGCGTCGTCTACACGTTCCGCATCGAAGGCACGACGGCAGCCCCGACGCCGGTCACCGCCACGGCGTGGACGGCGAACGGCGTGCAGACGCCGCTGAACCGCAAGTTCGAATATGCCCGTCTCCTCGACGGGATCGCCGACATTCCCGCGGCACAGGAGGCGACCGCCCTCGAGATCACGAAGACCGGCACGACGACCGCCGTCGCGGGATCGGCGACGGTCTACAGCCACACGATCACCGTGTCCGCAACAGGCGCCTTTGATTCCCAAGGGGTCGCCGTCGCCGACATCTGGCCGGCCGGGTTCACGAAGTTGCCGATCATCCCGCCGGCCGGCACGACGATCACGGGCGAGACGGCGGCCGGCTTCACCTGGAACATCGGCACGCTCGCCGCCGGCACCACGAAGTCGCTCACCGTGAACTTCACGGTTCCCGCCACGACGGCCCCGGGCCCCTTCACCGACACGGCCACGGTCAGCAGCACGACGCCGAATCCGAACCCCAAGACAGCCTCCGTGTCGACCACGGTCGTCGACGTGCCGCTCACGATCGCGAAGGCGCCGAGCGTGACCGTGGTGGCGGGGGCTGCCGCAACACAGACGTACTTGATCACGGTGACGAACGCGGGCGGGTTCACGGCCGAGGGCGTGGCGGTTGCCGATGCCTGGCCCGCCGCACTCAACCGGCTGCCGATCACGCCGCCGGCCGGCACGACGATCACGGGCGAGACGGCCACCGGATTCACCTGGACCATCGGCACGCTGGCCGCCGGTGCGACGCGGGTGCTCACCGTGAGCTACACGGTGCCGAAGGCGACCGCGCCTGCCGCCTACGCCAATACCGCCACGCTGTCGAGCAGCACGGCCAATCCCAACCCGAAGACATCGACCGCGACCACCACCGTGGTCACGGCCAATCTTTCGATCACGAAAACACCGAATGCCACCGTGCCCGCGGGCACGAGCGCCGTGCAGACCTACACGATCACGGTTGCCAACACGAGCGGATTCACGGCCGAGGGCGTGGCCGTGGCCGACGCCTGGCCCGCCGCATTTGCCCGGCTGCCGATCACGCCGCCGGCCGACACCACGATCACGGGCGAGACGGCCACCGCCTTCACCTGGACCATCGGCACGCTGGCCGCAGGCGCGACGCTGGTGCTCACCGTGAGCTACACCGTTCCCAAGGCAACGGCGGTGGGAAGTTATGCCAATACCGCCACGCTCTCGAGCACCACGGCCGATCCGGGATCCCTCACCGCGACGGCGACCACCACCGTCGTCGCAGTCGATCTCACGATCACGAAAGTTGGCGACGCGGCGACCGTGAAGGCCGGCACGGGCGGCCACTGGTACCGGATCACGGTCACGAACACGAGCACGGCGTTTGCCGCCGAGAACGTGACCGTGGTCGACACCTGGCCGGCGGAGTTTCCGAAGGCGCCGATCGTTCCGCCCGCCGGCACGACGATCTCCGGCGAGACGGCGACGGGATTCACCTGGAACATCGGCCTGCTGGCGCCGCTGGCCACCGTGCAACTCCAGGTGGATTTCTCGGTTCCTTCGGCCACGCCGCTGAAGAGCTACACGAACACGGCCGTCGTCAGCAGCGACACCCAGGATCCGGGCGAGAAGACCGCCGTCGCCACGACGCTCGTCGACCCGCCGACCACCCCCGGCCTGCTCGTCAGCAGCGACGACGGCTGCAAAAAAGCCTTCGTGCAGGTGATGACGGCCACCGGAGACACCGTCGGCCCCGTCCTTCAGCCCTATGGCAACGTCTGTGGTGGTGTTCGTGCCGCCGCCGGAGACCTCGATGGCGATGGCATCGACGAGCTGATCGTGGCGCCGGGTCGCGGCATCGCCGGGCCGGTGAAGGTGTACGACTTCGGCAGCACGACGCCGCTGTTCTCATTCTACCCCTACGGCGCCGCCTACCGCGGGGGTGTTGAACTGGCCTGCGCCGACGTGAACAACGACGGCCGCAAGGACATCGTCACGGGCATGTCGCTCGGCGTGGGCACCGTGAACGTCTACACCGTGAATGGCGTTGCGAGCCTGTTTCGCACGTTCCGCGGCGCCCCGGCGGGCTACGCCGGCGGCGTGCGGATCGCGGCGGCCGACTTCGGCACGTACCAGAACGGCGTGCTCGTGAACACCGCTCTCGACGGCAAGGCCGAGGTGGTCGTCGGGCCGAATGCCGGGGCGATGGCGCAGGTGGGCATCTACGACCTCTCGCCGGCCACGCCGAAGCTCGCCCGCACGATCATTCCCTTCGGCCCGGGCTACACGGGGGGCGTGACGCTCTCAACCGGAAACTACGACGGCGACGCGTTCAACGTGCCCGACATCTTCGTCGGCGCCGGCATCGGGAGGCAGTCGGTCGTGAGCGTCTTCAACGCCCAAACCGGTGGCCAGATCGGCCCGACGCTCGCCTTCTTCTCGTCGTTCGCCCGGCCCAACGCGGCCGTCAACGTCCAGCCGGTGGACATCAACGGCGACGGAATCGTGGACAACCTCTACGGTGTCCAGGGGCTCAGCGGCGGCGGGGGCACGCAGGGCGTGCGCCGGGTCGAGCTCGGCGGCACGCCCACGATCAGCACGTTGCAGAACTACCTCCCGCCCCTGCGGATCAAGGCCGTCAACGTGCAGGGTCTCGGCGGCCTTCGCCTCGCACGGAAGCCCCGCTGACCACGCCACTCGAGGCGTGCCACCAGCCGCTACCAGCGGGCTTCGAGGCCGAGATTCGCGCCGTGCAGGAAGATGCCGCCGAACGGGTTGAGCCGGCCGCCGGCGCGCTCGTCGAGCGTGAAGTCGTATTGGTCTGGCGCGAGGGCCAGCCCCGAGATCCAGACCGTGTTGTAGCCGAGGCGGATGCCCCAGACGTCGGTCAGCCGATAGACGAGCGACAGGTTGATGTCGCCGACGAACCCCACCTCGCTTCCCGTGGCCGAGGAGAGCCGGGGCACCGGCGCGCCGGAGGAGGTGACCAGCGGAGCCTGGGTCTCCTTCTGGGCGTTGCCGAGGAGGCCGGCCTTCGCCCAGCCCTCGATCGCCCATTTGTTCCACGTCATCCGGGCCCGGCTGCCAACCTGGCCGCCGAACATGTTGTTCCGGCTGGTCACGCGGCAGGCAACCCGGTCGGCACAGTCGGGATCACCGGCACAGGCATCGAGCGTGAGCGACGACTGCTCCTCGACGCCGATGTAGCGAAACCCCGCCAGCCAGTCGACGGTCAGCCAGCCACCGGCGCGGTCTCGCCATGTCGTGGCGGTGCTGAACAGGTTGGCCTCGGCGCTGTTGATCACGGAGCCGTACCGCACGACGGCGGCATCGGCCTCGCTGGTGAGCACGCCGCCGAGCGGCTCCGGCACCTGGAGGAACTCACCGACCGGTGCGGCCACGGTGCGGGTGGACGATTGGCCATAGAGACCGAAGTAGCCGATTTCCCAGCCGCCGGAGTCGGGAGAGCGACGGCCATAGAACGACCGCACGCCCTCGCTGACCGGAAACTGCAGCGACGACGCCGAGAGCAAGGGAGCTTCGTCGCCGACGGTCACCAGCAGCGGCCGGGACTCGGCCTGGTTGTCGCGGCCCCAGAACAGCGCATCGGTCAGGGCGTAGGTCGTCCAGCCCGGAAATGGCACGTCGCCCCGGAATGCCACCGCCGTCGTGTCGGGCATCGATGCGGAGTCGGCGAACGCGGGGATCGGCGGAAGCGGTTCCGCGTGGCTGCTCACCGGGCCGAACGCGAGCAGGAGCGTGAGCACCAGGCCGACCGCCGCGAGGCGCACTCGTTGGAAGAACCTGGTCCGCATCGAAGAGATCCCTCGCTGCCTTCCTGCGGGTCGCCGCAGATACCCTCCCGGAGAGGGGGTCACGCAGGACATCGGCGAGACAGCGGCCGGGTCTGAGGGATTGTCATGAAGTTCCGCCTGGGGCGACCGGGCAAGATGCGGCGGGGTCGCGCCCGTTTTTTGTGTCACCTGCACGATCGCGGTGGAGACCATCGGCGCGGCGGTGAGCCGGGTTTCCCACCAGGCCAGCGTCACCCCGCCGTAGGCGGCGTTGACCAGACACTGGTTTCCGCGGTCCGCGGATGATACCGCGTTCATCAACCGGCCCGCGGCAGGAAGCCGCGGAAAAAATCAGCCCGCAGGGCCAGGGATGGCCGGGCTCTGAGAGACCGCCCGCCTGGAGGGCGGGCCCCCAAAGCAAGCAAGCCCGGGCCAGGGATGGCCGGGCTCTGAGAGACCGCCCGCCTGGAGGGCGGGCCCCCAAAGCAAGCAAGCCCGGGCCAGGGATGGCCGGGCTTGCGTGAAGTGGCGGGGGCAGGATTCGAACCTGCGACCTCGAGGTTATGAGCCTCGCGAGCTACCGGGCTGCTCCACCCCGCGACGGGTGTTTTGTCGATCGGTAGAAACGGATTGGCGTTTCCGACCGGTCTTCTCGTCGGAATAATACCGCAACGGTGTCCGAAAAGAAGTCCGCGGGTGGAACCCTCGGAATAACCCCACGTTTCACAGGCGTCACGGATGAGTCCGCAGCCCCCGCCGCCCCCCAAGGGCCGTCCGCAGGGCGTTGGCCCACCGGGTCGAACGACCCTCGTGGGCGGGCTGCCGTGGGCGGCCCCCCCGCCGCTGCCCGAGGGCGCCGTGCCAGGCATGCCCGTGGTGGAAGACAGGCCCCAAACCGGTGGCCAGCCACCACCGCCAGCCAGTCTCTCCGACCGTATCAACGAGTGGGTGCGACGCAGCCCACCGCTCACCGTGAGCCTCGCGGTGCACCTGGTGGTGCTCATCGCACTGGCCCTCTGGTTTGTGCGAACCACCGCGACCAAGCGGGTCGTCCTCGACCTTTCGTTCGCATCCACCGAGGTCGTCGAGGCTCCCGACCCGGGGGTGCAGATCATGCCGGAGCCCGAACCGGTTGAGGAGCCCGAACCTGAGGAGGTGAAGTCGGAGGAGCCGGTCGTGGAAGATCCGATCGCGGCGCCGCCGGCCATCGCCGAGCCCAACGAGGCCCCTGGGGCCGCGGTGGCGGAGGCGACCGCACCAGCCGTGGGGTCGTTGCTCGACGGCCGCTCCGAGGGGCGCCGGGAGGCGCTGGTCAACGCGTTCGGCGGAAGCACGGAAACGGAGGCGGCGGTCGCCAAGGCGCTCGCCTGGCTGGCGAAGCAGCAGGACAAGAAGGACGGCCTCTGGAGCCTGCAGGGCCCCTACGTCGACGGCGGCTCCCAGGAAAACCGGCTCGCGGCCACGGCGATGGCGCTGCTCGCGTTCCAGGGCGCCGGCAACACGCCCGCCGAGGGGCGGCACAAGGCCGTGGTGGCCAAGGCATGGAAGTCGCTCGTGGCGAAGCAACTGCCCGACGGCCACTTCGACGTGAGCCCGCCGATCCCCAGCCACCATGCGCTCTACTCGCATGGCCAGGCCACGATCGCGGCCTGCGAACTCTTCGGCATGACGAAGAACGGCTTCCATGCCGAGCCGGCCCGGCGGGCCGTGTCGTACGCGGTGGCGGCGCAGGGCCGGAACGGCGCATGGCGGTATGAGCCGGGGCAGGATGGCGACATGTCGGTGACCGGCTGGTACATGATGGCGCTGAAGAGCGCCGAGATGGCCGGGCTGCAGGTGCCGCCCAACGCGTTCGCGGGCATCGAGCGGTTTCTCGACACGGTGGCCGTGCAGGACGGAGCCCGCTATGGCTACCGGCTCGACACGCCGGAGAAGCCGCCCGTGCAGGTCACCGACGCGATCTCCGCCGAGGGCTTGCTCTGCCGGCAGTACCTCGGCTGGCGGCACGACGATCGACGGATCCTGGCGGGGCTCGAGCTGCTGCTCGCTTCGAAGTTCGTCGACTGGGAGAACGACAAGGACGTGTATGCCTGGTATTACATCACGCAGGCGGCCCACCATGCCGGCGGCGACCCGTGGCAACGGTGGAACGACCGGATGCGGGAGGTGCTGCCGAAGGAGCAGGTGGCCAAGGGGTCCGAGGCCGGGTCGTGGGACCCCTCGCTCGACAAGTGGGGGCCCATCGGAGGCCGGCTGTTCATGACCTGCTTCTGCACGTACATGCTCGAGGTCTACTACCGCCACCTGCCGCTCTACAGCGACGAGGCGGTGGCTGCCGCGGGCGCCGCTCCCTGACCGGAAGCCGGGCGGTCTGGGCAAGGCGGCGGGGCCGCGGTGTTCGTGTCCGTGCCGTGTCCGGTCGCTCAACACGGCTGGCGAAGCATGCCGATGACCCACGTACACGTGTTTCCCGGAGGGTGTCATCATGGCCGCTAAGACGAAGAAAAAGTCGAAGTCGAAGACCTCGTACTCGCAGCAGATCGCGGGCATCGCCACGATGGGGCTGCCGGCGCCCGTGCAGAAGGTGGCCGCGTCGAAGTACGGTTCGAAGATCCTGCTGCTCCTGGTTCCCATCCTCGTTGCCAGCGGGATCATCACGATCTCCTTCACGGGCGGCATGCCGCAGATCAACGTGAACAAGGACCGGGCCGCCGCGGTGGGCCGCGACCTGCAGACCGAGGCCTACAAGGCGGCAGAGCGGGTGCGGCAGTACAACGACAGCAGCTACCGCTGATTCCTCGCCGGCTGCGGGCAGCCGCGCGGCGGCAGCCGGAGTTCGCGGAGCCGGCTGATCGACTTCGGCGAGCGCGCGGTCGCGGTCGATCGCCCTCGCAGCCGCGGGCCTGCTGATCACGGCGCCTACGGCGCGAGCAGCTGCCAGGTGATGGCTGGGCAGCCGAGATCGAGCCGCGCCCGCTGGTGGCCGGCTGCATGGAGCACGAGCACCTCCACGGCGTCGAACCGACACGCCACGACGGCGAAGTTCTCGAAGCCCGCGTCGTCGGCGGCCGCCTGAGGCACGGCCGCGGGCGGGAAGGCCTCGACCGCGGTGCCGGGCGCGGAGGCGGAGTAGCAGGCGCGGCTCATGGCCGCCGCGGCATCCCAGGCAACGCGGGCGAGGTCGTCGCCGTGGTGCAGGCTCGCCCGTGCGGCGATCCGGATTTGGAGCCGGGCGACCGGATCGTACCAGTGGAGCGCCACCTGCGGGCAGCGGCGAATCGTCGCTGCCTTCGGGCTGCGGATGTCGGTGTGGAAGCGGATCTCGCGGCGTTCGGCATCGACGTGACGAAGCACCACGGTGCGGGCATCGGGCTGGCCGTCGGCCCCGACCGTCGCGAGCGTGAACAGGTGCAGGCCGTGGCGGGCGGAAGTCGTGGCTGCCTGCAACGCGCCGGCGAGCCAGCCCCACGCCTCCGCCGGCTTCATCGCGGTCAGATCGATCGTGGTGGTGGGGGCATGCATCGCAGGATCAAGGATGCCTGAAGCCGACGTCAGACGCGGCCGCCCCACTGGCGAATCGCCTCGTAGGCGGCAATCGCCGCGCAGTTGGCCACGTTGAGGCTCCGCACCTCGGGCCGCGAGGGAATCGTGAGCAGCCGCTCGGGGTGGGCCGACGTGATCTCCGGCGGGAGCCCACGCGACTCGCGGCCGAACACCAGCACGTCGCCCGGAGTGTAGGCCACGTCGAGGTAGGAGCGGCCGGCTCGCGCCGAAAAGAGCCACATGCCGCCGGCGCGGCTGGCCGCGAGCCGCTCGAGCAGATGGGCCCAGGAGTCGACCACCTCCCACTCCAGTTCCTCCCAGTAGTCGAGGCCGGCTCGCCGGAGGTAGTAGTCGTCGATCTGAAAGCCCAGGGGCCGCACCAGCCACATCTTCGCCGCGATCGCCACGCTCGTGCGGCCCACGTTGCCCGCATTCGGCGGGATTTCCGGCTCGTGGAGGACGATATGGAGACGGGGCTCGTATCGCATGGGCGTATCGCCTGCCGGTTGGCGTCTGCTATTGTTTTTGCACGGTCCCGCGGTGATGCAGTCTGCGGGCGAGGGTCAGTGTGTCGTGAGGAAAGGCCGTGGTCGAGGTGAAGCGAAATCCAACGCGGGCGGTGCGGATCGGCAGCATCACGATCGGGGCTGGGCACCCGATCGCAGCCCAGAGCATGACGGCCACGCACACGCAGGACGTGGCGGCCACGGTGGAGCAGGCCAACGCCCTGCATGCCGCCGGCGCCGGCGTGGTGCGGATTGCTGTCGATTCGAAGAAGGACGCCGCGGCGCTGCCGGCGATCCGGGCGGGAACGCCCGCCAACCTCGCCATCGACCTGCAGGAGAACTACCGGCTGGCCCTCGACGTGGCCCCGCACGTCCACAAGCTGCGCTACAACCCCGGCCACCTCTACCATCACGAGCCCACCAAGCCCTGGCAGGAGAAGGTGAAGTTCATCGCCGGCGTGGCCGCTGATCACGACTGCGCCATGCGGGTGGGGGTGAACTGCGGGAGCGTCGACCCGGCCAAGAAGGAGCAGTTTGCCGAGGACGACTCGCTCGGGCCGATGCTCGCCAGCGCCCTCGAGCACTGCGAACTGCTCGACTCGATCGGCTTCACCCGCTACGCGGTGTCGCTCAAGGACTCCGACCCGCGCAAGGTGATCGAGGTGAACCGCCGGTTCGCCGAGCAGCGGCCCGACGTGCCGCTGCACCTCGGGGTGACCGAGGCCGGCATGCCGCCGGACGGCATCATCAAGACGCGGATCGCGTTCGAGCAGCTGATCTCGCGGGGCATCGGCGACACGGTGCGCGTGTCGCTCACGGTGCCCAATGCCGACAAGCCGCAGGAGATCGACGCCGCCCGGGCGATCCTGGCCGACATCGCGGCCGGCCGCGTGCGGAGCGTGGTCGATTACGGCCTCTCGACGCTCAACATCATCTCCTGCCCGAGCTGCTCGCGTGTGGAGAACGAGGCCTTCATCGAACTCGCCAAGGAGGTGAAGGCGATGACAGCCTACGCGCGGGATCACGCCATCACGATCGCCGTGATGGGCTGCCGGGTGAACGGGCCGGGCGAGACCGACGACGCCGATCTCGGCCTCTGGTGCGGCCCCACCCACGTGAATCTCAAGCGCCGGAGCACCGAGCTCGGCGCCTTCCCCTACGACGCCATCCTGCCGCGGCTCCGGGAGGAGCTCGACAAGATCATCGCGGAGCGGGCCTGACATGCACCGCCTGCCGATCGTCGACGCCGCCGGGGCATGCAGCATCGAGGGGAGCCCCCTTCCGGCCGTGCCGCCGGTCGACCCCGCCACCTGCCGCGGCACCTTCGCGATGGTGAGCCTCGGCTGCCCGAAGAACCTTGTCGACGGCGAACGGATGCTCGGCCTCCTGCGGGAGGACGGCTGGCAGCTCGTGACCGAGCCTGCCGGATCCGACCTCGTGATCGTCAACACCTGCGCGTTCATCGACGCATCGCGGGCGGAGTCGTATGCGGCGATCCACGAGATGCTCGACCTCAAGAAGCGGGGCGGCACCCGTGGCGTGATCGTGTCTGGCTGCCTCGCCGAGCGGCAGAAGGAGGGGCTGCTCCAGGAACTGCCGGGCCTCGACGCGGTGATCGGCGTGTTTTCCCGGGACGAGATCGCGAAGGCCGCCGAGCGGCTGATCGGCGGACTCGGCGACCAGCGGAGCATCTTCCGGCCGGCCCCCTCCCGTGCGCTCGACGACTCGGGACGGATGCGGGTCACGCCGCGGCACATGGCCTACCTGAAGATCTCCGAGGGTTGCGACCGCACCTGCACCTTCTGCGCGATCCCGAAGATGCGGGGCAAGCACGCCACCAAGCCGATCGAGGAGGTCGTCCGCGAGGCCCGGGAACTCGCGGCCGACGGCGTGCGGGAGCTCGTGATCGTCGCCCAGGACACGACCTATTACGGCATGGATCTCTACGGCGAGCCGCGGCTCGTGGAACTGCTCGACGAACTGGAGAAGGTCGAGGGGATCGAGTGGATCCGGCTGATGTATCTCTACCCGATCTTCTTCACCGACCGGCTGATCGAGAAGATCGCCGCGAGCCGCACGATCCTTCCCTACCTCGACATGCCGCTGCAGCACGCCTCCGACGCCGTGCTCAAGCGGATGCAGCGGCGCGTGAACAGGACCGCCACCGAGGAGTTGCTCGGCAAACTTCGCGAACGGATCCCCGATCTCGTGCTGCGCACCACCTTCATCACCGGCTTTCCCGGCGAGACCCGTGGCCAGTTCCAGGAGATGGTCGACTTCGTCCGCCGCTGGAAGTTCGAGCGGGTGGGCGTGTTCACCTATTCGCTCGAGCCCGACACGCCGGCCGCCAGGCTCGATGGCCACCTTCCCGAGGACGAGAAGGCGGCCCGCCGCGACGAACTGATGCTCGTGCAGCAGGGGATCGCCCACGACCACGCCCGCCGCCAGGTGGGCCGCGTGCTCGACGTGATCGTCGACGGGCCGAGCGGCGAACGGGACGACGTGTGGCTCGCCCGCACCAAGGGCGACGCTCCCGACATCGACTGCGCGGTCTACCTCACCGCTCCGGGTTCCTCGCCGCGGTCGCCGCTCACCGGCCGCATCCTGCGGGCGGAGGTGGTGGCCGCGAGCGGCTACGACCTCGCGGCCGTGCCGGCGGAGGCCTGACCGGTGGCCAGCGACCGCATCGTCACGGTGCCGAATATCCTCTCGTTCGTACGGCTCATCCTGGCGATCGTGTTCTTCGTCGCCTTCGAGCAGGGGCGAGCCGCTGCGGCCTTCTGGCTGTTCGTGGTGGCGGCCTCCACCGACTGGGTCGATGGCTGGTATGCCCGGCGGTTCGGGCAGGTGAGTCGGCTCGGCCGGATCTTCGATCCGCTCGTCGACAAGGTGATCGTCTGCGGGGCGTGGGTGCTGCTGTCGGCCGCGGGCACGGCGATCGCGCCGTGGATGGCGCTGGTGGTGACGGTTCGGGAGCTGATGGTGACAGCGATCCGCGCTGAGATGGAGAAGGCGGGGCACGACTTCTCCGCGGCCCTGTCGGGGAAGCTGAAGATGGTGCTGCAGTGCCTGGCCGTGGCGACCGTGCTCGGGGCGCTGGCGTGGCCGGGGCTGGCGCCGGCGGGGCTGCCGCTCACGACGGTCGCGCCGTGGCTCACCTGGGCGGCCGTCGCGGCCACGATCTGGTCCGGGTTCGAGTACCTCGTCGCCGCCCGGTCGTTGGTGCGGTGATGGAATCCGCCGTCGATGCCGCCGGCCTCGTTCCACTCGTCGTGCTCGGGGGGTCGCTGACCGCGTTCCTTCTGGCCATCGCCGCCGTGGGCCGCTGCCGGGCCGCGGGCGAGCCGATCGTGCCGCTCCGCGAGCACCCGCCCGTCTGCTGGGAGGGAGGCGATGTGGCGCTCGTGCTCGTCGGCTACCTGCTGGCAGCGAGCCTGATGGCACGCCAGGCCGGGCCCGACTCGTCACTCGTCGCACGGCTCGTGGACAACGTGGTGCTCACGCTCGGCGCGTCCCTCGGGGCGACGGCATGGCTGGCGGCCCGGGGCGCGACGTGGTCGGAGATGGGATTCGACTTCGGTTCCTGGCGGGAGGATCTCCGCACGGCGGTCGGCGGGCTGGCGCTGGTCGTGTTTCCGCTCCTCGCGATCGCAGGCGTGCTCAACGTGCTGGTGCGCTACCGGCATCCCGTCGTCGATCTCCTCGCCGGGCAGCGTGATGGCCTGGCCGTCGCGGCGGTGGTCATCTCGGCGATCGTGGCGGCACCCGTGGCCGAGGAGCTGTTCTTCCGCAAGGTGCTGCAGGGCTGGCTCGAGAAGCGGCTTGCCGGCGACCAGCTCGCCCCGGTGCTGGTGTCGGCGTTGGCCTTCGCGGCCGCCCATGCGGATCAGGGGCTGGCCTACGTGCCGCTCTTTCCGCTGGGGCTGGTGCTCGGCACGATCGCCCAGCGGACGGGCTCGATCGTGCCCTGCATCCTGCTGCACGGCCTCTTCAACGCCGTGAGCGTGGCCTTGCTCCTGGCCCGCCCGGGGCGGCCGGCGGCCGGCTGAACCCTGCGGGGGGCGGCGCACGGGCTCAAGCCCACCGGCCGGCAAACCGATCTGGCCCAGGGGCGGAGGCTTCGCGACACTACGACATCGAGGTGCCCGCAGCCTCGTCTCCGCCCCAGCCGTCACGGATGACCTGCCTTGCGCCGACGCTCGCTCGCCACCCGCTGCCTCGACCTGCTCGCCTACGCCGCCGTGCGGGTCGTGATCTGCGTGGTGCAGGCACTGCCGCGGTCGACCTGCGAGCGGGGCGCCCGCCGACTCGCCGGCCTGCTCGCCAACCGGCTGCGAATCCGGCGAACGGTCGTTCGCGACAATCTGCGAGCGGCGTTTCCCGGCATGACCACCGACGAGCGGCGGCGGACGGCGCGGGGGATGTGGGAGCACCTTCTGCTCATGGTGGTGGAAATCGCCCATGCCAACCGCGTGATCCACAAGACCACGTGGCGGAGGCACCTGCGCATCCACGGCATGGAGGAGATCGTGCGGACGCTGTGGCTGGAGCGGCCGAAGGTGATCCTCTCGGGCCACTACGGCAACTTCGAACTGGCCGCCTACCTCTTCGGGCTCTTTGGCCTGCGGATTTTCTCGGTGGCCCGTGAGCTCGACAACCCGCACCTCGACCGGTTTGTCACGGAGTTTCGCGAGTCGCGGGGCCAGCGGATCCTGCCGAAGAAGGGAAGCGCGCCCGACGTGGCGCAGGTGCTCGACGAGAACGGCGCCATCGGCCTGCTCGGCGACCAGGCTGCCGGGCCGAAGGGCTGCTGGGTCGACTTCTTCGGCCGGCCGGCCAGCGTGCACAAGGCGATCGGCGTGTTCGCCCTCTCGGCCTCGGCGCCGGTGATGGTCTGCTCGGCGACCCGCCGTGGCGGACTCTTCGACTACGACCTGCGGGTGGAGGGAATCGCCGATCCCGCCCTCGGGACCGCCGAGACGGCCGGCCTTCGCGAGTTGTCACAGTGGTACACCACGCTCCTGGAGCGGGCGATCCGCCGCCAGCCCGCCCAGTACTGGTGGGTGCATCGCCGATGGCGTGGCGCCCCCGGAAAGGCTACAAAGGCGAAATCGCGGCCCGCCGCCTGACCCCCTTGGCGAACGCGGCCCGATCCGCCCTCCCGCCGGTACCCTCCATGCCTGACTGGATTCCCGTCGCCGCGGCGTCGGAATGCCCGCCGGGCGGCAGCATCGAGCGGGTGGCCGCCGGCCGGATGGTGGCGGTCGCCAACGTCGACGGCACGCTCCACGCCATCGACGGCCTCTGCCCGCACCAGGGAGGCCCGCTCGGCACCGGTGCCCTCTGCGGCACGACCCTCACCTGCCCGTGGCACGGCTGGCAGTTCGATGTGACCACGGGGCGGCATCGCATCTCGGCGACCGTGCGGCAGGTCGTGCACGAGGTTCGCGACCGCGACGGAACGATCGAGGTGCGGCTCGCGCCAGGTCCGGAGGCTCCGGCATGATCGGCTATCGTCCGTTTCGCAACGACGACCCGCCCCGGCTCGCGGACGTGTGGCGGACGGCCGATCTCGGTTCGGGGGCGTTTCAGCCGATGTCGGCGGCGTGGCTGGAGGCGGGCGTCTTTTCAAAACCCTACTTCGACCGCGACGGTCTCGTGGTGGCGGTGGATGGCGACCGCGTGGTGGGCTTCGCCCATGCCGGGTTCGGCCCCAACACCGCGGCGACGGCGATCGACACGGCCGTCGGCACGACCATGCTCGTGGTGGTGGTGCCGCATGAACAGCACCATGCGATCGGCGCCGCGCTGCTGGCCCGCTGCGAGGACTACCTGCGAACGCGGGGCGCGACGACGATCCTGGGCGGCGGCTCGCCCGATGTCGGCGGCTTCTACCTCGGGCTCTACGGCGGCTCCGACCTGCCCGGGATTCTCGACTCATCCCCCTGCATGCAGCAGGTGTTTGTCCGGGCTGGCTACGAGGTCGCGGAGCGATACGCCGTGCTGCGGCGGTCGCTCGCGGGCTTTCGGCCTCCCGTGAACCGTCTGCAACTGGCCATCCGCAGGGCGACCACGCTCCGGGTGATCGACGAGCCGGCGCGGCGCACCTGGTGGGAGGCGGCGACGACGACGGGCGTGGCCCTGCGTCGCTACGAGCTGCGTGGCGACGACGAGCAGCTTCTGGGCAGCACGGCGGTGTGGGACATCCAGCCGCTGGCGACCGCGTGGGGGGTGACGGCGGCGGGCCTGATGCGGATCGACATCGAGGGGGAGCGGCGGCGGCAGGGGCTCGCCAACTACCTCGTCTCGGAGGCCCTGCACGATCTCGCCCAGGAGGGCGTCACCATCGCGGAGGCACACGTGGCCGAGTCGAACGACGCGGCGACAAAGCTCTTCCGCAAGCTCGGCTTCCAAGCCGCCGGCCACGGCTCGCTCTACCGGCGGTAAGAAGCTCATGCGTGAGCGATGGGGGCTACGCCCAACGTCGCGCAGCCGTGCCGCTTCCCGGGGAGTTTCCACGACGTGTGCTTTGTAGGTGCAGGTTGTCCAACCTGCACACGTGCACCCGCAGGTTGAACAACCTGCGGCTACAAGGGGGGCCACGCGCCTCCACCCGGCAAGCCCAATCGCGTGAGCGATGGGGACTACGCCCAACGTCGCGCAGTCGTGCCGCTTACGAGGTTACGCTTCCCGCGCAGAACGCTGAGCCTCAGCGATCGGCGATGTCGGCGAGGTGCTGCCGGACGGCGGCCGAGAGATCGGTGTCCGGCAGATCGTTCCGGAGCCGTCGCGAGAGGGGCGGGGTCTGCGGATCGCGGCGCACGTCGGCGAGGTAGTTTTGCAGCAGCGCCCGGCGCTCTGGTGTCGTGCGGAGCATCCAGTGCACCCAGCACCATGCCTCGGCGTAATGATCCTGCGACAGGTCGCCCGCCGACACGAGCGCCTCGAGACGCTCGAGATCGGGCCGCCACGTGCCCTCGAGCAATCGCCCCGACAGGATCGCGACGTGGCCGCGATGCAGTCCCTGTTCGGCCCGGGGGGTCTCGAAGAACTCGGCGATTCCCTCGTCGAGCCACAGTGGCACGGCGGGCGCGACCGCATGCACGTAGCCATGCGTCGTCTCGTGTCGGAGATCCTCCGCGATGCGATCCTGCCACGCGGCGAACACCGACAGGGTGGTGTCGGTCTCGACGAAGAAGGCGCGGCGGGCGGGGAACGAGGGAAAGCGGCTGGCGACGAAGGCGTCGTAGCGGTCGGTGGTTTCGAAGAGATAGAGGTGGACCGGCTCGTCGGAGATCGGCAGGCCGAGTTCCTGGCTGACGGCGATCCGCAGGCCGTCGAGGTCGCGGACGAGACGATGCTGTCCGGCGACCGGGAAGTCGGCATGGATCACGAGTTGTCCGGCCACGACCTCACTGCGTTCGGGCAGGTCGCCGCCGCCGCCAACGGTGGCGAGGGTGGCCGCGAGGGCCGGGGCCGTCGCCGGATGACCCGCCAGATGGGCGCAGCCCGCGGCCACCACGACGAGCGGGACGGCGACGGACACCGCGAGGGTGACTCGTTTCATGGCGGACGTGTACGGAAGCCGATGGCGGCACGTCAATGACAGCCGTCAGGCGGCATGGGCCGCATCGAGCCGCAGCAGCAGGCCTGTGAGTGATTCGAGCGACGCGGGCCGGGCCAGCACGGCCGCCGCCCCGGACGCCAGTGCCGCCGCACACCAGTCGCCGCGGGGGAATGACTCGAGCAGGATGACTGCGAGGCCTGGGCGGTTGGCGGCAAGCATGCGTAGCCACGTGAGGTCGTCCGCGGATGCGGAGGCCACGTCCCAAACCACGATGTCGGCCGGCTCGTCGACCGCCGGTCGGCCGCACACCCGCCGCACCGGAGGGCGGCCCGCGGCGGTGAGCAGGTCGGCAAGACCTTCGAGATCGATCTGACGCGCGGCGGCCACCGCCACCCGGCCGCCGCCGCGCGACCCGAACTCCGTGACGCGGCCTGCTGCCTCGAGCAGCCGCTCCTCGCGGCGGGCCGTCGCGGGCATGCCGAGCCCGCCGGGCCGGCCGCGGCCCCGGTCGTGAAGCCACCACGACAGCCGGCCCGGCAGATCGCTCCACGCCACCTCCTCGACGCCCGGCAACTGCGGGCCGCTTCGCCGCCGGCCGTCGACGAGGCTCGTGCACACCGACACGAGCGGAGCCAGAGGCCAGCGTCGGGCGACCGCGATGCAGTCATGGACGCTCCAGGCAAAAGGTGTGGGAGATGCCAGGAGCACCGCCGCCGGAGAGCGGTCGACGAAGCCAGGCCACGAGCCAGCACATGCCGATGCGATGTCGGCGGCCTCCACGAGGTACGTCATCTGCCGCGCCCACGAGCGTGCGAGGTCGAGTTCCACGTCGTCGGCGGCACCGATCCAGAGCAGTGCCGGCGACGAAGGCTCGAAGAGATTCACGGTGGACTTCATGGGCGGAGGCCTGGGGCAACGGTCACACCGCGTCGGACACTAGCCGTGCCGGGCTGTTCGTGGCAAGACGGGTTGTCTGCGGCGACGGGGCGGAGGGTGGCCTCGCGGCGGTCGCAGACGACCTTGACCCATCGGGGCCGCTGGTGACAATCCGGCCCCATCGTCGTCCAAGGATGGACGGCGAACACCGGCCGTGTCGCCCCGGCGACGCGGTCCAAAGCCGGCAGGGAGGCCGTTATGCGGGAGATGCCACAGGGAGGGCGACGCCGCCCGGTTGAGGACGGGCGGGATCGCAGCTGTGATCGAGGCGGGGAGGTGTCGCTGTCGCGGCTCCTGCCGGGGTGCCGGTTCATCGCCTGCGACGAAATCATGGCCCGCCGCTGTCAGGATGTGGCCGCGGCGTGCCGGCCGGGCGACGTGTTCGTGGCTCGGCTCACCCCTCGCGGCGACGGTCACGAGGATGTGGCCGAAGCGATCGCCCGGGGTGCCGTCGGCGTAGTTGCCGAGCGGATGGTGTCGACCGACGGCGTGCCGCTGTGCCTCGTGCGTGACAGCGATGCCGCATTCGCCCGGCTCTGCCATGCCCTCGCGGGAGATCCGTCACGCGAGATGCGAGTGATCACCGTCGTCGGCACGAACGGCAAGACGACGACGGCATGGCTCATCGCGGCGGTGCTCGCCGAGGCCGGCCATCGCGTGGCGGTGCTCTCCGACCTCGGCTGCCTCGGCCCCGACGACGTGGAACCCGAACTCGTCGACTACGCCTCGCCTGCGGTGCTGGCTGCGCGGCTGGCCGCCTTCTCCGCATCCGGGTGCTCGCACGCGATCGTGGAGGTTTCGAGCGACATGCTGGCCGCGCGGGCCACCGCCGGCATCTCGTGCGACACCGTCGTGGCGACGGGCCTGGTGGCTTCCGCAACCGGGCGGCACGGCACACGCCGGGCCTACCGCGGCATCGTCGCCAGGATCATGGAATCGCTCGGTGAAGACGGGTGCCTCGTGACGGGGGCGGGACCGCGGCACACCGCGGAGCTGCTCGCCGCGGCACCTGCAACGACGACCTGCCTCACGGCCGGACTCACGGCCGGGTGCGATGTCGGGGCAAGGCCCGTGGAGGAAAGCCTCTTCGGCCGCACGTTCCTCGCCACCTGCGGTGGGCAGTCGGTGCCCATCGGCGCCGACACGCCGACCGTGCCGTTCGTTCGCGACGTGGTGCTCGCGCTGGCCGTGGGCGTACGGTATGGCGTGACGTTGGAACGAGGCGCGCGGGGCATCGAACTGACCGGTGGAGTGCCGGGACGCGTGGAGCGGATCGATCGCGGGCAGGATGCGGCCGTCTTCACCGACTGTCCGTCGAACCCGCATGCCTGCAGGGCGACCCTCGCCAGCCTCCGACGGTTGACGCCCGGCCGGCTCGCGGTGATCGTCGACGAGCGGGCGGCGACGCGCCTGGGCGGGCAGCGGCTGCCGCGGTCGGTGGCGAGGTGGTGCGACTCCTGCCTCGTGGTGCCCGCGTCGATCGCGGCCGATGATCCCGATGCCGCCGATGTCGAGGCCTACGCCCGTCTCGACAGGCTCCTCTCGTCGCTGGGGCGCGGCGACTGCGTGGTGGTGCTCGGCCACCTGCCGCGGTGGCCGCGATCCCCGCTCCCCGACCCGTCGCAGCCCGCCCTCGTGCAGCTCGTCGACGGCTGGCTGCAGCTCGCCCATCCGGCGGAAGCACCGCGGCGGCGGGCGGCCTGATGACCGGGCGTCAGGCCGGCGACGGAGCAGCGGCGGGCACCGGCATGGACGCTCTGCCGCGGGCTGAGGCACAATCACGCCGCAGCCGCACGCCGCGGCCCGTCGAGGAAGCCGCGCGCCGCGGCCCGTCGAGGAAACCGACCGATGAACCAACGATCGCGACCGAGCCCCGCGGGCGGGCAGGATGCCACGCCGTTCGACGACCTGGGTGTGGCCGTCTCCCGCCACGAGCCGCTCTCCCACCACACCTGGCTCGGTCTGGGCGGCCCGGCCGCCTACTTCTGCGAGCCCGTCGACATCGACGCCCTGGCCCGGGTCGTGAAGCGGTGCCACGCGGAACGGATCCCGCTGCGGGTGATCGGCGGCGGGTCGAACGTGCTCGTGCCGGCGACGGGATTCGAAGGCATGGTGGTGCGGCTCTCCGCGCCCGCCTTCTGCGGCATCGAGGTGCAGGCCCCATCGATTCGCGCGGGCGCCGGAGCGAAACTCGTGCACCTCGTGTCGGCGGCGGTGCAGGCAGGGCTCGGCGGACTGGAGACACTCGTGGACGTGCCGGGCACCGTGGGCGGGGCGCTCGTGGGCAATGCCGGCGGCCACGGGGGCGACGTGGGCGAACGGGTCGCCGACGTGACGGTGATGCTCGAGGACGGCACCACCGAGGTGCGCGACCGATCGCGGCTGGCCTTCGAGTCGCGTTGGAGCAACCTCGACGACTGCATCATCATCGCCTGCCGCCTGGAGCTCGACGAGGAAGACCCGGCGGTCCTCACCAAGCGGATGCAGAAGCAATGGATCATCGGCCGGGCGGCCCAGCCCGGCGGCACCCGTAGCGTGGCGATGATGTTCAAGGATCCGCTCGGCACCACGGCGGAGTCGCTGGTGGCGCAGGCCGGCGCCCGTGACCTGCGGGCCGGCGATGCCGCGGTCGAGCCAGCCCATGCCAACTACGTGGTGGCCGGGCCGCAGTGCTCGCCCGACGATGTGCGGACGCTGGTGGAGACGGTGCGGGCGAGGGTGCGGGAGAAACTCGGCATCGAGCTCGCGCCGCAGATCCAGGTGTGGTGAGCCGGCGCAGCCGGATGACATGAACCCGCCGCCCCGTCGCCGCGACCAGCCACTGGAGCCCGAGCCCGGACGCCTGTCGGCGTTCCTCGCCGAGCACCGCGCCGGGCTCTCGTCGCTCGTGATCGTGGCTGCGGCCCTGGGAGTGGGCATGCTCGCGTGGGGTCGGCTGGGCGACCGCGTGAAGGGCCGCGGCGACCTCGTGCTGCTCCCGGAGCAGGTGACCGTGGAGGGGGTCGCGCCATGGGTCCGCAGCGACCTCGCGCAGGTGGCGATTCGTGATGCGAGCCTGGCCGAGGGCATGCCGCTCGACGATCCCGAACTCGTGCGGCGGCTGGCCCGGGCCTTCGCCATCCAGCCGTGGGTGCGGGAGGTGGTGTCGGTCGAGATCCAGCATCCACCGGCCGCGCGGGTGCGGATCCGCTGCCGGGAGCCGGTGGCGATGGTGGCCGTGCCCGGCGGGCTGCTCGCCGTCGACGCCGAGGCGGTGGTGCTGCCGAGCGACGACTTCACCGCCGAGTCGGCCGCCGCGTATCCGCGGATCACGGGCGTGGCGTCGGGGCCGCAGGGGGCGGTGGGGTTTCCGTGGGGCGACACGGTGGTGGAGCAGGGGGCGGCACTCGCGACCGCGATCGGGCCCGACTGGAAGCCGCTGGGGCTCGTCGAGTGCCGCGAGGCCGTCGGCTCCCGCGGGCATTCGCCTGGCTGGGAACTCGTCGACGAGCAGGGCCGTGTGATCCACTTTGGTGCCGCGCCCGGGCATGAGACGGCTGGCGAGCCGACAGCGGCGGTGAAGATCGCCCGGCTGCGTGGGCTGGCTCCCGCACGCGGCGACGGCCCCGTCGATCTCACGACGGCGCCTGCAGCGGGTAACCCCGGTGGCGCGATCCCCGCCCCGGCCGTGACCACGCCATGACGGAGGCCCACGGGATGACGAGGCTCACCCCCACGACATCGGTGCTCTGCGTCATCGACGTGCAGGCGCGGCTCGTGCCCGCGATGCGCGACGGCGAGCAGGTGGTCGCCCGCTGCCGTCGGCTGGCGGAGGCCGCCCGACTGCTGGCGGTAACGTCGGTGGCGACCGAGCAGTATCCGCAGGGCCTGGGATCCACCGTGCCCGAGCTCGCGGACGTGCTCGCGGCGCCACTGCCGAAAACAGCCTTCAGCTGCTGCGGTTGCGAGGCGTTCATGGCCGCCCTGCCGCCGCAGGCCACGAACGTGGTGCTCTGCGGCCTCGAGACCCACGTGTGCGTGGCCCAGACGGCGTTCGACCTGCTTGGATCCGGCCGCAGCGTGTTCCTGGCGGTGGATGCGGTCACGTCGCGGCATGCGGTCGATCACGAGGTGGCCCTCCGGCGGCTCGAGCGGGCCGGGGCGGTGCTCACGACGAGCGAGGCGGTGCTCTTCGAATGGTGCCGCGACGCCCTGCATCCGCAGTTTCAGGCGGTGCGAAAGCTCGTCGTGGGGGCCGCGAGGCCCGCAGCGGGCTGATCACTCCCAGAAGGCCTTGGCCACCGCGGCATGACGGGGGCCGCGGGGCGTGAGCGTGAGCGTGCGGGCGGTGGGAGAGTCGATCGTGATCGTCACGTCGAGCCGATCGGGCGGCAGCGCGGCGGCGGCCCGCTCCGGCCATTCCACGAAGGCCCAGGTGGCTCTTGCCAGTGCGTCATGCCAGCCGATCTCGTGCAGGTCGTCGGGGCCCGTGAGCCGGTAGAGGTCGGCGTGCAGGAGGAGGCCGCCGGGTGTGGCGTGCTCGTGAACGAGACCGAAGGTGGGGCTGATCACTTCGCCAGAGTCGAGGCCGGCCGCGGCGGCCACCGCCTTCACGAGCGTGGTCTTGCCGGCACCGAGGTCGCCGTGCAGGGCCACGACCGCGGGCCGGGGCAGGGCGGCGACGAGCCGGCGGGCAAACGGCAGAAGATCGGCCTCCTCGGCCACGCGGAGCGACACCGCTTCCGTGGCGAACCCGGCGGCCGGCATGCGGGGCAGATCACCGTGCGAAGGCATGCGCATAGCCCCGGGGCTCGAGGGGGGAGATCGTGCCGTCGGCCGCACGGCCGGCAAGGCCGCTGCCGGCGATCACCTCGCCGATCACGGCGGCGGGAATCCCGAGCAGGCCCGGGGCTTCGGCTTCGAGCCTGCGGGCCTCGTCGGGCGGCAGCGCGAGCAGGAGTTCGAAATCCTCGCCGTCGGCCAGGGCATGGTCGAGCGGGCTGCGGCCGTCGCCCGGCTGCGACGCCATGCGGAGCGCGTCAGCGTGGATCGGGATCGCGGCGAGATCGAGCACGGCGCCGGTGCCGCTGGCCTGCATCACGCGCCAGAGATCGAGCGTGAGGCCGTCGCTGATATCGATGGAGGCGTGCACGGTGACATGGTCGGCGATGAGGGCCGCCTCGCGGCAGCGGGGGGCGACGTCGAGATGACGGCCCAGCAGGCTGCCGCCGCAGGCCCCGGTGACGACGAGCAGGTCGCCCGGACGGGCGCCGTCGCGCCGCCAGGCCCGCCCCGGCAGCACGCTGCCGATGGCGGTGATCGAGATCACGAGGGGGCCGTCCCAGGCGTTGGTGTCGCCGCCGGCGAGCGTCATGCCGTGCTCTGCGGCGAGTGTCAGGATCCCGTCGAGCAGTCCGCGGCCGATCGTGTCGCCGTGCTGTCGCGGCAGCGACACCGCGACCACCGCCGCCTCGGGCCGTGCGGCCATGGCCGCGAGATCGGAGAGGTTGACGGCCAGCGCTTTGTGCCCGACACGCCGCGGCGTGCACGCGGCGTCGAGCACGAAGTCGACGCCCTCCATGAGCATGTCGACCGTGACCACCGTCCGCCTGCCGGCGGGCGGACGCAGCACGGCCGCATCGTCGCCGGGGGGCACCTCGAGCCGAGGATCGGCCGGAATCCGTGCGATCAGGTCGGCCACGAAGTCGAGTTCCATGACGGTATCATACCGCCGGGGAGTGCGTGCTCGCAGTCGTGGTCGGCAGGCGGCTTTGGGAGGCGTGACCCTTGATGCACATTCTCGCAGCTCTCGCGCTGCTCTTCGCGGCTGATGCAAGCCCTCTGAGCCCGGGCGATTATTCGCGCTCGGTGCAAGTAGATGGGAGTGAGCGGAGCTACTTGGTGCACGTGCCACCGCAGTACGTCGCAGATTCGCCCATGCCGGTCGTGTTAGCTTTTCACGGCGGGGGAGCGAATGCCCGCAACATGGTCGCTTTCAGCGGCCTGAACCTGAAGGCGGATCAGTCGGGGTTCATAGTCGTTTACCCCGAGGGAAGCGGCCGCCTCGAACGAATGCTGAGTTTTAACGCGGGCAACTGCTGCGGTGAGGCAGCTGCCCGTAATGTCGATGACGTGGCCTTTGTTCGGCACGTCTTGGATGATTTAGAGGGAATCGCAAATGTTGATCGCCGCCGTGTTTTTGCCACGGGCATGTCAAACGGCGCGATGATGTCCTACAGGCTCGCATCTGAAATGTCTGATCGTTGAGGTGGACCCCGAGTTTCGGGCGCCCTGATAAGGTGGAACTTCCCGGGTGGGAGGCACCCTATCAGGAGCAGGATGATGGCCGGGAAGCGGCGAGTATTTGGGGCGGCGTTTAAGGCGAAGGTGGCTCTGGCAGCCGCCAGGGGCGACCGGACGACCGCCCAGCTGGCGAGCCAGTTTGGCATCCACACGAGCCAGGTGACGGCCTGGAAGAAGCAACTGATGGCCCAGGTGGCTGAGCTGTTCGCCGACGGGCGACAGCGACGGGCTGACCAGGCCACGGATGAGCAGGAACTCTACGAGCAGATCGGCCGCCTGAA
>JBJTDZ010000046.1:0-26207 GCA_046092585.1 Pirellulales bacterium | reverse complement strand
CCGTGTTGTTCGCCGGCACCAGGTCGATCGTGCCCGCCGGCGCCGTCACCGCGGCCGTGTTCGACAGGCTCCCCCGCCGGCTCGACGCCGGCAGGATCGTGAGCGTGAAGCTCGTCGTGCCGCCGACCGCCAGCGTTCCCGTCGTGTAGCTCACCGTGTTCGTCAGGGCGTTGTACGTTGCGCCGCCCGTCGCCGACACGAACGTCGTGCCCGTCGGCAGCACGTCCGTCACCACTGCACCCGTCACCGACCGCGGGCCCGCATTGCCCACCGTCACGGTGTAGGTGACGTTCTGACCCGGCACGTAGGTCGGCGAGCCGTCCGTCTTCGTCACCGACAGGTCCACCGGGATGAGGATCGTGTCGAGGTCGCTCGCCGTGTTGTTCGCCGGCGTCGGATCGACCACGCCCGGTGGCGACGCGACCGTGGCCGTGTTCAGCAGGCTCCCCCGCCGGCTCGACGCCGGCAGGATCGTGAGCGTGAAGCTCTCAGAGGCTCCCGACGCCAGCGTCCCCGTCGTGTAGCGGACCGTGTTCGTCAGGGGGTTGTACGTCGCGCCGCCGGTCGCGGACACGAAGGTCGTGCCCGCCGGCAGGCGATCGCTCACCCGCGCGCCGGTGACGGGATCCGGCCCGAGGTTCGTCGTCGTGATCGTGTAGGTCATGTTCTGGCCGGGCACGTAGGTCGACGAGCCGTCCGTCTTGGCAATCGCGAGGTCGCCGAGCAGCACGGGGGTATCGGCGCTGCCGCCGATGTCGCGAAGGCCGTTGATGCCCTGGATCGCGGTGGTGAATCCGACGATCGGGGTGTTCGCACCGGTCGCCGTGTCGACCGTGTACCACTGCCCACCGACGAAGCCCTGGCCGTAGAGCGTGCCGTAGTCGCCGCTGAAGGCGAGCTGCAGGCCGGGGCTCTCATCGACGGGCGGCTTGATGGCCGAGTAGCCCGTGGCGGGCGCGGCGAGGTTCACGGCGTAGAACGCGCCGTTGGTGGTCGAGGCGTAGAGGATACCCGTGACCGCGTTGATGGCGATGTCGCCGAACGTGTTGGTGAGCGTGGGGCCGCCGCCGACCACGAACGACTGCCTGTCCGCGGCCGTCGGCACGCCGTCGACGTACGTGAAGGCCACCTTGTTGAGCACACTGGTGCCGTCGGTGAAGTACCAGTAGGCATCGGCGTAGTAGGCGGCGTTGCACGGCTGGCTGCCGGTCGCCGGCAGCCCCAGAAAGGAACTGCCGGCGAGTTCCGTGAGGGTCGAGCCACGATCCCAGAGCTGGAGGGAGTTCTGCGGATCGATGAAGAAGAACTGGCTGCGGGTGTTGTCGTAGGCAAAGGCGTTCGAGGCTCCGGTGCCGATGATCGGCTGGGCATCGAACACGGCCCGCGACGAGCGGCCGGCGACGTTGACCTCCCAGATCTTGTTGTCGTCGGCGATCCCGTAGATGAAGGCGTTGGCGCTGAGCACCCGACGCTCCTCGAGCCGCTCCATGCCGAGCCGCCCGCGACGTCCCGCCGCCGGTGCGCGATCGCGTGACCTGGTTCGCTGCTTCACGATGCTTGATCTCCGGATGGGGGCGGGGCGACGGACCGGCCGCTGCCTACCACCGGGCCTCGAGGCCCAGGTTGGCACCGTGCAGAAACACGGTGCCGTTGTCGTTGATGCCGGTTCCGCTCGTGCGCGTGTCGGTGAAATCCCATTGCGTGGGCGCCAGCGCGGCATTCGTGAGCCACATCACGTTGTAGCCGGCCCGCAGGCCCCACACGTCGGTGATCCGGTAGACGAGCGTCGCGTTGAGGTTGCCCAGGAAGCCGACGCCGGCATCCCGCGACGAGCGTGCGCCACGGGCCTCGCCGCTGAGCGAGCCGATGATCGGATCCTGCGCCTGGTAGCTGCCCGTTCCGCACAGCGCGGTCTTCCACCATCCCTCGATGGCCCAGCGCTGCCACTCTCTGCGACCCTGCATGCCGAGCTGGGCACCGAAGTAGTTGGTGCTGCTGCGGACGTTGTAGGTCGCCGTCTCCGGCGGGTTGTCGCAGCAGGTCATGGCGAGGCCGGCCTGTTCGTTGAGACCCGCCCAGACGAAGCCGGCCAGCACGTTGAGATACCGGCAACTCCGCGGGCTGCAACACTCGCAGGCTGCACCGGTGCATGAGGTGGCCCCGCTGCCCCGGCACTCGACGCCGCCGTAGCGGAAGAGGTTGAGCTCGGCCATCGAGAGCGACGAGAGGTAGGTGGCGCGGGCGGTGTGCGCGTCGCCGAAGTTGTTGACGACATAGGCGAGGGGCGGCGGTGTCTGGAGGTTGTCGGGCCCCGTGGCCCCCGCGCTGCCGAACATGCCGAAAACGCCCGTGTAGCCGACTTCCCAGCCGACACGGTCGCTCACCAGTTGGCCGTAGAAGGTGCGGAAACCGGTTCCCACGGAGGGCTGAAGATCCTGCGTGGTGAGCACGGGAACGCCCGTGGGCGTCTGCACGATGGGGCGGTTGCCCGACTGGTTCGTGCGCTGCAGAAAGAGGGCGTCGAAGACGACGTACTCACTCCAGCCCGGGCAGGGACAGCAGCGCCGCAACTCCTCGATGCACTGCTGGTCGTCGAGTGGCTGGTCGTCGAGCGGCGCCTCCTGGAGCACCGACATCTCGGGCAACGCGACGGCCTCGTCGGCCGGGCCGGCGAGCGTCGGCACCGCGGCCAGCGCCAGCAGTCCGGCGGCGAATGCCGTACTCCCGAACACCTTCACTCCGCCACTCGTCATCATGCGTCGACTCCGCCACGTCGAGGCAGCCCACGACGGAGCCCACCTCGGATCAATGGCTCAATCGGCACGACCGGCAGAGGCGCACCAGAATTTCCAACCGGCAGGATCATCACGGTCGGCAGGGTCGGGCCACGGACCCTTGCCCAACCCCCCCGACTTTCGTCGGCTCGCCAACCGCCGCGCTCATTCGTCGTCGCCAAACGGCTCGATTTCGACCGTGGCGGGGGGCAGGCTCTCGAGAAACGTGGCGCCGTAGGGCTTCGTGATCATCCTGGGGTCGAGGATCACGACCGTGCCGTGATCCGTGTGCGTGCGGATGAGCCGGCCGAAGCCCTGCTTCAACTTGAGCACCGCCTCGGGCAACTGGTACTCCGCGAAGGCGTTGCCGCCGGCCTGCCGGATCGCCTCGATCCTCGCCGCCACCAGCGGGCGGTCGGGCACCGCGAACGGGAGTTTGGTGATGATCACGTTCACAAGGCAGTCGCCGGGGAGGTCGATCCCCTGCCAGAAGCCGTCGGTGCCGAGCAGCACGCTCGCCGGCCCCTCGCGAAACATCTCCAGCATCCGCGAGCGGGGCAGGCCGTCGGCCTGGCTCACCAGGCGGTAGCCCCGGCGAATGCACCAGCCGGAAAGTTCCGCCGACGCCTTCGCCAGCGCCGCATGGCTCGTGAAGAGCACCAGCGCCCGCCCCTCGCTCCGCGCCACGTAGCGGCGGATCATCGCCACGACCGCCGCGTCGTAGGCGTCGCGGCCGGTGGGATCGGGCAGCCGGTCGACGAGCACGAGCCTTGCCTGCCGGGGATAGTCGAAGGGGCTGCCGAGCCGCCGCTCGAGCGCCGTGTCGGGGAGGCTGAGTCGCCGCCGCTGAAACGCGAATCCAGTGGCGGCGTTCGGTTCCGCCGCGGCAGGGTCGCCGCGCCACTCCTCGTCGGCAGCACGGCTCGCGGGTGACTGCACCGCCAGCGTGGCGCTGGCAAGCACCACGGTGCCGACGCGTCCGAAGAGTTCCCGGCGCAGCGTCTCGCCCACGTCGACCGGCGCGCTTGCCAGCGTGATCCGCTCGCGGCCCCTACGCGATCGCTGGCTCTCCACCCACCACACGCTTCCCGGCTCGCGCTGGCCGAGCCAGGTGGCCACGGCGGCTGCATGCGCGTCGAGCCGATCGGCGAGCGACGTGAAGTCGAGCCGCTCCGCCGGGTTGCCGATTCCGTCGGCCGCTGCCCGCAGCCGTCGCGACAGCGACTGGAGCTGCTCGCCGAGCGAGTTCGGCACGAGCCCCGGCCGGGCGATCCGCCAGGGCGAGTCGCCGCGGTCGCCCACCGCGTCGCGAACGGAGGCGAAAAAGGCCTCCGCCGCGCGGCGGCAGCGGCGCACGTCGAGTTCGAGGTCGTGCATCCGATAGTGGGCGAGCAGGCCACGGTGCGTGCGCTCGCTGTGCAGCTTCGACAGCACCCGCTCAACACCGCCGCTCGACACGCCGATGCCCAAGTGCTCGCTCGCCACGGCCTCGACGGTATGAGCCTCGTCGAAGATGACGACATCGTGCGGCGGCAGCAGGCTCGCGCCCGATCGCCGCACCGCGAGGTCGGCGAAGTACAGGGCGTGATTGACGACGAGCACCTGCGCGTGGGCCATCCGCCGCCGCGCGGCGTAGTAGTGGCATTGCTGGTGGGTGGGACAGGCGCGGCCCATGCAGTTGCCCGAGTCGCTCGCGACCTCGTCCCACACGGCGGCGGAGGGCACCGCCGGCAGGCCGGAGAGCGAGCCGTCGGCCGTCGTGCGAGCCCACGACGCAAGTTCGAGCAGTTCCGCCCGCTCACCATCTTCGGAGAACAGGCTGCCCGATCGCTCCACCGCCAGCGCGAGCCGGCGAAGGCTCACGTAGTTGCCCCGGCCCTTCACGAGCACCGCCGAAAACTCCCGCGGCATCACCGCCGCCACCAGCGGAATGTCCTTGCCGATGAGCTGCTCCTGCAGGGCGATCGTGTGCGTCGAGATCACGACCCGCCGCGGCCGCCGGGGCGAGGGGGCGGCAGTGGCCTCGTCGTCCCAGTCGGCCTCGGGCAGCGGGGGCGTCGCCTCCGCCTGGTCGGCGGTGGCCGCCAGCACGGCCGGCACGAGGTAGGCGAGGCTCTTGCCGACACCGGTGCCCGCCTCGACGATCGCGTGACGTCGCGTGGCAATTGCCTCGGCCACGAGATTCGCCATCTCGATCTGCTGTGGCCGCGACTCCCAGCCGGCCAGCCGCGCGGCGAGCCGCCCGCCGGGCGCCAGGAACTCCTCGGGAGTCGTCATGCCGTGGAGTGTAGCGGCCGGACGGGCGGCGGCGTTTCGTGGCGACGGGGCCGCAGGGTAAGGTTTTCCGGTCACCTTCCCGTCAGGAACGCCCGCCGTGTCAGCCGACCACGCACCGCCGCCGTCGTCCGCCCAGCAGCCGAAGGCCTGGGGGGGCGTGTTCCGCGAGCCAACCGACGCCCGAGTCGAGCGCTTTTCCGAAAGCGTGTCGTTCGACAAGCGGCTCGCCGACGACGACATCGACGGCTCGGTCGCTCACGCCCGCATGCTCGCGCACTGCGGGCTGATGACGGTGCAGGAGGCCGATGCAGTGGTGCACGTGCTCGAGGAGATCCGCGGCGAGATCCACGCCGGCCGGTTCGCGTATTCGGTCTCCAAGGAAGACATCCACCTCCACATCGAGTCGGCCCTCACGGCGCGGCTCGGCGACACGGGACGAAAGCTGCACACCGCCCGCAGCCGGAACGACCAGGTGGCCACCGACCTCAGGCTCTTCTGCCGGCGGGCGATCGACCGTCTCGACGACGGCCTCGCCGAGCTGCAGCGGGCCTTCCTCGGATTCGCGGAGCGAGAGCAGGGGCTCGTGATCCCCGCCTACACGCATCTGCGGCGGGCCCAGCCGGTCCTCGCCTCCCACCAACTGCTCGCCTGGGTCGAGAAGTTCGCCCGCGACCGCGACCGGCTCGCCGACTGCCGCAAGCGGACCAACGTGCTGCCGCTCGGCTCTGGGGCGCTGGCCGGCTCGAGCCTGCCGATCGACCGCGAGCACGTGCGGGAGTCGCTCGGCTTCGAGGCCGTGGCCGCCAACAGCCTCGACGGCGCCAGCGACCGCGACTTCGCCTGCGAACTGGCCTTCGTAGTCGCGCTGGCGATGGTCCATCTCTCGCAGTGGGCCGAGGAGTGGATTCTCTGGAGCACCCAGGAGTTCGGCTTCCTGAAACTTCCCGAGGGCTTCTGCACGGGCAGCTCGATCATGCCGCAGAAGATCAATCCCGACGTGCTCGAACTCGTGCGGGGCAAGAGTGCCCGGGCGATCGGCAACGTGCAGGCATTGCTCGTGCTGCTCAAGGGCCTGCCCACCGCCTACAACCGCGACCTGCAGGAAGACAAGGAAACACTCTTCGATTCGATCGACACGCTGGAGGCTGCCCTCGGCGTGGCCGCGCCGCTGGTGGCGGGCACGTCATTCGACCGACCACGGATCTCCGCCACGATCGAGCAGGGTCACCTCGATGCCACCAGCCTCATGGAGGCACTCATCGCCCAGGGCGTGCCGCAGCGGACGGCCCACGAGACGGTGGGCCGGCTCGTGCGGCTGGCGATGACGCGGGGCGTGGCCCTGGCAGACCTTGCCGACGAGGAGTTCTCTCGCGAATACGCCGGCTGGAACGCCGGCCTGCGCGGCGCCTTGGGCGCCTCCCGGGCAGTTGAGCGGATGCGGAGCTTCGGCTCGACCGCCCCCGCGACGGTGGCCGAACAGATTGCCGGCTGGCGACGGCGGCTCGGAGCCGCGGCCACGCCGTAGCCCCGCGACGTCATTCGCCATGCGAGTTTGCCTGCAGCCCGTCGTTTCTCGAGTCCGGGGTGCATTCGCCTGCGCGGTCTGCATCGCGTGCGCCGCCGCGGCCTGGGCCGCCGCCGATCAACCGCTCGACCCGATCCAGCAGGCTGTCGTCGATTCGCTCGCCTCCCGCCCGCGAACGACGCCGGCGGAGCTGCTCGAGGCCGCAACGAGGGCCGCCGACGTCGAGGCGGCCGCCGCAGCCGACGAGTGGCTGCACCGGTTCATGGAGGCGGTCGCGGCCGCGGGCAACTCCGCGCCGGACCTGCTGGCCGATGCGGGCGACACGGCCGAGCCCGCGGCACTCGTGCGGCTGGAGCGGCTGCTTCGCAGCCGCGAGCCGAAGGTGCGCGAGGTCGTGGCATCGATCCGCGACGCTGCCCGGCTGCGCCGCGGCGATCCTGCGCGGCTGGCCCGGGATGTCGCCGACCTGGGCAGCGACTCGGCGGCGACTCGGCAGGCTGCCGCAGACCGCCTCGCCCGCGCGGGCGTCGACGCCCTGCCCGCGATCGTGCCGCCGCTCGGCCGCGACGACGTGGGAGAGCGGCCGCGGCGGCTCGCCCGCGAACTCGTGGCACAACTCGGGGCCGATGCCAGGCAGCCGCTGCTCGACTGGCTCGCCACGGATGACGTGGCCGACTGGCCCGGCGTGATCGAGGCGCTCGACGCGAGTGGCGCCACCGACATCGAGACCTTCCTCCTCGCGCCGGCCATCGTCACCGACACACCCCCCGCGGTCCGCGAGGCGGCGCGGCGCGTGCTCGCGCGGAGGGCGGCGGCCCGCGGCGGGAATACCCCCGAGCCGCCGCCGCATACCGCCGTGGTGGCATCGCTCGTCGAGCGGCTCGACCGCACGCTCCTGCCTGCCGGCCTGCCCCATCCCGACCACCTCTGCCTCGAGCCGGTGACCTCGCCCGACATGGCGGTCGCGGCGTTCGGAGGCGATGTCGCGGGGCTCGTCGAGCGGCGTGTGTGGAATGCGAAGGGCCACCGCTTCGACCGAGTGCGGATGACGCCCCGCGCCGCACGGGCCCGCGACGCGCTCCATCTCGCGCGCGATCTCGCGGCGGTCGACGCCCGCGACCGGGAGGCCGTGAACCTCGTGCTCCTCGCCCGCATGGAATCGCTGCTTGTCTCCGCCGGCGATGCCTCCGGCCTGCCGCCCAAGGAACTTCAGGAGGTGCTCGCCGGGCCCGACGGCTTCACGCCCGACACGGCCGCCGACGTGCTCGACGCCGCTCTCGTCCACGGGATGTGGGAGGCTGCGGGAGGCGTGGCCGCAGCGCTTGCGCCCGCGCGGGGTGAACGGGCCGCGGCACCGCTACCGCCCGCGGCCCGCAAGGCGCTCGTGCGGGCACTGGCCGTGCCCGATGCCGCGCTGCAGTTCACCGCCGCCCGCACGCTCGCCCTCGCCGCCGGAGAGCCCCCCTACGCGGGCTCGAGCCGTGTAGTCGAGGTGCTCATGCATGCCGCCACGTCGACCGGCATCGACCGCGCCGTGGTGGCTCATCCCGATGGCGTTGTCGTCGACGAGCTCGCCACGGGCGTATCGCGGTTCGGCTACGAGCCCGTCCGTGCGACCACCGGCCGCGAGGCGATCTTCGCCGCCCGCACGAGCGCCGACACGGTGCTCGTGATCGTGGCGGCCCGCCTCGCCACGCCCTCGGCGCTCGAGACCACGCAACTGCTCCAGCAGCAGGGACTCGGCGACACACCGGCCGTGCTGGTGGTGGTCGATCCGCTCGACGACGACGGCCGCGGCCGGTTCCTCCAGCGGCTGCTCCTCTCGTTCGGCGATCTCCACCGCGTCGCGATCGTCGATCGCCTGCCGAGCCTGTTTGCACCGGTCATCGACACGGAGACGGGCACGGTGACGCTCCCCCCGCGGCTTCCCGACCTGCTCGCCCAGGCGGCCGGCCCGGCGATGGTCGACCCCGCCACCCGCGAGATGGCGCGGCTGGGCCGCCTGGCTCGGTCCCGCGAGGCGTTCACGCTTCTGTCGGCCCTGTCGCGCCGCGGCTGGGACGTGCGGTCTGCCGCCGAACCGGCACGCAAGGCGCTGATGACCGAGGAACTCTACGGCCCCGCGGTCTCGCTCCTGGCGACACTCGGCCGCCCGGAGGCCCAGGAGGTGTTGGCGCTGGAGGCCGAGCGTGGCGACCTCGCCGCACCATTGCGGAAGGTGGCGCTCTCGGGGCTCGCGGCGCACGTCGACCGCTACGGACCTCTCCTGGAGTGCGGTCAACTCCGTGGGATCGCGGCACGGTACACTCGCGAGGGCGAGGCATCGCGGGATGCCGCCGCCATCCTCGACGTGCTCGACTCGGCGGGCCCAACCAACCGGCCCGCGGCCCCCGATGCTTCGCACTCCCGACCCATCCGCTGACGAGCCGCCGACCGCACCCCTGGCCGGGCTGATCGGGTCGAGCCCGGCCATGCAGGAGGTCTACGCCACCACCCGCCGCGTGGCCGCCTCCAACGCCTCGGTCCTTCTGCTCGGGGAGACAGGCACCGGCAAGGAACTGATCGCGCGGGCGATCCACGATCTCTCCCCGCGGGGTAGCGGCCCCTTCGTGCGGGTCAACTGCGGCGCGCTCTCGGAGAGCCTGCTCGAGAGCGAGCTCTTCGGCCACGTCCGCGGCGCGTTCACCGGCGCGGTGGCCAATCGGGCCGGCCGTTTCGAGGCGGCGCACACGGGCACGATCTTCCTCGACGAGATCAACTCGACCACCCCCAAGCTACAGGTCAAGCTCCTGCGTGTGCTCCAGGAGCGGGAGTTCGAGCGGGTGGGCGACACGGAGACGGTGAGCGTCGACACGCGGGTGATCGCGGCGAGCAATCGCGACCTCCTCGACGAGGTGGCGAAGGAGACCTTCCGGGAAGACCTCTACTACCGGCTCAACGTGGTGCCGATCGTGCTGCCGCCGCTGCGGGCCCGTCGCGACGACATCCCGGCGCTCGTGAGCCACTTCCTCGCGATCTACAACACGGAGAACGACCGCTACGTGGTGCACCTCCAGAAGGAAGTGCTCGAGGCCATGGTGAAGTATCACTGGCCGGGCAACGTCCGCGAGCTGCAAAACGTGGTCGAGCGGTGCGTGGTGATGGCACGGGGCGACGAACTCACGCTCGACCTCCTGCCGCCGGCGATGCGGGGCGACAGGCCGGCGGCCTCCCTGCCGGGTCGCGGCGGCGACCTCGACAGCCTCGCCCGTGACCTCGTGGAACAGGGCATGACGACGGCCGGCCCCGACGACGACACGCTCTTCGACCGGATCGTGAGCCGCGTGGAACGGGAACTGATCGCCCAGATGCTCGCCGCCTGCAACGGCGTGCAGCTCAAAGCGGCGGCACGGCTGGGCATCAACCGCAATACGCTCCGCAAGAAGCTCCTCGAGCATGGCCTCGAGGAGGGCGATGCCGCCGGCTGACGAGCGGCGCGCTCAGGCCACGCGGCCGTCCTCGGCCATCTCGCGGGCGTGGTAGCTCGACCGCACGAGGGGGCCGCTCGCCACCCTGCGGAACCCCATCCGCCGGGCGATCTCGCCGAGTTCGACGAATTCCTCCGGTGGCACGTAGCGGTCGACCGGCAGCGAGTCGAGCGTGGGCTGCAGGTACTGGCCGAGCGTGAGGTAGTCGACGCCGTGGTCGAGCAGGTCGGCGAACACGTCGAGGAGCTCGTCGCGAGTCTCGCCGAGGCCGAGCATCAGGCCGCTCTTGGTCTTCGTCGAGGGCACGAGTCGCTTGGCGTGGGCAAGGAGTTCGAGCGTCCACGGATAGACGCTCTTCCGGCCGCGGACGGTGCGGTAGAGACGGGGCACCGTTTCGGTGTTGTGATTGAAGACGTCGGGCCGTGATTCCATGAGCCGCTCGAGGGCCCCTTCCTTGCCGAGGAAGTCGGGCACGAGCACCTCGACGATCGCGCCGGTGGCGGCCCGCACCGCGTCGACCGTGCGACGAAAGTGCTCGGCGCCGCCATCGGGCAGGTCATCGCGGGTCACGCTCGTGATCACCACGTGGGCGAGCCCGAGCCGCCGCGCGGCCTCGGCGACGCGTTCGGGCTCGTCGAGTTCGAGCTCCTCGGTCTTCCCCTTGGGCACGGAACAAAAGCCGCAGGGCCGCGTGCACACGTTGCCGAGGATCATGAAGGTGGCGGTTTTCTGCGACCAGCATTCGAGCCGGTTGGGGCACTTCGCCGACGAGCAGACCGTCTCCAGGTTGAGTTCGGCGATCAGGTGGGCCGTCTCGGCATGGCCGCCCCCCGCCCCGAGATTTTGCCGAAGCCACGGCGGCAGCCGCCGCGGGGGGCTTGGCGGTGCGACGGCGTCGGTTGCGAGGATCGGCAGCGGGATGGCCGCCGCGGAGCGGATGGGATCAGCCGACACGGGTGACGATCTCCGGCGGGTTCGCAGCGGCGGGGCGGATCGGAAAGGGCACGCCGGCGTTGACGTGGATGCGGGGGAAGCCGAAGGCGTCGGTCACGGCCTGCACCACCGCGGTGCGGACATCCTGCAGCCGCACGCGGCGCTGCACGTCGGCCTCGATCGACCCCATCGTCGTCGGCACTGGCTCGTGGGCGTCGGACCGCAGCCTCACCGGCATGGTATCGACCCGATGGGCCAGGTCGAGCGGCGGGCTGACATTCACGAAGGCGCCGTGCGACACCACGCCCCGCCGCACGGCCACGCCCACCGCCGCGAGGAGCCCGGTACGACCAAACACCCCGTGCATCCCGGGCCACACGACCGCACTTCCGCAGCGGACCGCCCGCATCGCCGCCGCGACCGCCGCCTGCAGCCGTCCGAGATAGCCACCCACGTCGTGCGGCCCGAGGCCGAGGTCCTCGAGCGACGCGACGAGCGAGATCACCACCTGCCCCGGCCCATGCACCACGGCACCGCCGCCGCGACCGACGAAGGAGACCTCCAACCGCCGGGCCGCGAGGTCGTCGTCGGACATCCGCACATCCGACCGCGAGCCGGAGCGACCGATCGTGATGCACGGCTCCACCTCGGCGATCACGAGCGTGGGAAGGCGGCCGGTCGCCGCCGCCATCTCTCCCGCGAGCCGCTCGTTCATGGCGAGGTGGTCGGCGCGACGGAGGGAGCCCGCAAGCCACACCGCGAGCGGCTCGTGGGCCGCGGTGGACGGAAGCGGGGGCCGGGCATCGGAAGGAGTGCGCATGCCTTCTGTTGTAGCAGGGGGATCAGCCACCGACCGCCGACTCGAGCTGGCCATGCACATCGACGAGCCGCCGGTGACGGGCGTACATGCGGTCGCACGTCGCGGCCGCCGCGGCCCGCGGCTCGAACCGCCGCGGAGTGTCGCTGGCGTGGGCCGCGAGGAACGATTCCCAGTCGCCCCCCCGCCCCGCGAGCCGCAGGTCGCGAAACTTCGCCATCAGCGCCGCGCCCCAGGCGGTGCCTTCCGCGGCACCGTCGAGGATCACCACCGGCACATGGAAGGCATCCGCCACGAACTGGGCGAGTTCAGGCGTTTTGGTGACACCCCCCGAGAGCACGATCTCCTTGCGCGGGAAGCCCTGTGCGTCGAGGCCGGCCGATCCCATCCGCAGGTTGAAGATCGTGGCCAGGAGCATCGCCTTGGCGACGTTGCCAGGCGTGGCGTTGCGGTCGTTGAGGCCGATGACGAGTGCCGTGCCCCCGCGAGACACGCCGGTCCCCGGCTCGTCGTCCATGAAAGGTAACGCGGCGATGCCGCCGCAATCGTCCGGGGCGGCGAGCACCTGCGGCATCACCGCCGCGAAGGCGTCGCCACGGCCGGTGCCATTCACGCGGCCGAACATCTCCACCACGGTGTTCATCGCCGTGGTGCCGTTCCGGAGCCAGACCATGTTGATCGGCTTGCCGTCGGGCGCGCAGAAGTGGTCGATCGCCCGATCGACACCCGTGAAGGCCCGGTCACCCACGGAGTTGGCCACCACGCTCGTGCCGAAACTCATCGACACGGTGCCGGCGGCGGCGATCAATGAGCCGGCAAGCGCGGCGGGCTGGTCGCCCTCGGCCGGGGCGACCGGAATCCCCTGCGGCAGGCCGAGAAGCGCCGCGCCACGGGCATCGAGCGTGCCTCCATCCTCACCCACGCGGCGCACCAGCGGCAGCAGGTCGGCGAGCGGCTTCACCGCCGCGCCGCGGGCGGTGCGGGCCACGAGGGCGTCGACATCGGCGAGGCGGCGGGTGTCGTAGTTCAGCGTGGCTTGATCGATCGGAAACATCCCGGCGGCGTCTCCGATACCGAGCGTCCAGCCGCCGGTGAGCACGTGGGCGATCCAGCCGGCCGGCGTGGTGATCCGGAAGACGCGGGCAGCCTTCTCGGGCTGGTTGCGGATCGTCCACAGCCAGCGGGCGACCGTCATCCGCTTGGGCACCTTCGTGCCAAGCAGGTCGGTCAGTTCGTGCCCCTCGGCCTCGTTGCGGCCGTCGCACCAGAGCCGCGCCGGGCCGATCGGCTGCCCTGCGGCGTCGGTGAGCACCTCGCCATGCATCTGCCCGGAGATCCCGATCGCACGGACCTCGGGCTCGAGCCCCAGGGTGGCAAGCTTCGCCCGCAGGTCAGCCATGGCGGTGCCCAGGGCCCGCTCCCAATCGGCCGGCAGCTGCTCCTGGCACTCCGCGGGCAGGCCCGGCACCATCGCATAGTGGCCCTCGCCCGCAGCGAGGATCCGCATCGACTCGTCGGTGAAGATCACCGACAGCCCCTGCGTACCGACGTCGATGCCGAGATAGCCCTGCTTCTTCATGCGCGTGCCTTTCGGTGCGGTGAATCGATCCCACCATCATCCTCGCCGGTGGCCATGCCTTCGAAAAGCCCTGGCTGCTACCGCAGGCTGCGGCTTGCACTGCCGCCATCACGCTTGCACTGTACGGCTGTGCTTCTTTTGCGTTTTCCTCGCATGGTTAGTGCAACATTGTTTCTGTAAATCGCCGGTGCGTGCCCGTCCGAGTCGAGCGTAGCGAGACGAGGGCGGGCACGCACCGGCGGCCCGAGTTGAAGAGGTGGGTCATCGAGGTTTTCTTGGAAGTGTCTTACGCCACCAAGAAGGAACCTACGATGACCCACCAAGACGAATGTCCAGCCATCAACGACCTCACGGCCCTGCTCATCGAGCACGGCCCGGCCGCCATGGCCTCTGCCCTCGCCACGCTCATGGATCATGCGATGCAGATCGAGCGCGAGCAGATGCTCCAGGCCGAGCCTCATCAGCGAACAAGCGCTCGTCAAGGCTACGCCAACGGATTCAAACCCAAGACCCTGAAGACCCACGTCGGCCGGGTCGACCTGCGGATCCCACAGACCCGCGACTACCGAGACGAGAACGGGCGGCGGGCGGGCTCGACGGCTGCGAATACCCGGCTGTACGGGGACTCACGCGTCCCAGCGAACCGCTGACGTGGCTCCGTGGCCGCGGGTGCCGCAGAAACTCACCTCGATGCCGAGGTTCGTGGCCACGGCAGCCTTGAGCATCGCCGCCCGGTCAGCCGCCGCGGCGTCGGCGGCGTAGGCCACCTGCACGTGGTTGGCCTTGTGACGGGCCATCATCTGGTCGCGTGACACGCCGTAGGTGACGGCGTGCATGATCGGCCACTGGGGCGTGGTGGCCTCGAGCCGGCGACGCGTCTCGGCCTCGGGCAACTTCACGACACCGGCACGACCGATATCCATGCGGAGCTTCTCCTGCTTGCCCGTGCCGTCTACCCAGACGCGGCTCCAGACGATCTCGCCCGGCTTGCTCACGCCGGCGAGCGTGCTGCCCCCGAGCCGGAAATACATCGGCGGCTGCCGGAAGCCCTCGGCCCCCTTCCAACCCTTCGTGAAGTGGGCCGGCGGGGCGCCACCCGAGATCTCGAACACCCAGACCCAGTCGTCGGTCGTCCGCGACTGATCCCAGTCGCCCCAGCGGATGTCGTGGAGCGTGTTCTCCACCGGCTGGCCGAGCGCCTCGTGAACCCGTTGCGTGAGCAGGCCGTCGAGCCCGGCACACTCGTCGACCTCGTTGAAGTGGACGAGCGGGCGACCCTTGAACAGCACGCGCGAGGTTCCCTCCGCCGTCACCGGCGGCCTCTTCGAGTCGTTGAGCATGCCCTCCACGAGGTCGCTGGCCGGCAGGAGATCCTTGAGGCCCTGCTGGTACTGGATGCCGATCGCATCGCATCCATAGCGGTTGGCGAGCCGCAACGCGGCGACATACATGCGGCACTGGATCAGCACCTGCCGACGCGTGAGGTCGCTGGCCTCGTCCCGCCCGAAGTGAAACCTCATCCCGGCGCGCTCCAGCCAGCGAAACACCTCGCGGCCCTCCGCCTCGCTCGTGCGCATCGTTTCGTGGTACAGGGCACTTTGGCTGAGGCGTTCCTTGAAGACGCCGGTCGCATGCAACAGGCGGTCGGGGATGATCGCGTTCTCCATGCCCATGCAACCCTCGTCGAACACGCCGAGGAGGGCCTTTCTCGTGCGGAGATGCGTTGCGATCGTGTCGGCCTTGGCGGCGAGATCGCGTGGCAGGCGAATCCTCTCGAAAGGCACCACGTGGCTCGTGTCGTGATGAATCGAGCGGGTGTCGAGCCAGGCGGCGAGGTGCCGATCGAAACTCGCGCTGGCAAAATCGTCGGCCCAGACGGTCGCGTAGGGCACGCCGGCCTTGGTCAGCGTGCCGTTGAGGTTGAGCATGCCGACGAGACCGGGCCACTGGCCCGACCAGTTGGCAGCGGTGAGAATCGGGCCCTTGTGCGTCGAGAGCCCCGGGAGCACGTGGCTCGAATACTGCCAGACTGCCTCCGCCACCACGAGCGGGGAATCCGGGGCGATTCGCGAGAAAACCTCGAGCCCCTCCCGGGCACCGGCGATGAAGCCGTGCCCGCGGCCGCGTGACACAGCATGGCCCCGCTCGAGTTGCCAACCCCGCCGAGCGAACGCGGCGATGAGGGCCTTTTCCATCGCCTGCTGCGCCGGCCAGCAGACGCGGTTGGCCTCCTCACGGAGGTCACCGCTGGCAACGAGCACCGCCCGCTTCTCCAACCGGCCACGAGACGATCGCAAAGCCGCCATCGAGAGCCCCCTGCCATACCAGCCGCGGGCGACCACTGCTGTCGCCTGGGCGTTGGATTCGATCACTTTGCCGCAACTATACTGCTCGCGGCTGCCCATCGCCACACCCCCGTGAGCGCTGCAACGACCGTGTGTGCCGTACGATGAGGCACGTCGGGCTGGGCGTCCGACCCTCCCGCTGCGCCGCCACCTGAAAGACCGTCACCTGCAAGGATTGTTTCGCATGTCGCGTTGTCGCCTCGCTTCCCTCGCCATGGTCGCCCTCCTCAGCCTCGTCGCCGGAGCGGTGGTCGCGCCGTGGGCTGCGGTCCCCAAGGCCTCGGCCGTCACCTCGCTCTCGCACGAATCGTTCGCCGTCTGCACGGCACCCGTCGACAGCAATCTCGAGGGCTTCTTCATCCTCGACTTCGAGACGGGCGACCTGACCGGAGGCGTGCTCAACCAGAACACGTCCAAGTTCGGCGTCGCCTACCGTTACAACGTGCTCAAGGATCTCGGCTTCAAGCCGGGCAAGGTCAAGAACCCGAAGTTTCTGCTCGTTCCCGGCCAGGCGAGTTTTGGCGGTGGCGGCGGCAACCGCTTCGCCCCATCGGTGCTCTACGTGACCGACGCGGCGACGGGCGTGACCGTGGCCTACGGCATTCCGTGGAGCAGTCAGCAGGCACCCGGCGGTGGCGGCGGCCCTGTGGTCTCGGAACTCGTGCCGCTCGACATCGCGCGACCCCGCGGCGGTGGCGCGAAGGTGCAGTGATGGCCGCGGTCGCCGGGAGCGGGCAGGTGGCGGTGACGGTGAACGGCGAGTCACGGTTCGCCGCTGCCGGCTCGTCGCTCCACGACCTCGTCGAGGCGGTCGGCTGCGCTGGCAAGCCGATCGCGGTGGAGGTCGACGGCTGCGTGGTGCCCAGGGCCCGGCATGCCGAAGTGCGGCTCGCCGGCGGGGAGCGGATCGAGATCGTGACGTTCGTCGGCGGCGGCTGACAGGGAGAGATGCGATGAGCCCGTGCATGCAGGAGCGGACAGCGACGATGGGCGAGGATCGACCGCTCATGGTGGGCGGGATCTTGCTGGCCAGCCGGCTCGTCGTGGGCACCGGCAAATACGCCACGCTCGCCGAGATGGCCCGCTGCCTCGATGTGTCGGGCACCGACTGCGTCACGGTGGCCGTGCGCCGCGAGCGGCTCGTGACCGCGGCCGGCGAGAACATCCTCGACCACATCGACGCCACCCGCTACGCCCTCCTCCCCAACACCGCCGGCTGCTACTCGGCCGACGACGCCGTTCGCGTGGCCCGCCTCGGCCGGGAGTTGCTCCGCGACATGGGTTCGCGGACGAGCGAATGGGTGAAGCTCGAGGTGCTCGGTGACGCGAAGACGCTGCTTCCCGACCCGGTGGGCACGCTCGCGGCCACCGAAACGCTCGTGGCCGACGGCTTCACGGTGCTCGTCTACACCAGCGACGACCCCGTGATCGCGCGACGGCTGAAGCAACTCGGGGCCGCCAGCGTGATGCCGGCAGGCAGCCCGATCGGCTCCGGCCAGGGCGTGCTCAACAGCGTCAACCTGCGGATTTGCCTCGAGTATCTCAAGGACGGCGCCCCCGATTATCCGGTGATCGTCGATGCGGGAGTGGGCACCGCCAGTGACGTGGCGGTCGCCATGGAGCTCGGTGCCGACGGCGTGCTCCTGAACACGGCCATCGCCCACGCCCGCGACCCGGTGCGGATGGCCGAAGCGATGAAGGCCGCCTGCCACGCCGGTCGCCAGGCATTCCTCGCCGGCCGGATTCCACGCCGCCTGTACGCCACCGCGTCGAGTCCCGACGAGGGGCGGATCGTGCGGACGTCCTGAACCCCGTGGAGCGGCGGCCCGTGCTCGCGAAACGCATCATTCCCTGCCTCGACGTCGACCGCGGACGGGTCGTGAAAGGGACGAAGTTTCTCGACCTCGTCGACGCCGGCGACCCCGTCGAGGTGGCCGCCCGCTACGAGGCAGAGGGCGCCGACGAACTGGTGTTTCTCGACATCACGGCCAGCCACGAGGGTCGCGGGATCATGCTCGACATGGTGCGCCGCGTGTCGGAGACGGTGTTCATGCCCTTCACGGTCGGCGGCGGCATCCGTACGCTCGACGACGCGGCACGGCTCGTGCAGGCCGGCGCGGAGAAGGTGAGCATCAACTCCGCGGCGTTCCGCACGCCCGAACTCGTCACCGCCGTGGCCGATCGGCTCGGCAGCTGTGCCACGGTGGTCAACATCGACCCCAAGCGGGTCGTGAGAGACGGCCGCGAGGTCTGGGAGGTGTTCGTCAACGGCGGCCGCGTGCCCACGGGCCTCGAGGCTGTGGCGTGGGCCCGCGAGGTCGAGCGACTCGGGGCCGGCGAGATCGTGCTCACGTGCATGGACCGCGACGGCACCCGCGCCGGCTACGATCTCGAGATCACCGCTGCGGTCAGCCACGCCGTCGGCATCCCGGTGGTCGCCAGCGGCGGCGCCGGCGCCCCGGAGCACCTCGCCGATGCCGTGCAGCACGGCGGTGCGGATGCGGTGCTGGCCGCTGGAATCTTCCACTTCGGCCAGTGTACGATCCGCGAGGTGAAGGATCTGTTCGTGCGGCGGGGCATTCCGGTGCGGCCCGCCGTCTAGTGCCCGCCGACTCGCGCCCCTGCAGCCTGCCATGTCAACGACCGAGTCATCGTCCGCCGACGCCGCCAAGCCCGTGGCCGCCAACGGCCATCGCTACGAGATCGACCGGCTGTTCGAGGCCCTCGTCAAGTTCAACGCCAGCGACCTGCATCTCAAGGCCGATCAGCCACCGATCATCCGCGTGAAGGGATCGCTCCAGCCGCTCAAGCACCCCAAGATCGACGACGCGCGGATGAGGCAGCTCTGCATGCCGATCCTCAACGAGCGGCAGAAGGCGATCTTCGCGGAGGAAGGGGGCGTCGACTTCGCCCACACCTGCGTGGTCGACGGCGTGAAGTGGCGGTTTCGCGTCAACCTGCTCACGCAGCAAGGCTCGATGGGCATGGTGGCCCGCCGCGTCAACAACAAGATCCCCGACTTCAAGGGCCTCTACCTGCCGGAGAGCATCGAGCGGCTCTGCGTGCTCGACCAGGGCATGGTGCTGCTCGCCGGCGTGACGGGCTCCGGCAAGAGCACCACGATCGGGTCGATGCTCAACTACATCAACCGCACCTACCGCAAGCACATCCTCACGCTCGAAGACCCGATCGAGTTCGTGTTCACCGAGGACAAGTGCCTGATCAACCAGCGGGAAATCGGCCAGGACGTCAAGAACTTCGAGATCGGCATGAAGCATGCGGTCCGCGAGGATCCCGACATCATCCTCGTGGGCGAGCTTCGCGACGTCGAGACCTTCAAGACCGCGATCCACGCCGCTGAAACGGGCCACCTGGTGTTCGGCACGATCCACGCCGCCAGCGCCGCCAGCTGCATCGGCCGCATCCTCGACCTCTTTCCGCAGGAGGAGCACGCCTCGATCCGCAGTGCCATCGCCTTCAACATGAAGGGGATCATCGCCCAGAAACTGCTCAAGGCCGAGGGACCGCGGGCCAAGGAACTCGGGCTCTCCCGGGTGCCCGTCTGCGAGGTGATGTTCATCGACGTGCTGATCCGCAAGTACGTGCTCGAGGAGCAGGACCACCTGATCGCCGACCACATCAAGAAATCGTTCCGCGACGGCATGCAGGATTTCACGCAGAGCCTCAAGAGCCTGATCGATCAGGGCCTCATCGACCGCCACGACGCCATGGAAATCGCCCCCAACCGCGAGGCGCTGGAGATGGCGCTGAAGGGCATCGGGGTGTCGTGATGCCCGTCGCCCGTCGCTACCACACCGCGGGCCTCGGGCTCGCGATCGCCCTGGCCACGGCCGCCCGAGCTGCGGCCGGTGACTCCGGCTGGCCCACGACCCTGCCGCAGGGCTGGGACCACCGCGGCCCCGGCGGCGGTCTGGCGCTCGTGCCCGCCGTGATCTGGTGGATCTGCGTGTTGGGCTGGATCCGCACCGTCGACTGGGTCTTCCGCGACGCCACCAGGCACAAGTTCGCCCCCGCCTTCTGGTCGACCGTCTGCGGACTGCCGCTGTTCGGCGCGGCGCTCATGGCCTGGTGGATTCCCTCGGCCATCGCCGGCATCCTGCTGATGCTCATTGCCTGGATCGCGCCGGTTGTGACCTATGCGGTGATCCGCAACAAGGCGGTGCCGCCGTCGGAGCGGGTGCTCACGGTGGGCCATGCCCGACGGATCGTGGCCGCCCTGCTGGCCCCCTTCGGCGTCGAGATCGACGCCGAGTTCGACGCCGGTGACCTGATCCCGAAAGTGTCGCTCGCGGCCGCTGGCGGGAAGGATGCCGCGGAGAACAAGGCCCGCGAGGAGGCCGCGGCGAAGCTGCCGGGCTTCGAGGAAGCCCGCAAGACGATGCTTGCAGCAGTGATGGCCCGCGCCGGCACGCTGGTGATCGATCTGGAGCAGGCCGGCATGGGCGTGCGGCACGAGGTCGACGGGGTGTGGGAGAAGCCGAAGATCCGCAAACCTCCGCGCAGCCGCAAGGAGAAGGAGTCGTGGATCGAGGCGCCCAAGTCGAGCCTCGAGGTGGGCCAAGCGGTGTCCGCCGCGCTCAAGGCGGTGGCTGGGCTGCCACCAGCGGCCCGTGAGGCAAAGGCCTCGCCCTTCGTGATCCACGTCGATGGCAAGCCACGCAACTGCCGACTCACGGTACGAAGCCAGGCCGCCGGCGAGCAGCTCGTGATCCAACTCGACCCTCCGGCCACCATCTTCAAGTCGCTCGGCGACCTGGGCATGCCCAAGCCTCTGGTGGAGAAACTCGTCGGCCTGACGGCGATCGAGAAGGGACTGGTGCTCGTCTCCGCTCCGCCGGCATCCGGCCTGACCACCACCTTCGACATCGTCGTGCTGTCGGCAGACCGTCTGCTCCGCGACTTCATCTCGGTGGAGGACGCCGCCGCGCCACCCCGGGAAATCCAGAACGTCAGGCCGATAGCCTTCGACGCCCGCACGGGCGTGACGCCACTGGCGGCGCTCGAGAGCGTGCTGCAGACCTACCCGAACGTGATCGTCACCCGCGACGTTCGCGACAAAGCCTTGGTGGCGAAGCTCGTCGAGCTCGCCGAGCAGGACAAGTTCGTGATCACGAGCCTCAAGGCCACCGATGCCACCGACGCGATTCCCCGGATCCTCGCCTGCGGCGTGCCACCGCAGCAGCTCGCCCGGGCGCTCGTTGGCTCGGTCTCCCAGCGGCTGGTGCGGAAACTCTGCCCGAAGTGCCGCGAAGACTATCCGCCGCCGGCCGAGCTCCTCGCCCGGCTGAAGCTCACTCCCGAGCAACTCCCGCACCTCCGCAAGGCATCGGAGCATGGCTGCCGCCTCTGCGGAGGCACGGGCTATCTCGGCCGCACCGCGATTTTCGAACTCGCGACGGGCACGACGTTCCGCAAGGCCATCGCCGCGGCGGTGGATCCGGCAACGCTGCGCAAGGCGGCGGTGCAGGACGGCATGAAGCCGTTTCGCGACGCCGCGATGGCGCTGGTGCTCGAGGGAGTCACGTCGATGGAGGAGGTGCAACGGGCGCTGGCGGCCGGTCTGCCACAGCCCGCGGCCACCCCGCGGAGAACGAAGGCATGATCACGGCCCTGCTGCTCGGAGTCTTCGTGGCGGTGGCCTTCGCGCTCTGGCGGGAGGGCCTCTGGGGCGCGATGATCATGACCCTCAACGCCCTCCTCGCGGCGAGTTTTGCCACGGCGTGGTATGAGCGGCTCGTGGCGCTCGCCCGGGAGCGGATGCCGAGTTACGACTACCTCCTCGACTTCATCTGCCTGTGGGGTCTGTTCGCGTTGGTTCTCCTCGTGCTGCGGGAGGTGACCGACCGCGCCTCTCGGACGAAGGTGCGGTTCCGGCGTCCGGTCGAGCTGTTCGGCGGCCCGGTGGTGGCCGCGATCGGCGCCTGGGTGATGGTGTGCTTCACGGCCGCGTCGCTCCACACCGCGGCCGTGCCCCGCGACGTGGTGCAGCCGACGCCCGAGGCGCGGATGTTCTTCGGCTTCGCCCCGGACCGCCGCTGGCTCCACTGGGTTCGCGGCTCCTCCGTGCACGGCCCCTTCGCCGGCCGGAAGGAGAACGCATTCGACCCGCAGGCCGACTTCATCGTCCGCTACGCCACCCGGCGGAAGCAGCTCGAGGCCGGGGCCGAGCTCCGCGTCAATCCGTGAGTGATCGGATGGCCGAGCCGGTCGAGTACCGTCCGGTGAGCACGCTGGCCGTCGCCGCGGCCATCGTCGGTTGTTGCTCCGCGGTGGCGCTCGTCACGCGACTCGCCTGGATGGTGCCGCTGGTCGGTGTGGGGCTGTCGATCGCCGCGTTCGCCGACATCGCCCGGTCGGGCGGAGCCAAGGCCGGACGCCTGCTGGCGCTCGTCGGCCTCGCGCTCGCGGCCGGCTTCGGCAGCCAGGCCGTGAGTGATGCCGTGGTCGAGCATTCGATCCTGCGGCACCGGGCCATCGCGGCGGCCCGCACCTGGGCCGATGCCATCCGCTCCGGCCGCCCGGCCGAGGCGCTGGCCGCCTCCGCCCCGACGCTCCTGCCCCCGGCCGGGACGCCACTCGGCGACGCCCCTGAATCGGAGGAGGCGCGGCTCTCGCGGTTTCAGGAAACGTCCGGAGCGAAGGACGTGATGGCCTGCGGGACCGCAATCCCCGAGGTGCTCGATGCCACGCCCACCGGCACCGACGACCGCGCGTGGATCGTGCGGCTCTCGCTCGCACCGTGCGGGTCCGCCACGGTGCTGCGGCTCGTCGTAGCCCCCGGTGCCGCCGGCACGACGGCCCGCCCCGTGGAGCGCTGGCTCATCCGCCAGGCTGCGACCGAGCGGTGACGCGACGGCTCATGCCTCGCCGTGGAAGCCGCGCACGGAGGCGATCGAGTCGGCCGACGCGGCGAGCATGACCAGCCGATCGAAGCCGAGCGCGGCACCGAAGCCGGACGGCATGGCCGGACCATGGGCCTCGAGCAACTTCTCGGGCACCGGCAGCCGCGGACGGCCCGATGTCTCGCGAAGCTGGTTCGCGGTGGCGATCCGCTCGGCGAGCACCTCGCGACTCGTCTCCTCCTCCCAGCCGTTGGCCAGTTCGACGCCGGCGAGAAACAACTCGAACCGGCGGGCCACGCGGGGATCATCCGGGTCGAGCCGGGCGAAGGCCGCCTGCGACGAGGGCCACTCGACGAGCATCACCGGACGCTCACCACCGAGCCGCGGCTGCACGAGTTCGGTGAGCACCAGTTCGAAGCCACGATCCCAGCGATCGGCCGGCGACGCATCCTCCACTCCGAACGGAACCGAGCCGCCGCGGCGGCGGACGGCCTCCTCGAAATCGACCCCGGAGGCGGCGAAGATGTCGAGGCCCGCATGCAGGGCGAAGGCGTCGTGGCAGGTGAGCCGGTCGAGACCCCGCGTGCCGACCGCGGCGGCACAGAGGTCGTCGAGCAGGCCCGTGGCCGTGGCGAGCGTGCCCCCCGGCTCGTACCACTCCACGAGCGTGAACTCGACGTCATGCTGCCCGCCCCGCTCGCCGGCCCGAAACGCCGGCGCGATCTGGTAGATCGGCCCCGCCGAGCGAGCCAGCAGCCGCTTCATCAGCGCCTCGGGGCTCGCCTGCAGAAACCGCGGCGTGCCGCCGTCCTCGAGCATCACCGGGATTGGGTCGATGTGGGCCTCGGGCAGCACCTCGCGCGAGAGCACGGGCGTGTCGACCTCGAGGAACCCGCGGGACTCGAACACCTCGCGAAGCCCGCGGCGGATCCTGGACCGTAGTTCGAGAAGGGGTCGGATCGTCATGCCGGCCCCACCGTCCTCTAGCCGCGAACCGCAGCCGCCGGTCGGACGAGCTTGGCGGCCGTCTCACGATAGACGAGCACCGGACAGGGCGCCCGCCGCACCACTGCCTCGGCGACGCTTCCCATCAGGAACCGCGTCACGCCGGTGCGGCCATGCGTCCCGAGCACGATCATCTCCACCCCCTCCTCGGCAGCGATCCGCACGATCTCGGAGGCAGGGTCGCCCATCGTCAGCCGGTGCGTGCAGGGCACCGCCGGATCCTTGGGACGCACGTCGTCGAGCATCTTCCGAATCCGCTCCGAGTCGGGCTCGGGGATGCCGTAGTAGAGTTCGCCGCCGCCGTAGGCCAGCGGCGGCTCCTCGACGTGCAGGATCAGGAGCGTCGCGCCACTCGACGTGGCCAGCGTTGCCGCATGCTCGATCGCCGCGTCACTCGCAGTCGAAAAGTCGGTCGGAAAGAGGATCGTCTTGGCCATGGGAATGTCTCCGCGAGCGGGGTTTCGGAAGGCTCCTGCCCCGGCGCCGTGGCTCCTGCCCGCGAAATCATACCGCTTAGTGCAGTCGCATGCCGGGAAGCGCCCCGGTGTCGGGGGAGAGCAGGTAGACACCCGAGGCTCCCGCACCGCTGGCCGCCACCACCATCCCCTCACTGAGACCGAACTTCATCTGCCGGGGCGCGAGATTGGCGACCACCACGACGAGTCGCCCCACGAGTGCCGCGGGCTCGTGGAACCCCTTGATGCCGGCGAATACCGTCCGCGTGGCGTCGCCCCCGAGGCTGATGGTGAGCTTGAGGAGCTTCTTCGCCTCGGGCACCTCCTCGGCCGCCACGATCCGGGCGACGCGGAGATCGACCTTGGCGAAGTCGTCGATCGAGCACGTGGCGGCAAGTGGCTCGGCGGCGAGCGATTCGCCCGAGTCGGTGGAGGTCGAGGCCTGGTTCATCGCGGATTCTCCTGCGGTGGTCACGTCGGATACAGCGGCTGCCTGCGACGCGGCGAGCACCGCATCGATCTGCTCCCGCTCGATTCGTTTTCCGAGCGGCTTGAACGGGGCGACAGGCAGGCCGGCCAGCGGCACCTGCGACTCCTCCCACGAGCGGATCGGACCGCCGACGAGCGCCCCAGTCTGCTCCGCGAGCGCGGGCAGCACCGGCGCAAGGTAGACGGCAATCTGCCGGAAGAGGTTGAGGGCCACGGTCGCCACGTCGCGGAGGCGGCCGGCGGCCTCGGGCCCCTGCTTGGCGAGCTTCCAGGGCTGCTCGGCGTCAACGTAGGCATTGGCCCGATCGGCCGCGAGCATGATCGCCCGCATCGCGCGGGCGAAGTCGCCCTCCTCGTAGGCGGCGGCAATCTCGGCACCGTCGGTCGCGGCCCGGGCGAACAGGCCGCCGTCGTCGGGATAGGCCGCCGCCAGCCCCGTCGCCTCGAGCCAGCGGGCGGTGCGGCTCGCGAGGTTGACCACCTTGCCCACCACGTCGGCGTTGACCTTCGCCATGAACTCGTCGAGGTTGAGGTCGATGTCGTCGATCCCGCCGGAGAGCTTCGCGGCGTAGTAATAGCGAAGCGCTGCAGGATCGAGGCAGTCGAGCCATGTGCGGGCGAGCACGAACGTGCCGCGGCTCTTCGACATCTTCTGTCCGTTAACGGTCAGGAAGCCATGCACCCGCACCTTCGCCGGCAGCGCCAGGCCGGCCGCCTCGAGCATGCCGGGCCAGAAGAGCGTGTGGAAATAGACGATGTCCTTGCCGATGAAGTGGTGGATCTCGGCAGGCGGCTCAGCCCCCCTGCCCCACCACGACTCGAAGGCCCGCCCGTGAGCGTGGCACCACTCGGCCGTGGCGGCGAGGTAGCCGATCGGCGCGTCGAACCAGACGTACCAGTAGTGGCCGGGCGCATCGGGGATCTCGAAGCCGAAGTAGGGGGCCGGCCGCGAGACATCCCAGTCGCGAAGGGGCTCGCCCAGAAAATGCCCGGCCAGGTAGTTGGCGATCCGCGAGTCGAGCGCACCGCTCGACCGCGTCCACTCGGCGAGAAACCCGTGGAGCGCCTCGATCGTGACGAAGAGATGCTCGGCCGACCGCACCTCGGGCCGGCTGCCGGAGAGCGTGCTCACCGGATCGACGAGGTCGGCCGGTGTGTAACTCGCGCCGCACTGCTCGCAGGTGTCGCCATACTGGTCGGAGGCCCGGCACCGCGGGCAGGTGCCCTTCACGAACCGGTCGGCCAGGAAGGTGCCTGCCGTGGCGTCGAACAGCTGCTGCACGTCGCGGGAGACGACCAGCCCGCGTTGCCGCAGGGCGGCCCAGACCTCGCCGCACAGCCGGCGGTTCTCCGGGCTGTCGGTCGAGCCGTAGTGGTCGAACGCGACCTCGAAGCCGGCGAAGTCGGCCAAATGCGCCGCCCGCATCTCGGCGATCAACTCCCGCTCGCTGCGGCCCTCGGCCCGGGCCCGGATCATGATGGCCGTGCCGTGCGTGTCGTCGGCGCAGAGATAGATGCACTCGTGCCCGCGAAGCTTCTGGAAGCGGACGAAGATGTCGGTCTGGATGTATTCGACGAGGTGCCCGAGATGGATGTGCCCGTTGGCGTAAGGCAATGCCGACGTGACGAGGATGCGGCGGCGGGGGGAGGCGGGCATGCGGGAGGCCGGCGAAAGGGG
>JBJTDZ010000045.1:0-25584 GCA_046092585.1 Pirellulales bacterium | reverse complement strand
TCAGCATCGAGTGAGCGTCGGGCATGATGCCCGACGAGAACGTCCGGCGCCGGGGCATTGGCAGACCCGAGCCCGCGTTACCAGAAGACGCAGTCCCCATCGCTTACGCGATTGGGCTTCCCGCGACGCGAACGTCCGGCGTTGAAGCGGGATACACTCTTCGTATGACCGCGTTCGATGCCGACCGTTACTCCCGTCAGACCCGCTTCGCCCCGATCGGCATCGCCGGCCAGGAGGGGCTCGCCTCGGCTCGCGTGGCCGTCGTCGGCTGCGGGGCACTCGGCGGCGTGGTGGCGATGGCGCTCGCCCGGGCCGGCATCGGCCACCTGCGGCTGATCGACCGTGACGTGCCCGAATGGTCGAACCTGCCCCGCCAGGTGCTCTTCGACGAGGCCGACGTCGCCGCCGGGCTGCCCAAGGCGGTCGCGGCAGCGGCGGCCCTGGCCAGAATCAACTCCGCGATCAGCGTCGAGCCGGTGGTCGCCGACCTTACCGCGGCCAATGCGATCGACCTGCTCGGGGGTGTCGATGTGATCGTCGACGGCACCGACAACTTCGAGGCCCGCTTTCTCGTCAACGAAGTCGCCTGTCGCACCAATCGCCCCTGGGTGCATGGCGGCGCGATCGGCGCGGAGGGCCGCGTGCTCACGGTTATTCCCGGCACGACCGCATGCCTGCGCTGCCTGATCCCCGAATCGCCGGCGGCCGGTTCCCTGCCCACCTGCGATACCGCCGGGATCATCGGCCCCGCGGCACTCGTGGTCGGCGCCGTGGAGGCGGCCGAGGCGATCAAACTCATCGTCGGGGCGGGCGAGCGTGCCGGGAGCAGGATGCTCGTCTGCGACCTCTGGGAACAGGCCTGGCGCACCGTCGACCTCGCGCCGCTGGCGGCCGCGGGCTGCCCGACCTGCCGGACCGCCGACTATCCCTGGCTCGACGGCCGACGCGGGAGCCAGTCCGCGCCGCTCTGCGGGCGGGAGGCGGTGCAGGTGTCGGCCGCCGGCGGGGCGATCGATCTCGCGGCGGTCGCCAAGCAGCTCGCCGGCGTCGGCCGTGTCGTCGCGAATCGCTGGATCGTGCGGGCCGAGGTCGAGGACGGCATCCAGCTGTCCGTTTTCGCCGATGGTCGCGCGATCGTGACGGGCACCCGCGAGGAGGCCCGGGCCCGCGCCATCGTCGCGCGATATCTCGGCGCCTGAGCAGCCTGGCGGCCAGCCGATGCTGGCAATCCGGCCGGAATCGGCTGGGGTCAGGCCCCGGTCGCCGCGGCCATGATCGCCTGCTCGGTGGCGTCGGCGCGGGGGAACTCGGCCGTCACGCGGCCCTCGGCGAGCACGAGGATCCGGTCCGCGAGGGCGAGCAGTTCGGGCAACTCGCTCGACGTGAGGATCACCGCCATGCCGTCGCGGCAGAGACGGTCGATCAGGGCGTAGAGCTCGGCCTTCGCCCCCACGTCGATGCCGCGGGTCGGATCGTCAAGCAGGAGGATGCGCGGCTTCACGAGCAGCCAGCGGCCGATGATGCACTTCTGCTGGTTGCCGCCGGAGAGGCCGGTGATCGCGGCATGCGGCCCCGGTGTCTTCACGCCTGTTTCCCGGAGCGGCGTTGCCACGAGCGATTCCTCGCGGTCGCGGGAGAGCAGGCCGCCACGGAGGGCCTGCCGCAGGCCGCACAGGCTCACGTTGGCCGCCACGTCGAGATCGGGGAAGAGCCCGAGCCGCTTGCGGTCTTCGGTGACCATCGCGATGCCGGCCGCGCAGGCCTCCGCCGGATGGGCGAAGCGGACGACACGGCCGTCGAGCCGGATCTCACCCGTCCAGGCGGTGCCCGCGACGCCGAAAAGGGTCTCCAGAAGTTCGGTGCGGCCCGCCCCCATCAGCCCGGCGATGCCGAGGATCTCGCCGGCATGCAAGTCGAGCGACACCCGCGAAATCCGTTCGCCGCGGGCATGACCCGGCCACGGCAGGCAGAGGTCGCGCACCTCGAGCACCCGCGGCCCGCGCGTGCGGCAGCCGTGAAACTCGTGGCCGGCGATCTCGCGGCCCACCATGAGCGAGGTGATCTCGCGGGGCGTGGTGGCGGCCCGGTCGACGGTGGTCACCACCCGGCCGTCGCGGAGCACGGTGATCCGGTCGGCGAGCCGGAACACCTCGTCCATCTTGTGGGTGATGGAGAGGATGGTGACGCCGCGGGATCGCAGCCGCGCGATCACGCGATCGAGCCGTGCCACCTCGGCCTCGGTGAGGGCGCTGGTCGGCTCGTCCATGATCAGGATGTCGCTGTGCAGCGAGAGGGCCTTGGCGATCTCCACGAGCTGCTGGTCGCCAACCCGGAGTGCCGCCGCTGGCGTTCGCGGATCGAGCGGGCACTCGAGGTCTTCCATGAGCGCGGCGGTGGCGAGCTCCATCGCCGCGTCGTCGAGCAGGCCCAGCGGCGTGCGGCGCTCGCGGCCGAGGAAGATGTTGGCCGCCACCGACAGCTGCTCCACGAGGTTCAGCTCCTGGTGGATGATCGCGATGCCGGACGACTCGGCGTCGCGTGTGCCCCGAAACCGGATCGGCCCGCCCCGCACGCGGATCTCGCCGTCGTAATCGACGATCACGCCGGCCAGGATCTTCATCAGCGTGCTCTTGCCGGCACCGTTCTCTCCGCAGATGGCGTGGCATTCCCCGGGACGCAGGTCGAAGGACACCCCCTCGAGGGCGACCACGCCGGGGAACCGCTTGCCGACCCCGTGAAACGACACGATGGGCGTCATGACGGCCGCCCGGCCTCCAGCCGCCGGAGCACCGCGAGCGCGGCGAGCACGACGAGCCCGACCCCAACGCCGAAGGCCGCCGTGCGGCCCCGCAGCGGCTCCACGTTGGCCGCCCCCATCATCGCCAACAGCCCTGCGAAGATCGCGATGGCGGGGATCGCCGCCAGCCCGCGGAGGCCGGGAAAAAGCGTGCGGCCCCCGGAGAACCGGCCCACCTGCGTGAACGTGACCGCGAGCGCCACGATGATTCCCACGATCATCCCCTCGTAGACGTCGGCGCTCGCCTTGATGAGTTTCGAGACCGCGTCGATCACCACGCGGAGAAAGAGGGCCCCCAGCACGGTTCCCGAGACGGTGCCCACGCCCCCCTGGAGGCTGCAGCCTCCCACGACTGCGGCGGCGATGGCGTTGAGTTCGTAGCCCCGGGCGAGGGTTCCCGGCTGGGCGACGCTGCTGTCGGCCATGAGAAAAACCCCGGCCAGCGCCGCCGTCACGCTGCCGAAGCAGTAGGCGAACCACGACACGTTTTCAGTGCGGATACCGCTCAGTCGGGCAGCCTGTTGGTTGCCACCCACCGCGTAGAGGTGCCGCCCCAGCACGGTGCGGGAGAGGATCAGCCAGGTCACCGCCGCCAGCACGAGGAAGGTGCCGGTCATGACCCAGACGTTGTGCTCCTTGAGCCACGCAAAGAACGGCGTGTTGACGTTGATCTGTTGCGATTCGCTTCCCCATCGCTCCCGCGTCACGAACAGGCACATGGCACGGGCGAAGCTGCGCAGGCCCACGAGGGTTGCCAGTGTGGCCACGAACGGGGGGAGCCGGATCGCGGTGATGAGCCACGTGTGCAGCGTCCCGACGAGCAGTCCGGAGACGATCGCACCGCCCACGGCCGCGGCGATGCCCGCCGGCCCGACGGTCACGAGCCGACGGTCGTCAGGGGCCGAACAGAGCGTGAGGATGAGTCCGCAGGTGGTGGCGCTGAATGCCACCATGGAGCCCGCGGAGAGGTCGATGCCGCCCGAGATGATCACGACCGCAGCCCCCAGGGCGATGATCCCCAGGAGCGCCGTGTTGCGGAGGATGATGTCGCGGCTCTCGGCCCAGGTGGTGAAGTAGGTGTGGTTCGGGTCGAGCCAGCCCGTGACCACGAACACCGCCACCGTGGCGACGAGGAGAGCCAGTTCGTGCCGCGGCAGCCGCCAGCCGGCAGCGGACGCACCGGAAGCGGCCATCGTCATGACCCGGTGAGGTTGTAGGTTGCCAGCCAATCGCGGAAGGCGGGCAGCGTCATGTGCTCGACGACCGCCGGGTCGAAGAGATCGGCGGTGACCGGCGAACCGCCCTCCGGCACCACGACACGCAGGCCCGTGGTGTGGATGTCGCCGCCCGGCTCGCCGGCCCGCGGGTACATCTCGGCGATCGTCGCGGTGTCGTTCTCCACCAGCGCCTTGAGGAGTCGCACCGTGCGGACGCCCATCTCGAAGGGGTTTTGCACCACCATGACGTCGATGTTGCCCTTGGCCATCGCACCGACGGCCAGGGGCGCCGCGTCGAACGTGGCGACCACGTGCTTGTCGCGGGTGCCGGTCTCCGTCACCACGTCGGCGATGGCTGGGGCGTTGTAGGCCCAGATGCCGACGAGCGCCGCGAGATCGGCGTGGTTCTGGATGGCGTTGCGGACATTGTCACGGGCCCGGAGGTGGTCCATTTCGTCGGGCATCCGGTCGCGCTGCGTGAATGCCGTGCCGAGGGCCTCAGTCACGCCGTCCATCCGGCTGCGGGCGTTGTCGTTGTCGGTGAAGCCGGCGAACTGCACGTAGCCGCCCGATGTGAGTCCCCGCGCCTCCAGCAGTTTCCGGGTGGCCGTGCCGAGCGTGCGTCCCCCCACGCGGTTGTCGGTGCCGATGTAATACGGCCGGGCGTCACGGAAGGTGTCACGGTTCACGTCGCCGTCGACGGTGATCACCTTCACTCCCTTGGCCTGCAACTTCTTCATCTCGTCCACGATCGACTGGTTGTCGGCCTGGATCACGCTGATGGCGATGCCTGCCACGTCGTCCTGCGTGGCGTACTGCCGGAGCCGCTCAATCTGCCCCTCGGCCGACGCGTTGTTGACGTCGCGCGACACCCTCAGGCCGGCGGCCTCGCAGCCGAACCGCGTCTCCCCCTCCTTCAGCCCGCCGAGGAGCGCGTCCCAGAAGGGGTCGTCGCCGTTGGTGATGAAGATGAGCCGCCGGGCCTTCGTGGCGGGCCCGCCGCCGTCCGCGTGCTGTGCCGTCCGCGAGCCGGACGAGCAGCCCGCCGCAAGGCACATGAGCAGGGCCACGGTGAGCAGCCGGAGGATGAGCCTCGAACAACGCACGTCGGTCATGGGGGCCTCTCGCGAGTGGACTCAGTACCGCAACCCGTTGCGGCGGACATGCACGAGTGGAGCGTCGCCGGTGCCGGCGGCGGCCGTCACCTCGGCCAGCAGCACCACGTGGTCGCCATGCGCTGCCCGCGTCACCGGACGACATTCGATCCAGCAGGCCGACCCGGCCAGCACGGCACACCCGGTGGCCGTCCGCTCCACGTCGAGACCGGCAAAGGCGTCGGCGCTGGGCTTGCCGAACCGGGCGAGCAGCGGCCGCTGCGACTCGGTCAGGCCGCTCAGCGCGAACGGCTGGCCCCTGTCCGCCGCGGCCAGCAGTTCCCGCGTGGTCGCGACCGCCACGCTCACCGTCGGCGGTGCGAAGCCCGCCTGCATGACCCAGCTGGCGAGCATGCAGCGATCGGCGTCGCCGTCGCGCCAGCTCGCCACGAACAGGCCGCTCGGGATGCGACCGAGGGCCGCTGCGATCGACTCCTGGGCGGGCGTCGACGTGGTGGCGGCGTCACTCTGGGCGGTCGGCTGCATGTGGATCACGATGGCAGGCGGGGGAAGCGGGAGGCCCTGGAGGCTCGGCGGTTTCACCGGCTTGCGCCGCTTGCCACGCTTCGACCAGCGTGGCGGTGGCTGCCGTTTCCAGCCTGTGGGAACCGGCGCCTCCGTGCCGATCTCTCTGTGGAAGCCTGACCCCACGATCCTAGAGTGTCGCCGCGAAGGCTGCGGTTCGCAAGCCGTGCCCCCGAGTCGCAGCATTCCGCCCCCGCCCGCCGCCGGTTTTTGATCCATGCCCGATCCAGCCTCCGCCTCGATCTGCGCCGCCTGCGGCTCGGCCGCCCGCCGGGCCGTGTCGCGTGCCCGAGGCCGGTGGCTCGTGGCGTGGATTGCGTGGTTCGCGGGCGCCGTCGTGCAGGCCGTGCCGGCCGCCGCATCCCCGTCCGCCGGCGCGGTGACGACCATGCCCCTGATTCAGGTCGCCGACGACGTGCCGCCCGACGTCGAGAACCTCCCGCCCGTTCAGCCTCAGGGCCCCGTGCTGCTCGACGGCTTCTATGGTGCCGATGCCGGCGAGCCCGAGGAATGCCCGCCGCCGCACGCCGGCTATCCGCAGTGCTTCGACGACCTCTGGGCCGCGCGGCCCTGGTCGTGGCAGCTGCTGCCCAACAACCTCATCTACACGAGCTACCTCGCCGGCCCCAAGGAGCCGCGAATCGGAAGCGTCTGGTATGACGACACCGCCCCCGATCCGTTCAATCCGTCGATCCAGAACGGCTGGCTCTGGGACACCACCCTCGGCGGCCGGGCCTCGATCCTCCGCTACGGTTCCGACACGGTCCTGCATCCGCAGGGATTCGAAGTGCAGATCGAGGGGGCGGCCTTCGTGCGGCTCGATCCCCAGGACGATCGCGATCTCCGTTCGGCCGACTACCGCTTCGGAGTACCGCTCGTGTACGGCATCGGCCGCTGGCAGACGAAGCTCGCCTACTATCACAACAGCGCCCACCTCGGCGACGAGGCGATGCTCAAGCACCCGACCTTTCCGCGGGTCAACTATGTCCGCGACTGCGTGGTGTGGGGCAACTCCTACTACCTGCTCGACTGGCTGCGGCTGTACGGGGAGGTGGGCTACGCCTTCTTCAATGCCGGCGGTTCCGAACCCTGGGAGTTCCAGTTCGGCACGGAACTGATCCAGGCGCGAGCGACCGGCATCCACGGGGCCCCCTTCCTCGCCGTCAACGGGATGTCGCGGCAGGAGCTCGACTGGGGGGGCAACGTCTGCGTGCAGACCGGCTGGGCGTGGCGGGGCCGCCGCAGCGAAAAACTCTTTCGCATCGGCTTCGAGTATCTCTACGGCTCGGATCCGCAATACGAGTTCGTCTTCTACAATCAGAATCGCTACGGGGTCGGGATGTGGTACGACTTCTGAGGACACGGCCGCGGGGCCATCCCCGGCCCCCGCGGCCTTGGCTCGGCGGAGGTGCAGCCAAGATGCCCCTCGCCTCGTGGGGCGCTCGCCCCTCCGGGCTCGCATGGCCGCCACGCCGCGGCGGTCCGCACGCGGCCCTCCAGGACCATCGCCCCCATGCCACTCCTCACGATCGAAACGACCTGTGACGAGACCGCGGCCGCGGTGATCGCGCGCAACCGCGAGGTGCTCGGCAGCGTGGTCGCGACGCAGGAACAGTTGCACGCCAGGTGGCGCGGGGTCGTGCCGGAGGTGGCATCTCGGGCCCACGTCGAGCGGATCATTCCGGTGATCGACGAGGCCGTGGCCCGGGCCGGGGTCTCGCGGGCCGACATCGAGGCGGTGGCCGTGGCCGTGCGGCCCGGTCTCGTCGGTTCGCTGCTCGTGGGGCTGGCGGCCGGCAAGACCCTGGCAGCCGTGCTCGGCGTTCCCCTCGTGGGCTACGACCACATCCTCGCGCATCTCTACGCCTGCCGGCTGGCTCATGGGGAGAGGCTCACCTATCCCTGCGTCGGCCTCGTCGCCAGCGGCGGGCACACCTCGTTGTTTCACGTGCTCGGCCCTCTCGACGCCGTCCGGCTCGGGGGCACGATCGACGACGCGGCCGGGGAAGCCTTCGACAAGGCGGCGAGCCTGCTCGGTCTCGGCTACCCGGGAGGACCCGAGATCGAGCGGGCGGCGGCGGGGGGCAACCCCCGCGCCCACCGCCTGCCACGTCCACTCGCCCGCGACCGCGATCGTCTCGACATGAGCTTCAGCGGGCTCAAGACGGCGCTCCGCTACCTCGTGCGGCCCGTCGCCGGCCCCGTGCCGCCCCCGCCCACGGGACGCCAGCTCGCCGACCTCGCCGCCTCGTTCCAGCAGGCAGTCGTCGACACGATCCTCGCGAAAGTCGAACTCGCCCTCGACCGCACCGGCTGCCGGTCGCTGGCCGTTGGCGGGGGCGTGGCCGCCAATACGCTGCTCCGCGAATCGCTCGAGTCGCTCGGTCGCCGACGGGGCATCGAGATCCTGATCCCGCCGCGGTCGCTGTGCACCGACAATGCGGCGATGGGGGCCATCGCCTGGGAACGCCTCGAGCGAGGTGACGACGACGGACTCGGCCTCGATGTCACCCCGGGCACCGATCGGGCCGCCGCCAACCGGCCGTGAGCCGCTTCAGAACCCGGAACTCGTGAACTGCTCGAACTCATCGTACGGCCGATGCTCGAGGTTGACGAACCGGGTGAAGTCGTGCTGCCAGAGCAGTTTGACGTCACCGATCGGGCCATTGCGCTGCTTGGCGATGATGATCTCCGCCTGGCCGCGCACCCGCTCGCGGTCCTCGTCGTTGGTCTGGTAATACTCCTCGCGGTGCACGAACATCACCACGTCGGCGTCCTGCTCGATGGCGCCCGACTCGCGGAGGTGGTTGAGTCGCGGGCGGTTGTCGCGGGAGACCTCCGCCTGGCGGTTGAGCTGCGCGAGGCAGAGCACCGGGATGTCGAGCTCGCGAGACATCGCCTTGAGCCGACGGGCGATCCGGGCCACCTGCTCCTGCCGGGGGTCGCGGGGATTGTCGGGCTCGATCAACTGGAGGTAGTCGATCACGATCAGGGCGAGCCCCTGCTTGCGCTTCAGCCGCCGGGCCACGGCCGCGATCTCCGTCAGCGTGCGGCTCGGCGTGTCGTCGATGTAGAGCGGAGCCGCGCCGATCTCCGACGACTTCTGCACCAGCCGGCGGCGATCCTCCTGCGAGATCGTGCCATTGCGGAGCCGGTGGCCGTTCACTTGGGCCGCCGAGCAGAGCAGGCGGTCGGCAAGTTCGAGACTCGCCATTTCGAGGCTCACGAAGAGCACGGGCGTCTTGACGTTGATCGCCACGTGCTCCGCGATGTTCATGGCGAAGGCCGTCTTCCCCATGCTGGGGCGGGCCGCGAGGATCACGAGTTCGGAGTTGTGCAGGCCGCCGCACAGGGAATCGAGGTCGGTGAAGCCGGTTTCCACGCCGCCGATCGTGTGCTCATGCTTCATCCGCGCGTCCATGCGGACCATCACGTCCTCGAGCACCGACTGGATCGGCTTCGCCTCGGCCGAGCTTCGGCGCTCGAGAATCGAAAAAATCTTCTCCTCGGCACGGGCCAGCAGCTGTCGCGGCTCGTCGCCGGTGTCGTAGGCGTCGCGGAGGATGTCGGTGCCGGCGTCGATCAGCGACCGGAGGATCGCCTTGTCGCGGACGATCGCCGCGTAGTGGGTGGCATGGGCCGCGTGCGGCACCGACTGGACGGCGTCAGCGAGGGCGGCGGCGCCGCCGATCCGCTCGAAATCCCCTTGTGTCCGGAGTCGCTCCACCACGATCGTGGTGTCGATCCGCTTGCCCGAGTCGTGGAGTTCGAGCAGGTGGCGGTAGAGCACCTGCAGTGATTCGTCGGAGAAGTCTTCGGGCCGGACAACCAGCGCGATGTCGTCGCAGACGTCGGGCTTCAGCAGGATGCTGCCGAGCACGGCTCGTTCGGCGTCGAGATTGGCCGGCCGTTCACGAGCCTCGAGCACGGCGGCATCGGCCGGGGTGGCGTCCCTGGCGTCGCGCCGGCGTGATCGGCCGCCGTCCCGCTCCCTGTCTCGGCCACCGTCCCGGGATGCAGCCATGCTCGAGCCTCCCTGCGCCACCAGCGACCACCAGCCCACGACCCGTCCCGACCACCAGCCCCACGGCCGACCTCACGGTCGGCACGTCACTTCGCGCCGGCGTCGCTGCTGCTGGGCACCACCCAGACCTTGAGGTCGCCCTCGACGTCGGGTGCGAGCTTCACCTTGACGGTGTAGAGGCCAACCTCCTTGAGCGGTCCCTGGAGGATGATCTGGTCCGGAGCGACCATGAGATCCTGCTGCTTGAGGGACCGGGAAATCTCTGCCGAGCCGACCGAGCCGTAGAGGTGACCCTCGTCGTTGGCGTTGGCTTCGATCGTGACGCTCGTGCGGACGAGTTCCTGAAGCACGCTGCGGAGGCCGGCGAGCCGCTCGCGGGCGATCTCCTCGAGCTTGGCGCGGTGCTTCTCCACCATCCGCTTGTGATGGTCGGTGGCGATCGTGGCCAGCCCCTGCGGCAGCAGGTAGTTGTAGGCATAGCCGCGTTTCACTTCGACCACGTCGCCCTGCTTGCCAAGGTGATCGACGGTGTGCACGAGCAGCAACTCGATGCCACCCCGCTTGCCCTTGGGCAGGCGACGGCCGTTGGCTTCGACGAGGGGGGCTTCCTTGGTGGGCATGGAGAGACTCCTGGCTGGCAGAGAACGGGGTGGTTTGGTGGAGAGTTCAGAACGGAATGTCGTCGTCGGCGGCCACGCCGCCGGAGGCATGGCCCTGGGGAGCATCATAATCCGGCTCCGGCTGGCCGAAATCGTCGGCCGGCTGGCCACCGCGAACTGCCGGACGGGGTCGCGCCGCGCCGCTCCGGGGGCCGTCCCCCTTCGATCCGAGCAGCTGCATCCGGTCGCAGACCACCCGCAACTTCGAGTTCTTCTTGCCGTCCTTTTCCCCAGGTGTCGAGCTTGAGCCGGCCCTCGATGAGCAGGGGGGAACCCTTGGTGACGTACTCGCCGGCGATCTCGGCCGTGCGACCCCAGAGCGTGACGTCGACGAAGGTCGTTTCCTCCACCCACTCGCCCGTGGCGGTCTTGCGACGGTCGTTCACGGCCAGGCCGATGTCGGTAACGGCCGTGCCGCTGGAGATGTACCGCAGCTCAGGGTCGCGGGTCACGTTGCCGAGCAGGATCACCTTGTTGAAACTCGCCATGGCCGAAACCTCCGATAGAAGTATGAACGCCTGTTCACTTCCTGGTAGAGTACCCCCCAGGGCCGATGGGTGCAAGCGGCCCGGTCGGGGTCATTCCGTGACAGCCGCCGGAGTCGCCGGGCCCGACGCTCGTCGCGGGGTCGCCTCGCCGGCGAGGGCATGTTGCACGAGGGCGTCTGCGATTCGATCGTCGACCTTCAGTACGAGTTTCCTGATGATCTCGTCGGTGATCTCGCACTGCCGCTCGAACGCCATCAGGTTGCCGCCGGGAATCTTGAAGTAGGTGAGCCAGTAGACGCCCTTCTTGTGGCCATTGATCGGGTAGGCAAGTTTCCGCTCGTCCCAGAGTCGGGCCGCCAGCAGCGTGCCGCCATGTTGGGTGATGAGGTCGGCCACCTGCTGGGCCGCGGCCCCCGGGTCGCGCGAAAACCTCGTGGGGTCCAGGATGAACATGCCTTCGTACACCGCCATGATCGTCGTGCTCCTCGTGTCTCGTCGAATCTCGTTGCCGTGCTCGTCGTGAACGCCCGCGGCGTTCAGTTGTATTTGTTCATGGCCGCCTGGATGCCCAGGGCAACCCATTCCTCGGCGGCGTCGGCCGCCCTGTCGACCATCGCCTCGACCCGCTCCCGATCGGACTTCGGAAACTTGCCGAGCACGAAATCGGCCGACTTCCATCCCGGTGGCACCGGACCGATGCCCAGCCGAAGCCGTGGAATCGTGGTCGTGCCCAGCCGGGACAGCACGTCGGCCAGCCCGTTTTGGCCGCCCCCTGATCCACCCGGCCGCAGCCGGATGGAATCGAGCGGGAGGTTGAAATCGTCGCAGACCACGATCATGTCACATTCCGGGATCTTGTAGAAGTCCCTCGCCGCCAGCACGCTGGAACCGCTCAGATTCATCCACGTCAGTGGCCACAGGAGCAGGGTCGGGACGCCCCGGATCGTGGCGTGGACCACCTCTCCCTGGAATCGCGCCCGTCGCACGGGCGAGCCCGCTCGCCTGGCGAGCGTCTCGAGCACTTCGAAGCCGACGTTGTGCCGCGTATCCCGATAGGCATGGCCCGGGTTGCCCAGGCCGACGACGAGCTTCACGGTGAACCGAAGATCTCCACGGGGGACTTCCACGCTCGCTGGACGGTCAGGCCGCCCGCCACCGGGTCACCCCTTCCCCGCTTCGGCCTCCCCCTCCTCGGCTGCCTTGCGGCCGATGACCTCGGGCTCGGCGGCCGCACCCGCGGCGACCTCCTCACCCTTCTTCGCGGGCAGCACGCAGGTGACGACCGTCTCCTCGGCATTCTCCGCGGGTGCTGCACCGTGCAGAAGTTCGAGATCCTTCACCTTCAGGGCATGCCCCAGTTCGAGATGGCCCACGTTCGCATTGACGAACTCCGGCACGTGGTCGGCGGTGCACTCCAGTTCGACCTCGTGAGCCACGAGATTGACGACACCGCCAGCCTTCTGGCCAGGGCACTCGCCCTTGAGGTGCACGGGCACCTTGACGCGGATGCGATCCGACGCGCTCACGCGGAGGAAGTCGACGTGCAGCGGCTCGACGCCGAACGTGTCCCACTGGAGCTCGCGAATGAGAGCGGACGTCTTGACCGCGCCGGTGAGGTTGACGACGCGGGAACCGTGCCGAACTGCCGCAGAAACGGCCTCGCGGGTGGCCGTCAGGCCGACGACCTTGTCGCCGTGGCCGTAGAGGACGGCGGGGACGAGGCCCTGCTTGCGGAGCCGACGGCTCTCCCGCGAACCAGATCCCTTACGGACGGAAACTTCGAGTGTGTCGCTCATCGGAAACCCTGTGAAGACTGCGTGCGAAGCCCCCAAGTGTGCCATCTGCGGCCGCTTCCGCAAGACGAGCCGTTTCCTGCCGATTTTGGCCGGACACGCTGTCCAAAACCGGCGGGCATCCCCCGTGAGTGTCTACCGGGGCTCCCAGGCAGCCCGGGCCTCGGGGTGCGTGGCCACCAGGATGTCGCGGATGGCCGTCCGTTCCGTCTCCGGCAGGCCACCCGCCGCTGCCTGCTGGGAGGCAAGCGCGGCGTCGATCCGCCGCCAGAACCGATCCCGGACCTCGGCGGGCAGGGCCGCGAAACTCTCGCTGTAGACGAGATAACTGCATGGATACCTGAACAAGCGGGTCTGGAGGTCGAGGGCGCGGAGCGTCCGGCCATCGGGGGTCCGCGGTCCCTGCGCCCCAAACTCGGCGGCGAAGCCCGACGTGCCGCCGATCGGGGCCGTGAGCGGAGGCTCGTCGTGGAACAGGCAGCAGGCCACGAGCGACTCTGCCGCGGCGTCGAGCACGGTGGTGGTGCTCGGCCAGCGGTGGTCGGCCGGTTCCCCGAGTTCCCTGTTCAGGGCGGCCTCGCGATGGAGGGCGGAGCGGGCCTCGAAGCCCGCCTTCGTGATCATGGTGTGGGCGAACGCCTGGTGGGCGAGCACCATCAGCGCCACCAGGTCGCTGTGGGGCGAGAGGTAGCCCTCGGCCTCGAACCGCCCGGCGACATCCATCTTGTTCAGTCCCGACGCATCGTCGACGCCGTCGTGGTCGGGGCGCCGCCGAAACGTGATGTTGCCCAAGTGCTGCTGCGGGCCGTGCGTGCCCGTGACATACCAGCCACCGAACCGCTGGATGAGCGGCGTCGTGTGGTCGACCCGATGTGACCCCGCGGAAAAGATCGGCTGGCCCGAGCCATCGACGTAGACGCTGCGGACCACGTGCCCCGGCACGCCGGAGGTCTGCGAGCCGGCATGACAGGCGAGGCAGTCGTCGATCTGGCGCACGAACGTGGGGCGTTCCGCCTCCTGCTGGTCGAGCGTGTAGAAGACGGTGCCGAGCCGTGGATCGGCCACGGACACCTCCACCACGTCGCCTCCGCGGACGTAGCCCACGTAGGCATCGTCGTTGAAGTAGATCGCCCGGGGATTCTTGGGCGAGATCCGCTGCTGTTGGAGACTCGTCTTGGAGAACACCAGCGTCTGGCTCGACACCGGCACGTGGAGCGCCTCCAGAACGGCCGGCAGGTAGCCAAGCCGCTCGTGGTGGGCGAGCGCGATGGCGTTGGCATCGAGCCGGGCCTGGAGCCGCGAGACGGCGTTGTCCGGGGTGGTGTCGCTGTAGGAGATGGGCGGGCGTTCGAACTCGTCGATCGCGCTGGCGGGATGAATGCCCGCCATCAGCATCGCGACGGCGGCCGACAGGGCTCGTCCTGCAGCGGTCTGGGGCATGATCGTGGAGTTTACATCACGCGGGCGCGGGGTTGCCCATGCCCGTCGCCGGACGTTCGCTGCGCCCCGGGAAGCCCAATCGCGTAAGCGATGGGGGCCACGCCGAGCGTTTCGCGGTCGTACCGCTTACGCGGTTACGCTTCCAGAGGCGGGGCCCACCGGAGCCCCGGGAAGCCCAATGGCGGAAGCGATGGGGACTGATGCCTTGGTGACGAAGCCGAGCCTCAAATCGCCGGCTACTGAAACATCATGCTCACCGACTCGTTGCGGTGGATCCGCTTGATCGCCTGGCCGAGCAGGCTGGCGACCGAGAGCACGGTGATGTTGGGGAGCATCTTTCCCGGCGTGAGCGGGATCGAGTCGGTGATGATGATCTTCGTGAAGGGCGCCTGCTTGAGCCGCTCGATGGCCGGGCCGACGAGCAGCCCGTGGGTGGCCGCGGCGTAGATCGACTTGGCGCCATGGCGGCTGACCACGTCGGCTGCCCCACAGATCGAGCCTGCGGTGCTGATCATGTCGTCGAAGAGCACGGCCGTCTTCCCCTCGACGCTCGCGCCGATGATGTTGGTGCTCTTCGTGGTGTCGGCCGACAGCCGCCGCTTGTCGATGATCGCCAGCGGCGCCCCGATGCGGTTGGCGTGGCCCACCGCCCGCTTGATGCCCCCCTCGTCGGCGCTCACGACCACGATGTCGTCCTTGGGGATGTCGAGCGACTGCAGGTGGTTGTTGAGCACCGGTGCCGCGTAGAGATGGTCGACGGGCACGTCGAAGAAGCCTTGGATCTGCGCGGCGTGCAGGTCCATCGCCAGGACCCGGTCGGCACCGGCCCGGGTGATCAGGTTGGCGACGAGTTTCGCCGTGATCGGCACCCGGCCGGCGTCCTTGCGGTCCTGCCGCGCGTAGCCGAAGTAGGGGATCACCGCGGTGATGCGAAAGGAACTCGCCCGCTTGAAGCTGTCGATCATCACGAGCAGCTCCATGATGTGCTCGTTGACCGGCGGGCAGGTCGGCTGCACGATGAAGACATCGCGGCCGCGGACGTCTTCGTCGATCTTGCAGGAGATCTCCCCGTCGGGAAACCGGCCGAGGGCGATCTTGCCCATCGGGAGGTTGAGATACCGGCAAATATCCTGCGTAAGCGCGGGATTGGCCGGACCGCTGAAGATCTTCAGGTCGTTCATGGGATCGCTCGGGAGGCGAAGGGAGGGCTGCGGCGAACCGCGGCCCGGAGTGATCACTGTGACGGCCGTCGCTGGAGGCTTCAAGCCGCCTGCCTCACGCCGGGGCGGGACGGTATCCTGACGCCGGTTTGGGCCGCGTTCGCTCGCCGCGTGTGCGCGGCAGAAGGTGAACCGCGGAGTTCGATCATCGCGAGGAGCCCGCCGCCATGTCGTCGCAGACCCTGCAGCTGATCACCTCGCATCGGTCTGCCTCGTTTCCGGTGGCAGACCGGGTCGACGTGTCGCTCGGCCGGCTGGCCGTGCGGACGAGAAGGCTCTCCGGTGGCCTGCGCGAGGGCGTGCTGCTCGTGGAACTCGTGGCCGGCGACACGAAGGTGTTCGTGCTGCCCGATCGCGGCCTCGGCATCTGGAAGATCATGGCGGGGGGCGTCGAACTGGGCTGGCAGTCGCCCGTGCACGGCCCGGTGCATCCGCGGTTCGTGCCCCTCTCCGAGCCCTCCGGGATCGGCTGGCTCGACGGCTTCGACGAACTGGTGGCCCGCTGCGGCCTCGTGAGCAACGGCGCCCCGGATTTCGACGCCGGGGGCCGGCTCGTGCATCCCCTGCATGGCCGCATCGCCAACCTTCCCGCCCACCATCTCGACGTGACTCTCGACGAGGCGGCGGGCACGATCACGCTCACCGGCGCCGTCGATGAAACGCGATTTCTCGTGCACGCCCTGCGGATGACGACGTCGCTGACAGTCCATGCCGATCGGCATCGCGTGGCCTGGACCGACAGCGTGAAGAACATCTCCGACCGCCCCGTGACGGCGCAGATGCTCTATCACGTGAACCTCGGCCCGCCGCTGCTCGGGCCAGGCGCCGAGATCGTGGCCGCGGTCGAGGAACGTGCCCCACGAGACGAAGCCGCGGTGGGCGACGTGCCGACCTGGAGTCGCTATGCGGGCCCGCAGGCGGGCCGGGGCGAGCAGGTGCACTTCGTACGGCTGCGTCCAGGCCCCGACGGCCGCGCGACGGCCCTGCTCGTGGGTCCCGATGGCCGAGGCGGCGCCGCGGTGTCGTGGCGGGCCGACACGCTCCCCTGCTTCACGCTCTGGAAGAACGAGGGCGGCCTCGGCGACGGCTACGTGACCGGCCTGGAGCCGGGAACGAACTATCCCAACCCACGATCGTTCGAGGAGTCTCAGGGCCGGGTCGCAACGCTGGAGCCGGGGGCGAGCGTGCGGTTCGACCTGGCGATCGAGCATCTCGCGGGCCCCGCGCTGGAGGCGGAGCGGGCACGGATCACGCGATTGGGGCCGCCTGCACCGACGATTCACGCCCGGCCCAAGCCGGGCTGGAGCAGGGCGTAGGGCTTCTCTGGTGACGCAGGCTCTGGAAGGTTCCGCCCCGGGAAGCCCAATCGCGTAAGCGATGGTGACAGCGTCTCTGGTGCTGCGTGCTCGGGGTTGCCCGTGCCCATCGCCGGACGTTCGCTCCGGCCCGGGAAGCCCAATCGCGTAAGCGATGGGGACAGCGTCTCTGGTGCTGCGTGCTCGGGGTTGCCCGTGCCCATCGCCGGACGTTCGCTCCGCCCATCCTGGGCTGCGCTCACTCGATGCTGACTGCGCTTCGGCATCCATGCCTGCGCTGGTCAGCAACGCCGGCTCCCGGGCACGGGCAACCCCTCGCGGGCTCAGCCCGCCGGGGGCATGGATGCCCCGGCGCAGGGAAGACCGCTCGCCTGGAGGGCGAGCCCTTCGGGCTCAGCCCGCCGGGGGCATGGATGCCCCGGCGGGCGTGAAGTGGAGGCGAGGGGAGTCGAACCCCTGTCCCGTGATGTTTCAGCGCGAACGTCTACGTGTGTATCCGGTCAACTTGAGTCTCGTCCGCGCGTCCCCGGCCGACAGGGTGCGTCGCGGACCAGCCCGGAACTTTTTTAGCCGCGACCGTACCAGGCGGTGAATCGCGGCGAGTCGGATTTGGCGACCGATTGGGAGGCCCTTCCGACTGGGGCCATCGCTCGGGGTTGCTTAGTTAAGCAGCCAGAGAAAACTGAGCTTCGGCAATTGAAGCTTGGTCGACTTTTAACGTGGCCAGCCGACCAACCACGACACGCAATCCGGGCCTCTTGCCATCCGGTCGATACCGGTACGCCCCCGTCAGGTTCTTGGTGCCACCGGCCCCGTGGTCGGCAGCCATTGTCCGGCCCCGGACGACCACGCGGCCGTGCTCCTCGGATCCTGACAACCGCATTGTACGAAACCTCAAGGGCTGTATCGGTCGTGCCGGGCGGCAGCCTGCAGACGGGCCGAAAAATAGCCTTTTCGGCGTCGATGGACACGCCTTCCGGTGAATACTGGAGAGGTAGTGGCCGGGCCGCCGGAGACGGCGGCGATCCGCCGACCACCAGCCCCCTCGCGTTGACGCTCGTCGTATGGCATCCGTACTCTTCACCGGGTGGCGTCAGGCCTGTCATCGGCCGACCGCCCTCTCTCTCGTGGGCCGTCTCATGTTCCGCTCTCCCCTGGCTCCCGGTCGTGCGGTTGCGTGCGGCCTCGCGTTTCTGCTCGCCCTCGGCGCCGAGATCGCCCCGGCCCAGGAATGGGCCACGAAGATGTTCACCGTCACGAGCCACAACTTCGGCACCGTGGCCAAGGGGTCGAAGACGGAGTATCGCTTCGTCTTTCGCAACATCTACAAGGAAGACGTTCACGTGGTGGGCGTGCGGACGAGCTGCGGCTGCACCTCGCCGCAGGTGACGCAGCGTGACCTCAAGACGCATGAAACGTCGGAGGTGGTCGCCACCTTCAACACCCGCACCTTCCTCGGCCAGCACGGGGCCACGCTCACCGTCACCTTCGACAAGCCCTTTCACGCGGAGGTTCAGCTGCGGGTGGCGGGCAACATCCGGGGCGACGTCACCTTCGAGCCGCCGTTCGTGGATCTCGGCAACGTCGACCTCGGGGCGGGCGCCGAACGGCAGGTGCGGGTCACGAGGGTGGGCAGCGCCGCCTGGGACATCAACGACGTCCGCAGCGCCAATCCCAACTTCGAGGTCTCGCTGTCCAAGCCGACACGCTCGGCCTCGCAGACCACCTACGACCTCACGATGCGGCTGAAGCCCGACGCTCCTGCGGGCTACATCAAGGGGCAACTGATCCTCGTCACGACCGACGCCCGGGCCACGCAGATCCCGATGGACGTGGAGGGCCGGGTGGTCGCGGCGGTCACCGTCAGTCCGCAGTTGCTCTCGCTCGGCGCGGTGAAGTGTGGCGGCACGGTCACGAAAAACGTGGTCGTGCGGGCCAATCGCGACTTCTGCATCACGGGCATCGCCTGCGAGGACGGCTGCCTGACGTGCGAGCCGAAGACCACGCCGGCCAAGGTGCACATCCTGCCCGTCACGTTCCAGGCGGGCAGCGAGGCGGGGCGGATCGAGCAGCAGTTGCGGATCACGACCGACCTCGGCGAAGGGGCCGTGCCCGTCGTCACCGTGCATGCCGACGTGGAAACCGCGGCGGCCACCGCCGACCAGGCGGCGAGCACTCGCTAGACGGCGGCCTAGAACAGGCGGTCGCCGGCTCGGGGGCGGCAAAAGTCTCGTCGCCGGGGCGAGGATACGCCCAAGGCTCCTCGAGCGTTTGCCGGCCCCCGTGCCTGCCGTCTCTGGTTTGCCACGTCGCTGTCGCACCGAACCGAGATGCGGGCTAACGCGGTCGCACGTATTCGCGGGGCGCGGGGCCCGAGTAGAGCGAGAGCGGCCGGATGATCCGGTTGTCGCCGATCTGCTCGATCACGTGGGCGGTCCAGCCGCTCATCCGGGCCACGACGAAGATCGGCGTGAACACCTTCACCGGCAGGCCGAGGGCGTGGTAGACGCGGGCGGCCGGCCAGTCGAGGTTGGGCTTGAGCCCCTTCTTCTCGAGCATGAGTCGCTCCACACGGGCGGCCAGATCCTCGAGCCGCTCCCCGTCGGTGCCCCGTACGAGCTCGCGGCACATCGCGCCGAGCAGTTTGGCCCGCTCGTCGCCGTCCTTGTAGACCCGGTGGCCGAAGCCCATCACCACCCGCTTGGCGGCGAACTGCTCGTGCAACCAGGCGTCGACGCGGTCGGCCGTGCCAATCTCACCGAGCACCTCCAGCACCTTCTCGTTGGCACCGCCGTGCAGCGGCCCCTTGAGCGCGCCGATGGCGGCGGTGACGGCCGAGTGCATGTCGGAGCCCGTCGAGGCAACGGTACGGGCGGCGAACGTCGAGGCGTTGAACTCGTGCTCGGCGTAGAGCACGAGCGTGGCGCCGAAGACGGCGACGTGCTCGGGCGAGGGCACGCGGCCGGTGAGCCGCTGCAGCAGGGCCGCGGCCAGGGGGCCGGGCGGCCACGGTTGCGGGTCGCGGCCGCTCGTCAGGTCGAGCCAGGCCGCCAGGAGCGCCGGCGTCTGGCCGAGGAGACGCTCGGCCTGCGCGAGGAGCAGTGGGCGGGGGCCGGGGGTGTCGTCCTGTTCGACGAGTCCGAGCATGCTGATGCCCGTCCGCAGGGCGTCCATCACCGAGGCCTGGGGGCTGGTGGCGGCGAGCCGGGCAAGGGCGTCGAGCACGGCCGGATCGAGCGACCGGGCGGCTGCGGCGACGCGCTCGGCGAAGGCCGCATGCTCGGACCGGGTGGGCAGCTCGCCGTGGAGCAGCAGCCACGCCACCTCCTCGAAGTCGCCGACCGCGGCAAGCGGCCCGATGCCGTAGCCGCGGTAGCGGAGGGCGCCGTCGAGCGAGCAGATGGCGGTCTGGCCGGCAACGATGCCGGCGAGCCCCTTGGCGAAGGCCGTGGCAGTTCCGGATGGGGGTTGGGTGGCTGCCATCACGAGGGCTCCTGGGGGCGGGCGAAGCGATGTCGCTCGGGGTGAGCCGGATCGTAGTCGAGCAGGTCGTAGAGCTCCTGCCGCGTCTGCATCAGGTCGAGCAGGCTTTCCTGTGTGCCCTCGTCGGCGAGGATGGCAAGGCCGGCCTCCATCGCCTTCATCGCGAGCCGCAGGAGCGTGACGGGATAGAGCGCGGCGGTGAAGCCAAGGGCCGCGAGGTCGGGGATCGAGATCAGCGGGCTCGCTCCGAACTCCGTCATGTTGGCCAGCAGAGGAGCCGCGTCGCCGAGTTCACGGGCGACGCGGCCGAACTCGTCGCGCGACTGCAGAGCCTCGGGAAACAGCCAGTCGGCACCGGCGTCGTGGTAGGCGTGCAGCCGGGCGAGGCAGTCGTCGAGCCCATGCACGCCGCGGGAGTCGCAGCGGCCGATGATGACCGTGGCCGGGTCGCGGCGGCCCGCCGCGGCGGCCGCCAGCTTCTCCGTCATCTCGGCGACGTCCACCACCTGCTTGCCGGCGAGGTGGCCGCAGCGTTTGTCGGCCCCGCGCTGATCCTCGAGCTGGATGGCCGCGGCCCCCGCCTCCTCCAGGAGCCGGACCGTCTCTTCCACCTCGCGCGGCCCTCCGAAACCGGTGTCGGCATCGACCACCACCGGGATCGACACGGCCCTCGCCAGGATGCGGGTCTGTTCCACGAGTTGGTCGCGGGTGAAGAGGCCGATGTCGGGAACGCCCAGCGTGCCCGCCGAGAACGCCGCCCCGGAGAGATAGACCGCGTCGAACCCGGCCTCTTCCACGAGTTTGGCGGCCAGTGGCAGTGGCGCCCCGACGATCCCCAGCATTTCGCGGGCGGCGGCTTCCCGCAGCGCGCCTCCCCGGGCGGCGGTGGCGGGGCCGGCGGGAGCGGCGGCGGAGGAAGACGTCACGGCCATCGGTATCCTTGAGCGGGGTTCAGACGACGTTCGACGAGGCGGTTATAGATGCGGGTCGAGACCGACGAAAGCGGCGGCGGTGGTGCCGCGGCCTGGGGCCGGGCCGTCATCGAATGCCTGGTCATCGCCGCCGCATTCGCCGCGGCCGGTGCCTGGCCGGCGCCCGACGTCAACGAGGCGGTCTATCTCACGAAGGCCCGTCACGTCGCCGACCCTGCGTGGGGTGCCGGCGACTTCTTCCTCGAGACGCCCGATGCACACGGCGTCTTCTACCGCTTGATGGGGCCCGTGGCGGCCGCACTGCCCCTGGAGCAGGCGGCGTGGCTCGGCCGGGTGGCGGGGTGGCTCCTGCTCGCGATCGGATTTCGTCACGCGGCGGTGCCGCTGCTCGCGTCGGGCGTGGCCCGCGTCGCCGCGGCACTGGCCTTCTCGCTCGCACTCCGCAGCACGACGGCCGCGGGCGAGTGGGTGATCGGAGGCTGCGAGGCGAAGGTCTTCGCCTGGGCGGCGTTGCTCGGCGGCCTCGGCGAGGTGGTCACCGGCCGGTTCGCGTCGGCGGTGTGCCGGTGCGGGATCGCCGCCGCATTCCATCCGATCGTGGGTGGCTGGGCCCTGATCGCGACCGTGGCGACCTGGGCCGCGACGGGAGGTCGACTTCGGCCGTTCGGCTGGCAGGCCGCGGTGCTCGTCGCGGCGGGCCTCCTGTCGGCGGCGGCTGGGGTGGTGCCGGCGCTCGGGCTCATGGCGGGTGTCGATCCGGCGACGCGGGCCGAGGCCACGCGGATCTACGTGGCCGAGCGGCTGCCTCACCACCTGCTCCCACGGACCTTCGCCGACGGCATGGTGGCCCGGCACCTGCTCGCCGCCGCCGTATGGTGGATGCTGGGGTTGCTGCTGCCGCGGTCCGAGGCCCGCCGGCGGATCACCACGTTCACGGCCGTGGCGCTGGCGATCTCGCTCGCTGGCGTCGGTCTTTCGCTCCTCGAGGCCTGGTCGCCGACGTCGGCCTACGCCCTGCTTCGCTACTACTGGTTTCGGTTGGCCGACGTGGCCGTGCCGTTCGCGCTGGCCACGACACTGGTGGCGGTGCTGGGCCACGAGGCGGCATGTTCGCGGCTGGCGGCCGGACGTCCGGGCCTGCTGAAGGCGTCCGTCGGTCTGGTGCTCGCCCTCGATCTCGCCGCCCAGGGGCTGCACTGGCCGTTGCCAGGAAGGAACGACGTGGTCGCGCGATGCGACGCGAAGCTGCCTGCGGCCGCCTGGTCCGAGGTCTGCGAGTGGGTGCGGGAGCACGCGCCTGACGAGGCCTGCTTTCTCACGCCCCGCGGGGCGGCGAGTTTCACGTGGCGGACGGGCCGCAGGGAGGTGGTGTCGTGGAAGAACAGCCCGCAGGACGCGGCGTCGCTCGTCGCGTGGCGGCGGCGGATCATCGACTGCTTCTCGCGAGACGGGAGCCTTGCCGCCCTGGAGCGATCGACGGCGTCCCTCGGCCCCGACAGGGTGCGAGCCTGCGCCGATCGCTATGGCGCCGACCATGCCGTCGTGCCGCTCGACGCGCCACTGCTGGAGGGATTTCCCGGCCGGCGGCTCTTCGCGAACGACGCGTTCGCGGTGTATCGCCTGGACGCACCTCCGGCCCCGTCCAGTAAGCGAGGCAGGTGACGTGCCGGCTCGGGGGCGGCAAAAGTCGCCGCTTCGCGGTCCTTCGGATCGTCGCCGGGGCGAGGATACGCCCAAGGCTCCTCGAGCGTTTGCCGACCCCCTCACCTCATCCTTGCACGCTGTCGCATGGGCGGTCGAGCACCATCGCCGGCCGTCTACAGGGGTACGTTGAGCTTCTGCGCCTGCAGGCGGATCACGTGCTCGAACGCCGGGAAGGGGTGCTTGCGTCCGCGGGCGATCGCCCACGTGTACGTGGAGTCGACGAGCCGCGCGGGGAGTCGTCCCTCGCGGACCCGCCGGGCGACCGTCTCCACGAACTGCATGTCGCGGGGGGCCTTGACTCGCAGGCCGGTCTTGAGCCGGTCCTCGAGCGTCGCCGCGGCTCCGACCGTCTCGGGCTGCTCGGCTGCGGAGGCGGGCGGTGTCATCGTCGACGCCACGAGGAGCAGGGCGAGCAGCAGACGACGCATGGGAATCCTCCCGGGGCTGGTCTCAGACAAACCTGGCGACCGCATACGACTTCTTGCCGGACCGTAGCACCAGTGTCGCAGCGCCCACGAGGTCGCGCGGCGTGAGCCGATGGGCGGGGTCGCTGACCCGCCGATTGTTGACATAGCCGCCCCCCTGTTCGATCGTCCGCCGGGCGGCCGAGGCGCTCTGGGCGAGGCCCGTGGCTTTGAGCGCCTCGACGAGCGGGAGCCCGTCGCCGTCGAGCGTGGCCCGCGGAAACTCGTGGCTCGGCACGTCGGCGAAAATCTCGGCGAGGACCGCATCGTCGAGGCTGGCGATCTCGGCGCCGAAGAAGATCTCGGTGGCCTGCCGGGCGGCGACGAGGCCGGCCTCTCCATGCACGAGTCGCGTGAGTTCCTCGGCGAGCCGCTTCTGGGAGTCACGGGCGGCCGGATCCGCAGCCCGTCTGGCATCGAGATCGGCAATCTCATCGAGTGGCAACTCGGTGAGCCGCAGGAGGCATCGGCCGGCATCGGTGTCGTCGAGGTTGATCCAATACTGGTAGAAGCGATACGGGCTCGTGCGTGCCGGATCGAGCCAGATCGCGCCCGACGCCGTCTTGCCCATCTTCGTGCCGTCGGCCTTCGTGAGCAGCGGGCAGGTGATCCCGTGCAGGTCGCGGGACCTCAGGCGGCGGCCGAGTTCGATGCCCGCCGTGATGTTGCCCCACTGGTCGCTGCCCCCGATCTGGACGCGGCAGTCGAGCACGTCGGAGAGGTGCACGAAGTCCCAGGCCTGGAGCAGCATGTAGCTGAACTCCGTGTAGGAGATGCCACCGTCCCGCTCGAGCCGGCCCTTCACGGAATCCTTGGCGAGCATCTGCGAGAGCGGGAAGTGCTTGCCGACGTCGCGAAGAAACTCGAGGTAGCCCACGCCCCGCATCCAGTCGGCGTTGTTCACCACGTGAACGCGGCCGCCGGCCGACCCGAGGATGGCATGCACCTGACGCCCGACGGCGGCGATGTTGGCGGCGAGTTCCACCGGCGTGAGGAGATTGCGCTCGTCGCTGCGGCCGCTCGGGTCGCCGATCATGCCGGTGGCGCCGCCGAGCACCGCCACGGGCTCGTGACCCGCGCGGGCCACCCGCCGAAGGAGGACGAGCGCCACGAGGTGGCCCACGTGGAGGCTGTCGGCCGTGGGGTCGAACCCGGCGTAGATGCGGCGGCCGGGCGTCGCGAGCCAGTGCCGCAACGCGGCGGCATCCGTCGACTGGTGCACGAGGCCGCGCGCCTCGAAATCACTGACGAGGTCGTGGGGCATGGGGCTATCGCCAGAGGTCGCCGTCGGCGAAGGGATGGGCTGGTCCGCCAAGCTTCGGTGCCGGCAGGGCCTTGAGGGCCTGCTCCGCGAGCTTCAGGTCCTCGCGGCTGGTGATCTTGAGGTTGATGGGAGACCCGGGAACGACGGTCACCGGATGGCCGAGCCGTTCCACGAGCGACGCCTCGTCGGTCGCGGCGCCGTCGGCGTGGGTGGCGAAGGCCTTCCCGAGCAGTTCGCGGGAGAACACCTGCGGCGTCTGCGCCTCCCAGAGCCCGGTGCGGTCGACCGTCTCCACGATCGTATGGTCGGCCCCGACCCGCTTGAGCGTGCCCACGACGGGGATGGCGAGGATCGCGGCGCCGGTGCGGGCACCGGCGGCGAACACCCTGTCGATCCACGCGGCCGCGAGGCAGGGTCGAGCCGCGTCGTGGATGGCCACCATGTCGATCTCGTCGTCCAGTTTCTCGAGACCGCGGCGAACCGACTCGGCCCGCGTGGCGCCCCCTTCGGCGAGCGTGATGCCCATGAAGGCGAGGTTCGCCCCGAACTTCTCCACGAAAGCCTGCCGGTCGTCGGAGGAGACCACCACCACGACCTGCCTCACGTCGTCGCGGTCGGTGAACTTCTCGGCCGAGTGCATCCACACCGGCCGACCGGCCAGCGGGGCGAACGGCTTCTTGTAGTTGGCGTCCTGGAACCGGCTGCTCTGGCCGGCCGCGGCGAGGATCACTCCGAAGCGGGGCATGGCACCATCGCCTCGGCGATCGCCTGGTCCATGAGCGTTCGCACGGCGGCCTTCACCACGGGCTTGTCGTGGATCCAGGCTGCGAACCGCTCGCCATGCGTTGCGTAGGTGTGCCGCAGCCAGCCCGGTGCGTCGGTCACGAGCCAGTGACGGAAGACGAGCCACTTCGGGTTGGTTTCGCCGTAAACCTCGCGGGCGACCCAGCAGATACCACCGGCTGCGCCGCCCACTGCCGCGGCGGCACCGCCGGCAGCGCCCCCTGCGGCTTGTGCACCGGCACCCTGACCTCCGACGCCCCCCGCGACGCACCGGGCTGGCTGCGGCACACCTACGCAACGCATGGCGAGCGGTTCGCAGCC
>JBJTDZ010000044.1:0-20495 GCA_046092585.1 Pirellulales bacterium | reverse complement strand
CGGCAGGAGCGGGTTGCCCGACCATTTCGTCCAGTGGGCGAGGTCGGTGCTCGTCGCGATGCAGGTCTGCCAGGTGCTCCGGTCGGCGGCGGGGCTCGCGTGGTAGTAGGCGTAGTAGCGGCCGCGGAATTTCACGATCTGGTCGAACGCGACCCCGTGGCGGTCGTACACCTCGGGCCCGCAGCCGAGCACCGGCTCATCGTGGACGTTCCGGAACGTGCGCAGGTCCCGCGACGTCGCCAGCCACACCCCCTCGTCGCGTCGCTCGTAGAAGAGATGCCAGGTGCCGTTCTCGAGCCAGACGGCGGGCGTGCCGCGGGGGCCGTCGGGGATCCGCACGTCGCTCGCGAGGCGGATGTCGAGCGGGCCGCACGGCCGCCAGTCGCGGCCGGCTCGCGACACGAGCAGGTGGGCCACATCGTGCTCCCCCTCGGCGACCATCCACCAGGCCCGCCGGCTGCCGGCACCGCCCTGCACGACACACACGTCCTCCACCCAGCGGTCAACCACGAGCGGCACGGCCGACGACCGTGTCCACGTCAGGCCATCGGGGCTCACCGCATGACCGAGCCGCCGCACCGGATCGCGACCGGGGTTCGAGCCCGTGTACCAGAGGTGCCAGCCCTCGGCAGTGCGGATGATCCAGCCACGCTCGCGGAGGTCGCGGTCCCACGCATCGGGGCCACCCCCGGCAAAGAGCGGCGTGGCCGAGGGTGGCCCGAAGTCGACCAGCGCCGCGGGGTACTCCGCAGCCCCCGCCACCGCAGCGAGGACCACGACGAGCGTCGGGAGGCACAGGGGGTGCGGGCGAACGGGCATGGGGGCATCCTACGCCACCGCCGCGGTAGGATCACCGCATGGAGACCAGCCGCCGCGGCCGATCGCTGTTCGGGCAGCTCGTGCTGCCCGTCGTGGGCCTCGTGCTCGCGGCGGTGCTCGCCAACATGGCGTTCGCCGCCTGGCTCGAGGCCCGGCGATCCCAGGCCGCCGCGCGAGCCGGGCGGGAGCGGGTGGTCGAGGCCCTGACCACCTCGCGGGTGGCGCTCACGCCGCCGGTTCTCGAAACCCTCAGGCGGCTCACCGGCTGCGAGTTCGTCGCCTGGGATCCGGCTGCCGGCTCAGCCACCGCGAGCACGCTCGAGCCGGGCGTGCTCGCACCGCTCACGGAATCGCTCCGCCGCGCAGGCGAGGGCTCGATCGTGTCGGTCGCCGGACGGCGGCACCAGGTGGGCATCGCGCGGGGGGCGGGCGTGCGGCCGGAGCAGGTGCTGATCCTGACCCCCGTGCGCGGGCTCGCGGAATCGACGCTGGCGGCCATCTGGCCGATCCTCGCCGTGGCTGCCGCGACGCTCGCCGTGCTCGTGCCGCTGGGCATCTCGGCCACCCGCCGCCTGGCCATGCGGATCGCGGCGGTCGAGCGGCACGTGGAGCAGATCTCACGCGGTGATTTCGGTGCGATGCACCACGAGGCGGACGACGGGCCACAGGACGAGGTCGCCCGGCTGGTGACGGGCGTCAACCGCATGAGCTGGGAACTCCAGTCGCTCCGCGCCACCCTGGCCGCCGGCGAGCGGCAGCGGCTCCTCGGCCAACTCGCCGCCGGATTTGCCCACGAGTTTCGCAACGCCATCACCGGCGCCCGGCTCGCCGTCGATCTCCACCGTCGCCGCTGCCCCGCGCAGGATCCTGCCGACAAGAGCCTCGACGTGGCCTGCCGGCAGCTCGACGTGATGGAGGAGGAGGTGCGCGGGCTGCTGGCGCTGGGCAGGCCGGCGCAGTCGCCGCCGACCCGGGTCGACCTCGACGACCTGGTGGCCGCCGTGTGCGATCTGGTCGGACCGCGGTGCGCGCATGCCGGAGTACGGCTCGACCCCGGCCCGCCGACGGGCGTCGCGATCGCCGGTCAACGCGACAGCCTGCGGGCGGCGCTGGTGAACCTGGCCCTCAACGGCATCGACGCGGCCGGCGCGGGGGGCAGCGTGCGCATGGGGGCGGAGGCCGACGCTGCCGCCGCCCGGCTCGTGGTCGAAGACACGGGCCCCGGCCCGCCACCCGACCTCGCGGCCTGCATCCAGGAGCCATTCGTCACCGGGAAGGCGGAGGGGATCGGCCTGGGCCTCACGGTGGTGCAGGCCGTGGCGGCCCAGCACGGCGGCACGCTCGCCTGGAGCCGCGGCGAAGGCCGCACGCGGTTTGTGATCGCCCTGCCCTGGCCCACAATGGATGCACCGACATCCGCCACGAAACGCAGCGCGTCATGAGCCACATTCTCGTCGTCGACGATGAACCGGCGATCGGCTGGAGCCTCCGCGAACTGCTCGCCGACGAGGGGCACGACGTGGCCGTCGCCGGGAGCGTCGCGGAGGCCCTCGCCTCGTGCGGCAGGGCGGTGCCCGAAACGGTGCTGCTCGACGTTCGCCTGCCGGGCCGTGACGGCATCGCCGCCCTCCCCGACCTGCGTTCGGCCGCGGCGGGGGCGCCGGTGATCGTGATGACCGCGTTCGGCGACCTCGACACGGCCGTCCGTGCCATCCGCGCCGGCGCCTTCGACTATCTCGTGAAGCCGTTCGACCTCGAACGCGTCGCCGCCGTCGTCGGTCGGGCGCTGGCCGACCGGGCCGCCGGGGCGATCCCGGCCAGCCCCGCCGGCGACGAGCCCGAGGGGATGCGGCTCGTCGGCTCGTCGCCTGCCCTGCAGGAGGTCTTCAAGCGGATCGCGCTCGTGGCCGGATCCGACCTGCCGGTGCTGATCACCGGGCCGGAGGGGAGCGGCAAAACACTCGTCGCCCGGGCGATCCACGCCCACGGTCCGCGACGCGATCGGCCCTTCCTCGCCACGAGCCTTGCGGCGCTGGCGCCGACGGCGATTGCCGGCGAACTATTCGGTCGCGCCGACGGGAGCCCGGGGCTCGTCGCGCTCGCCACGGGAGGCACCCTGCTCGTGGAGCACATCGACGCCGCCCCGGCCGACGTGCAGGCCCGGCTGCTCGACGTGCTCGAGACGCAGGACTTCGCGGACGACCGCTCGGCCGCCCCACGGCGGGGCGACGTGCGGCTCCTCGCGGCGACGCGGGTGGATCTCGCCGCGCCCTCCGCCGCGTTTCGCCACGACCTCGCCGCGCGGCTCGGCACGTTCACGATCGCGTTGCCGGGGCTCGCCGAGCGGCCGAACGACATCGAACACCTTGCCCGCGGCTTCCTCGCCCGCCACGCCGCCGCCAGCGGCCGCCGCGACCTGCCCGCGATCGGGGCGGATTTCCTCGCGGCCCTGGCGGCCCGCGACTGGCCGGGCAACGTGCGGCAACTCCGCGCCGCCGTCGAGCATGCCGCCGTGGTCTCCCGCGGGGGCACCCTCCGCCCCGAACACCTGCCGCCGGTCGTCACCGGACCGTCACGGGGGGGAATCGAGCACGCGGCGGGCGGCATGGCCGCCGCCGTGAAGGAATGGGCCGCCGCCGCCCGGTCGGCCTTCGGCGGTCTCGAAGAACCCGATCTTCACGACCGCACGATGCAGGTGGTCGAGGCCGCGCTCCTGCGCGAGGCGCTCGCCCACACCGGCGGCAACCGCACCGCGGCGGCGAAACTCCTCGGCCTCGATCGGGCCACGCTCCGGACCAAGCTCCGCCATCTCGGCCTCGACGAATGACGCGTGGCGTCAGACGTCGAGGTTCTTGACGTCGAGGGCGTGCTTCTCGATGAACTCGCGGCGGGGCTCCACCTTCTCCCCCATCAGCACCCGGAAGAGGTCGTCGGCCGCGGCGGCGTCGGACATCGTCACCCGCAGCAGCGTGCGGTTGGCGGGGTCGAGCGTCGTGTCGCGGAGCTCCTCGGCATTCATCTCTCCAAGCCCCTTGAAGCGGGTGATCGAGAGCCCCTTCTCCCCGGCCCGGCGGACGGCCGTGAGCAGGCCGCGGAGATCCTCGAGGCCGATCTCGTTCTCCCCTCGCCGCAGCGTGTAGCGAGGCTCCTCGGAGCCGGTGCGGTCGACCGGGAGCAGGGCCTCGATGCCGAAGCCCATCGCCTCGAGCTCCTTGAGGCCCGCGTTGATGCTCCGCACCTCATGGAGGTCGACGACCACGAGCTGGTCGTGGCCGGTGTCGTGGGCCGTGCCCGGCGTGGTGTCGCCCGCGGCCAGCGCCTCCTCGACACGCCCCACCGCGAGTTCCCCGCCGGCAGCCTTCTCCTTGCCTTTCACGAACGCCTCGAGTTCGTCGCGGCTGGTGAACCAGTGCTCCTCGACGCCGAAATAGACGTGGTACATCGGCAGGCGGCCGGTCTTCGCGTCCCGCCGGCCCGCGTGGTCGCGCAGGCTCACGCCCCGCTTCTCGAGGGCCACCAGGGCGTCCTCGAGCCCGGCCAGCGTGCGGCAGAGCTTCTGCATCTCGTCGCCGGCGATCTCACGGCCGTCGCCCGGGAGGAACACCCCCTCGCCGAGACCCTGGTCGAGGAGTTGGTTCTTCATCTCCTCCTCGGTCTGCACGTAGTAGACGGTCTTCTTGGAGCGGACGCGGAACAGCGGCGGCTGGGCGACGTAGACGTGCCCTTCCGACACCAGCCGGTACATCTGCCGGTAAAAGAAGGTGAGCAGGAGCGTGCGGATGTGCGAGCCGTCGACGTCGGCGTCGGTCATGATCACGATCTTGTCGTAGCGGCGCTTGGAGAGGTCGGCCTCGACGCCGATGCCGGCGCCGATCGCCGAGATCACGCTGCGCACCTCCTCGTTGGCGAGCACCTTGTCGTCGCGGCTCTTGTAGGCGTTGATGATCTTGCCTCGAAGCGGCAGGATCGCCTGGTACTCACGGCGGCGGCCGCCCTCGGCCGATCCGCCGGCGCTGTCGCCCTCCACCAGGTAGAGTTCGCACCGCTCGACGTCGCGGCTGGTGCAGTCGCGGAGCTTGCCGGGCAGGCCGCCCCCCGAGAGGGCCCCCTTCCGCTCCCGGAGCAACTGCTTCGCCTTCTTGGCCGCCTCGCGGGCCTCCGCCGCGAGCACGCCCTTCTGCACGATCGCCTTGGCGCTCTTGGGGTTCTCCTCGAGGTACTTGGCGAGGAAGTCGCCGACCGCGGAGTTGATGATCCCCTCCACCTCACCGTTGCCGAGCTTGGTCTTCGTCTGGCCCTCGAACTGCGGGTGCGGCACCCGCACGCTGATCACGGTGGTGAGCCCCTCGCGGACATCCTCGCCGGTGGGCACGAGATCCTTGTAGATCCCGGTCTTCTTCCCGTAGGCATTGAGCGCGCGGGTGAGGGCCGAACGGAAGCCCGACACGTGGGTGCCGCCTTCCGTCGTCGAGATGTTGTTGACGTAGCTGTGGAGACTCTCCGTGTATTCGCCCGTGTACTGCAGGGCGATGTCCCAGGTGATGCCGTCGCCCGCGCCCTTGATCGTGATCACGTCGGCGTGGATCGGGTCGCTCGCCTTGTTGAGGTGTTCCACGAACTCCTCGACTCCCCGCTCGTAGAAATACTCCTCGCTCGAGCCGGTGGCGGCATCGGTGAAGGTGATCCGCACACCGGAGTTGAGGAAGGCGAGTTCCCGCAGGCGGCGGGAAAGGATGTCCCACGAGAACTTCGTTTGCGGGAAGATCTGCGGGTCGGGTTTGAAGGTGGTCTTCGTGCCGGTGCGGGTGGTGGTGCCCATCTTCCGCACCGGCCCCGTCGGCTCACCCCGCTGGTATTCCTGCTGCCAGACATGCCCCTCGCGGGAGACCTCGACCTCGCACCATTCGGAGAGGAAGTTGACCACCGTCACGCCCACACCGTGGAGGCCGCCCGAGGTCTGGTAGGCCCCCTTCTCGAACTTTCCGCCGAACTTGAGGACCGTCATGACGCCCTCGAGGGTCGAGACGTCCCGTTCCATCTCCTCGGAGAGTTGCGGGTGTCGATCGGTGGGAATGCCGCGACCGTCGTCCTCGACCGTCACGCTGCCGTCGACGTTCACCGTCACGCTCACGTGCTTGGCGTGGCCCGCCATGCATTCGTCGATCGAGTTGTCGACGACTTCGTACACGAGGTGGTGCAGGCCCCGCGACGTGTTGTCGCCGATGTACATGCCGAACCGTTCCCGCACGTGCTCACGGTCAGAAAGGTGCTTGAGGTCCGCCGACGTGTAGCCCTGCTGTGGGTTCTCTGGCATGGGATTCTCCTCGAGACTCGGGTGCGGTGGGTGGGTCAGCCGGTCGGGCCGGGGGCGCCGGCGACTCGGCAGCGGATGTCGGTGATGCCGGCGGCGGGCGCGAGGGCCCGCAGCCGCTCGACGATCGCCCGCTTATGAAATCCGAACTCCTGAACGTGGGCCGAGTGGCTCACGAACACGTCGAGCACGCCCCGACGGACGGCCCCGGGCTGCGACGCCGCCCGCAGCGGCTCCGGCACCGCCTGATTCCAGGCGGCGGCCACCGCCGATGCCGACTGCTCCCGACCGTAGCCGGTGCGGGCCATGAGCCGGGCCATCACGCTGCCGATCGCGACCGGACCCGCGGGTGCCGCTGAACGGCCGTCGTCTGGTGCCATGGTCATCCCGCGTCGCATCAGTCAGCCGCCAGGGGCATGATCACGTAGCCGTAGCCATCGTCGGTGCTGCAGACGCAGGCGCTCTGGGCGTCGGTGATCTCCACGGTCACCGCCGTGGACGGGTCGAGCACTCGGAGAAAGTCCGACATGAACCGCGGGTCGAGCTTGATCCGCACGGCCGCCCCGGCATGGTCGATCGGCAGTTCGACGCGGCTCTCACCGCTCTCGGCCGATCGCCCCGAGAGCACGAGTTGCCCCGGTTCGAACGAGAAGTCGACACCCTTCGACTGCTCGCTGGTGACGATCGCCGCCTGGCGGACGGCGGCCAGCAGCGGGCCGGCCACGAGCTGCACGCGGCGGGCGTCCGGCCGTTCGGGAAACACGTCACGCCACCGAGGAAACCGGCCGTCGACGAGACGGGCCGAAATCGTGGTGCCCCCCGTCTTCACGAGAATCTCGCTGGGGCGGACCGCCACGTGAACCGGCTGCTCCGCGGCTCCCAGGCACCGCTCGATGAGCTGCATCGCCCGCGCCGGCACGATCGGCTGCGCGTCGCCCACCGCGCCGCCCTTGGCGGCCGCGGGCCCCTGCATACGTGCCAGCCGCCTGCCGTCGGTCCCCACCGCGATCACGCTCGACGATGCGAACTCCACGAGCACGCCCCCCAGGGCGTAACGGCTCGACTCGTTGTCGGTGGCGAACACCGTCCGCCGGACGAGTTCCCGAGCAAGCGGCGTGGCCAGTTCAAAGCAGTCTCCGTCAGGAAACATGGCCACGCTGGGAAACTCGAGGGGATCCTCGGCCGGCAGGCGAAACTCGCTTCGCGGGGCTTTCACGACCGCCGCGGTGCCGTCGGACTCGATCTCGAAGACCGTGCCCGCGCCGCTCTCGCGGACGATCGCCATCAGCCGGCCACTCGGCAGGAGCACGCCACCGGCGGCCACGGTCTCGACACCCTCCACCTCGATCCGGATGCCAACCTCGAGATCGGTCGCCGAGAGCACGGCCCTGTCCCTCATGGCCTCGAGCTTCACGTTGGTGAGCACGGGCTTGGGTGAGCGGGAGGGAACGACGGCCGCGGCACTCTGCAACGCGGCCAGGAGGGGCTCCTTCGGGCAACGAATCTTCATCGGCGGTCCCGTTCCTTTCCCGGCGACGTCCGGCAGGCTGGAAACCCTTTAATGTACCCGAAAAAAGGGGTTCTGAAATGGGGCGACCACGTGCGTTGGACCACGCAAAACGGCCGCGAGCGAGGCCTCGTCCTCTCTGCAAGATCTTCTTTGTTCAAGAGAGAGGGGAGGAGAAGGCAGCATGCCGCAGAAAGACCAGTAAGGAGGGAGCTGCGGCGACACGCCACGGCGGAACGCAAGGCCTCTCCGGAGTGATGGCGCCCGGGAAAGATCGCAGGCTGCAGGGCCCGCGGGCGTGTCGACCGGATGTCGATTCCCTGTTGGCGGCTCGATGCGGCGCTGGTGTCAGACTGTTCGCTCGGATGCAGGGGCGTGCTGGGGCCATGTACGCCCGGTCGTCGGCGGTCGTCGAGGAGCCGCTTGTTCACGGTGTCCCCCCGCGTCGATTCGTGGGTGGCGGGGGGGCGTCCGCGAATCGACACCGGATCGACAGCGGATCGCGTGAGGCAGCCTGTCAGCGACCTGCCCGGAGCATGGCGAGCCTCCGCAAAACCTCGTCGAGCCGGGCGGCGGCCTGGGCGATGTCGTCAGGGGTGGTCGTCCGGCCGAAACTCGCCCGCACGGCTGCCTGAGGAACCCATGGTGGCAGATTCATCGCCGCCACCGCCGGGGCCGGGTCGCTCGACCCGCTCGCGCAGGCCGTGCCCGTCGAGAGGCAGACGCCGGCCAGATCGGCCGCCATCACCAGCGATTGGCGATCGATCCCCGCGAAGGCGATCGTCGACACGTGGGGCGATCGGTCCGCGGCGTCTCCCACGACGTGGGCGACGACACCATGCCGGGTCGCGGCGGCGAGCACGAACCGCTCGAACTGGTCGTGAAGCCTGCCGACGCGATCGACGAGGCTGGCCCGTTCCCAGGCGAGCAGTTCGACCGCCGTGGCAAACCCGACGGCGAGCGGCACCGCCTCCGTGCCGCCGCGGAACCCGAGTTCCTGCGGCCCGGGCGTCTGGGGGGCAATCGTGATTCCCCCGCGGAGCAGCAGGCCGCCGATCCCGCGAGGTCCTCCGATCTTATGGGCGGCCACGGTGAGCGTGGCGGCCCCGCACGTCTGGAAGGACAGTGGTTCCCACCCGATCGCCTGCGTGGCATCGACGTGCACGACGAGACCCGATGGCCGTGTCGGCCCGATGGTCGGCCAGTCACGGATGCCGGTCTGACCGCAGACCGGGGTCAGGCAGACGATCGCGGGACGGTCGCCGTGGGAGTGGTCGTAGAAACGCGCCAGCCCCGCGGCGACGGAGCCCGCCTCGTCGAGCGGCAACTCCTCGACGGCCCAGCCCTGCTCGCCGAGCCATCGGGCCGCCGCGGCGACGCTCGCATGGTCGCGGGCCGAATACGCGAGCCGCCCAACACCGGCCGTGGCGAGGCCGAGGATCGCGAGACGGTTGGCCTCGGTGGCCCCGCTCGTGAAGACGAGGCGATCCTGAGGAGTCGCGGCTGTCACCGCCCCGACCGCGGCGAGAATCCGTTCCCTGGCCTCCTCGAGCAGCCGCTTGGCCCGGCGGCCGGCCGCATGGGGGCTCGAGGGATTGCCGAAGGCCCCCTCGGCCTGCCGCATCGCCTCCACCACCTCGGGCCTCAGGGGCGTGGCGGCGGCATGATCGAGGTAGATCGGCTGCGTCTCGGACGGGGACATCGCCCGGTTCCCGTCACCCGGTCCCAAGAAACGATTCGATCCGGTCGAGGCCGGCGACGAGTGTCTCGTCGGCGGCCGCGAACGACATCCGCACGAAGCCCTCCGCGCCGAAGGCACTCCCCGCGACGAGGGCCACGTGTTTCCGCTCGAGCAGGGCCTCGCACCACTGCGTGCTCGTCGTGATGCCGTGATCCTGCATCCGTGCGAGCGGCTGTCGGATGTCGAAGAAGGCGTAGAAGGCACCGCCAATGTCGGGGATGCGCACGCCCGGCATCCGCCGCAGCCGCTCGGCCACCAGGTTTCGCCGCCGCTCGAAGGCATGCCGCATCTCCGCGACGCACTCCTGCGGGCCGGTGATCGCGGCGACCGCGGCATGCTGGCTGACGCTCGACGGGTTGCTGGTCTCCTGGCTCTGCAGGTTGGCGATCGCCTTGGAGAGCGGCTCGGGGGCGATCGTCCAGCCGATGCGCCAGCCGGTCATCGAATAGGTTTTGCTGACGCCGGCCACCACGACCGTGCGGTCGGCCAGCCCGGGCCGTAGCGTGGGGAACGAGACGCTCGCCCGCCCGTCGTAGACGAGCTGGTCATAGATCTCGTCGGAGACCACGGCGAGATCCCGCTCCACGGCGATGTCGGCGAGCGCCCCGAGTTCCTCCGCCGAGTAGACGACCCCGGTGGGGTTGCTCGGCGAGCAGAGCAGCAGCATCCGCGTCTTCGGCGAGAGTGCCGCCCGCAGGGCCTCGGGACTGAGCTTGAAGTCGTCCTCGATCCGGGTCGGAACCAGCACGGGCGTGGCGCCGGCGAGCTTGATCAGCTCCGCGTAGCTGACCCAGAAGGGCGTGGGCACGATCACCTCGTCGCCCTCGTCGAGCAGTGCCGTGAACACGTTGTGCAGGGAGTGCTTGGCCCCGTTCGAGACGACCACCTGGGCTGGTGTCACCGGCAGGCCCGTCCTGCGCGAGGCATCCTCGGCCACGGCCTTCCGCAGGGCCGGAATGCCGGCCGCGGGCGTGTATTTCGTCTTGCCGCCCCGGATCGCCTCCTCCGCCGCCCGACAGATGTGCGGAGGCGTGGGGAAGTCGGGCTCGCCCACCGAGAGGTCGATCACGTCGATGCCCGCGGCGGTCATCGCAGCGGCGCGGGCGGCCATGGCCAGCGTGGCCGAAGGCTCGAGGGCCCGCATGCGGCGGGCGGTATGCAGGCTCTGCGACTCCATGCGACTGTCGGCACCTCGTGCGCGGGAACGAAAACCGAAACGATCGCTCGATGATACCACCGTCGTCATGAGCACCCCACAGCCCTGTCGGCGAGTCGGCAGTGCGATCGTGCGACCGTGTCAGTCGGGGTGATCAACGGCCAAAAGCGAAAAAATTTTCCGAAATTTGTCTTGACAGTTTTCCGGTGCATCCACCACAACTCCTCCATCGGCGAGGGGCCGACGTCGAGTGATCGACGTCATCCCCGATCCGAAACGTCGTCCGCTTCCCTTCCGAGAGCACCCGGGGAAGTGGATGTGAGATCCTTATCAGGGTGTTCATGGCAAGGAGCCATTTCCATGGCGAAGAAGAAGAAGAAGGCCGCCAAGAAGGTCGCCAAGAAGAAGAAGGGCCACGGCTGAATCTGACGTCGGGGTGATGCCTTCGGGTGTCGCTCCGGCGCGGATCAGACGCCGGGATCTCGCTTGCGAGATCCGGTGGGCCGCCTCGTGCGGCCCCGATCCCTTCGCTCCGGCCTTCGGTTGGTGGGTGGTTTACGCCACTGCCAGCGGCTGATCGGAGCGTCCACGCTCAGACGAGAAAGGCCGGCCCGGGCCCTTGGGCGCCCGGGCCGGCCTGATTCGTTTCGGTGGTACGATTCCGGGGATGCCTGCCTCGATGTCCTCCCCGCGCCCCGCCCCCGTCGTGAGGGGAGAGTTTCTCCTCTGCGGCTGCCAGCCGGGCGCCGAGGGGGCGATCCAGGGGCGTCGTGACGCCGTGCTGCCGGGCGCGTCACAGGCGGCCTGGCGGCGGGGCGTGGTGACCTTCCGGCTGCCGGCCGGTGTCGAGCCGGGGGACGACGTGGCCGCCGGGCTGGTCTTCGCCCGCTGCGCCATGCGCTCGCTGGGACAGGTCGCCGGCGACTCGCTCGTGGAGTTGGCGACGAAGGCCCGCGACCTCGCCGGACCGGCTCCCTGGACCGCCGTGCATGCCTGGCCACGCGACCCACGGGCGGGGCTGCCCGTGGCCGAGGCGACCGCCGCCGTGGCAACGGCCTGCGGCATCGAGCAGCCTGCGGGCGGCGTCGCTGCCGTCGGCGGACTCGTGCTCGACTGCGTGCTCGACTCGGAGCGCCGCTGGTGGGTGGGCTGGCATCGCCCACACGCGGCATGGAGCCGCTGGCCGGGAGGCTTCTATCCCGGCGCGCTGCCTGCGGGGAAAGTTTCCCGGGCATGGCTCAAACTCGACGAGGCGATCGCCTCGTTCGGCCTCCCGCTCTCGGCCGGAGAACGGGCGATCGAACTCGGTGCGGCACCGGGCGGCGCCTGCCAGAGGCTGCTCGAGGCGGGGCTCGACGTCGTCGGCGTCGATGCGGCCCTCGTCGATCGCGGCGTCGCCGCGCACCCGCGATTCACGCAGTGGCGGATGCGGGCCCGCGACGTGCCGCTGCGGCGGTTTCAGGGCTGCGACTGGCTGCTGACCGACATGAATATCGACCCCCGCAGCACCATGGAGGCACTTGGTCGCGTCGCCACGGCACCGGGAGTGCGACTCCGGGGAATCGTCGCCACGCTGAAGCTGCCCGACTGGTCGCGGGCCGGAGAGGTCTCGGAGTGGCTCGACGCCTTTCGCGACTGGGGCTACGAGCCCATCGCGCGGCAACTGTCGACCGGCGGCCGCGAGGTCTGCGTGGTCGCCCTCCGGGCGGAGCGCTGCGGCCGGATCAGTCGGTCGTCTCGGGCCGCCACTCGTCGCCCGGCGGGGTGAGGCTGCCGGAGCGGATGACGACCCGCCCTGCGGCGGTGTCGAGTTCAAGACCCCCGTCGACGCCGATGCCGCGACAGACCCCCTCGTGCACGACATCGCCGGCGTACACGCGAACGACCTGGCCGGCGAGGCCGCAGAGCGGCCGGTAGCGGTTCGGCAGTACCTCGGGATCAGCCTCCATCTGTTCGAGGAGCCGCCGCAACCTCAGGACGATCGCGGCCACGAGCCGCTGCCGCGAGAGCGGCCGGCCCGTCTCGTCGGGCAGGGTCGCGACGCGGTGGCGGAGGTTGGCTGGCGCGTCGGCGGCGCTGCCGCTGGTGTTGACGCCGATGCCGAACACGACCCTGCCGCCGGTTGCCGTTTCCACGAGGATGCCGGCGAGTTTGCGGCCGTGCACCTCGACGTCATTGGGCCAGCGAACCACGGCGGACACGTCGGGGGCGAGTTCCCGGATCGCCTCGGCGACCGCGATGCCACACGCCAACGACCAGGAGGGGGGCGCCACGGGCCCGCACCGTGGTCCGTCGAGCACGATGCTCGTGGCGAGGCTGCCTGGCGCCTGCCACCACCCCGCCCCGCGCCGCCCGCGGCCCTGCGTCTGCCGCTCGGCGATGACCACCGCCGGCACCGGCACGCCTCGATCCGCGGCGAACTCGCGGCCCCGATCCATCGTCGACCCGGCCTCGGCCAGCACGTCGACGACGGCGATGCCGCCGGCCTGACGGAGCCAGTCAGGGTCGATCGGAGCCGCGTTCGGGCTCGCCGGGCCGGAGTCACCCGGGCGGACAGAGCTGCGGACAGAACCTGGGGGCGATGGATCCGGATTCGCTGGCAAGGTGGGCAATCTCCGCGACCCGCGGATTGTAGACGCACCTGCGGTCGGCCGAAGGTGGTGTCGCGGCCTTGATTCCCGCCGCGCATGCGCGGTACCCCCCGCGGTTCTTTCCAGTGGCCTCGGAGGCCTTTCCGCCGGACGGTCCGGCGGCGGGCGGGAGCATGCGCGGCATGACGACGAGATTCGCGATCGCGATCGGGCTGACGCTCGCCGCCATGACGGCGCGGGCGCAGACCTCGTACCTGCCGCCCCCCGCCGCCTCGTCGCTCGACCGGATCGCGCAGGCACCGCTGTCGCCCCCGCCGCCGACGTGGGACGCCTACGCGCCGCAGGCCGGGCAGGTGTTTCCCCCGCCCGCCCCCGCCTCGTCGACGTGGGCACCGTCGGCGATCAGCGGGCAGCCCGGCTACCCGGGCTACTCGCCTGCCGCGCCGTCGCTGGTGCAGCCGCCCCCCGCGCAGCAGGCATCCCTCTTTCCGGCCGGGTATCCCGCGCAGAGTTCGACCGTGCAGCAGACCATGCACGTCTTCCAGGGCGTGCGGGGCAGTTGGGCCTATCTCTACGGCGACGGCAACGACCTCAACGTGGGCGTCAACGAACTCGACACCACGGCCACCTTCGCGCTGCCGTTCTTCCACAACTCGCCGGTCAACCTCAACCACGCGCCGTTGCTCGTCACGCCGGGCTTCGGCCTGCAGCTCTGGGACGGCCCGGAGACGTCGGCCACCCAGCTGGCCGACCTCCCGCCCAGCACATACGACGTGTTCATCGACACCGCCTGGAATCCGAAGTTCACGCCACTCTTCGGCGCCGAACTGGGGATCCGCGTCGGCATCTACACCAACTGGGACGTGCTGGTCTGGCAGAGCTGGCGCATCATGGGCCGCGCCATCGGCACCCTGCAGATGACGCCCACCTGGCAGGCGAAGGCGGGCATCGTCTACCTCGACCGCAATCAGGTGAAACTCCTGCCGGCACTCGGGGCCACGTGGACCCCCAACGACCGGTCGCGGTACGACATCTTCTTTCCCGCACCGCGGGCGTCGTGGAAGATGGGCGGCACACAGAAGCACGCTTGGTGGCTCTACACATCGGGCGAGTACGGCGGCGGTGCCTGGACGTTCCGCCGCAGCACGTCGAACTACAACATGATCACGCCGTTCGACTACAACGACATTCGCATCGCCCTGGGCACGGAGTTCGTGCCGCTGGCCCAGACCGGACTCGCGGGCAACTTCGAGGTGGGCTACGTCTTCTACCGGCAGCTCTTCTACGTCGATGGTCCGCCGCAGATCGTCGATCTGCCGAGTACGATCATGTTCCGGCTGGGGCTGGCATATTGATCAGGGGCCCGCTCACCGCCGCGCTCGTCGTGTTCGCCGCGACGGCTGCGGCCGGCGACGCCGTGCAGCCCCTGCCGCCGGTGGAGCGGGGATTCCTCGAGCGAGTTCGTCTTGCCGCCCTCGGTGATCCGCAGGATCTCAGCGAGCCGCTGCTGCCCGACGACGTGGCACCGCCGGGGCAGCCGCCGCAGGAGTTCGAGCCGCCCGCGGGCCGAAAACTGCCACCGGGTGCGAAGCCGGGACCGCTCCAGCAGGCGATCTTCACCCTCACCGCACTGCCCCGGCTGGGCGGCGACGGCCTCGGCCTGACCACGCTCGACACCGGTGTCACGATCGGCCTGCCCGCGCCCACGGTCGAGTCGCCACTCCTGCTGACGCCAGGCTTCGGTACGACGTTCGTCGACGAGGCGCAGGGCACCACCGATCCCGGCCTCCCCGCGCAGCTCTACGAGTCGTGGATCCAGGCACGGTGGCTGAGCAAGATCGGCGAACGGTTCGGGGTCGACCTGGCTGTGGCTCCGGGATGGTACAGCGATTTCGTCAACGACACGCCAGAGGCCTTCCGGATCACCGGCCACGGCTTCGGTGCCTGGGAGGCCCGCGAGGATCTGCGGGTCGTCGCGGGCGTGATCTACCTCGATCGCTACGACGTGAATCTGCTGCCCGCCGGCGGCCTGCTTTGGACGCCCTCGGAACGGCAGCGGCACGAGATCATTTTTCCGAGGCCCCGGTTCGCCTGGCGTGTGGCGGACGACGGGCGTGCCGCGCACTGGGCCTACCTCGCGGGCGAGTTCGGCGGCAACCAGTGGGCCGTCCGCCGCGACAGCGGCGCGAACGACGTGGTCGTCTACCACGACTACCGCCTGCTCGTGGGTTGGGAGCGACGGCCAGCCGCGTTGGGGGCGAGCTGGCGGGTGGAGGCCGGCTGGGTGACGGGCCGGCTCGTCGAGTACTACTTGACCGACACCGGTGTTGTGAGGCCGGCCGACACCTTCCTCGTGAGGGGCGGCATCTGGTACTGACGGCTCACTTGCAGTCGCCGCAGAGTCCCTTGAGCAGGATCTCCGTCACGGCATGGATGCCGGGGTCGGACGCTCGCGAGCCGGACCGGCTCCTCGCCGCATGCCCGCGGCCGCGGGGAGTGATCGCCACGGTGACGTCCTCGAGGCACGAGACCTCGCCGCAGGTCGTGCAGACGAAGTGCGGATGGTCGCCGGCGCCGCCGCGGTGTCGCTGCCGCCGGGCTTCGAACCGCCAGACATGGTCGCCGAGTTCGACCCGCGAGACGAGCCCCGCTTCGGTGAGTTCGGTCAGGTTTCGGTAGACCGTGGCCCGATCGAACCCGCGATTGCCGAGGCTTTCGCAGACCTCTGCGTGCGTCCGCGGCCCGGCGGCGACCGAGAGGTGCTCGAGCACGGCGAGGCGTGCCGGAGTGCAGCGAAGACCCGCATCCCTGATGCGGGCGCGTGCCGCGTCGTTCATCCCCTTCTTTTCCGCCATGATGATTCCCGGGAGTCTACCGCGCGGCGACTCCCGCCAGCATGTCAACGACCGCCGCCATGAATGCGGGCAGGTCGGCGGGTTTTCGGCTCGACACGAAGTGTCGGTCGACCACCACCTGCGTGTCCTCCCAGATCGCCCCCGCGTTGACGAGATCGTCTTTGATGCCGGGGCTGCCGGTCACTCTCACCCCCCGGTAGACGCCGGCGGAGATGGGAATCCACCCGCCGTGGCAGATCGCCGCCACGAGTTTTCCATGGGCGGCGAAGTCGCGAACGAGGTCGAGCACCTTCTCGTCCCGGCGGAGCTTGTCGGGCATCCAGCCACCGGGAATCACGATGCCGTGGAAATCGGCCGCCTCCATGTCGGCGATCGCCGCGTCGCTGGTGCACGGGTAGCCGTGCTTTCCGGCATAGGTGCGACCCTGCATGCTCCCCGCGACCGTGACATGGGCGCCGACCTCCTCGAGCCGCAACTTCGGATACCAGAGTTCGAGATCCTCGTAGTCGTCACCCACGAGCACGAGGATGCGTGTGCCGTCGAGCGGGCGGTTGGAAAACAGGGACGGAGGCATGAGCGAGTCTCCACGAATGGTGGCAGGCAACGAAGATCCAGAGGTGTGGCGCCGGCCCTCCTGAGCCACTCCATTGTCGCAGTCACGACGGCGCCGGGCGAGTCGCCGGGATCCGCGTCCGAGACACCCCCTCTCGTGGGTTGTTTCTGCGACTTTCCGGCGCCACGGCCCGTGCGACCCGCAGGGATCGTTTTCGCGGGCGATCCGCGCCCTCTCCGAAAGATGCTTGACTCGTCCAACGCTCACGCTACATTCACGCCCCGGCCCACAGGAAGGGGTCCTCGAACCGGCCACCACAATATCTTGCGATAGCATGCAGATGGAGCTGCTTCCCGGTCATCGCCCCGGCCGGTCCGTCACGGCCCGCTAAATCCCTCACGAATCGTTCCCGTGCAGGCCGATCATCGTTTGTGGACTGACTATACGGAAGTATACTGATCAGAATCGACACTTTCCGCAGCATCGCGGTTTCGTCCTCTTCTCCCGAGTCTCATTAGGAGCCGATCCCCCATGGCAGCCTTCGACGCCTCCGCCACGCTGGCCGGAACCCCGGCCGCTCCCTCCTCCGCCGCCCCGGGCGGCACGGCCGCCGGGCGGTCCGCGCTGGAGGTGCACCCGGTGTTCTGTCCTGCGGAGGTGGAGAGCCCGTTCGACACCACCGAGTGGGAGCTGCGGACCGCGGCCATCAAGGGAGAGGACGGCAAGGTGCTCTTCGAGCAGCCCGCCTGCGAGATCCCGGCCGCGTGGAGCCAGTTGGCGACCAACGTGGTCGTCAGCAAGTATTTCTACGGCGAGATCCACACGCCCGAGCGGGAGCATTCCGTCAAGCAGATCGTGCACCGCGTGGCCCGCACGATCGCCGACTGGGGCATTGCCGACGGCTACTTCAAGACGAAGCAGGATGGCGAGAACTTCTACCGTGACCTCGCCTGGCTGTGCGTCCACCAGCACGGCGCTTTCAACTCGCCGGTGTGGTTCAACGTCGGCCTCTACCACCAGTACGGCGTGAAGGGCGCGCCCTGCAACTGGCGATGGGATCACGCGAAGCGCGACGTGGTGATGCCGGACAACCCTTACGAATACCCGCAGGGCAGCGCCTGTTTCATCCAGAGCGTGAAGGACAACATGGAAGACATCATGGACCTCGCCCGCAGCGAGGCCATGCTCTTCAAGTTCGGCTCGGGGACCGGCACCGATCTCTCCACGCTCCGCAGCCAGCGGGAGAAGCTCGCCGGTGGTGGCAAGCCGTCGGGCCCGCTCTCCTTCATGCGGGTCTACGATCAGGTGGCGGCGGTGGTGAAGAGCGGCGGCAAGACCCGTCGGGCTGCGAAGATGCAGTCGCTCAAGGTGCACCACCCCGACATCATGGAGTTCATCGAGTGCAAGAGTAAGGAGGAGAAGAAGGCGCGGGTGCTCATCGAGAAGGGGGGCTACGACTCAAACTTCAACGGGGAGGCCTACAGCTCGATCCTCTTCCAGAATGCCAACCTCTCGGTCCGGCTCACCGACGAGTTCATGCAGGCGGTCGACCGCGACGACTCGTGGACGACGCGGTGGGTGACCGATCCCACGAAGGCCGGCCCGACCTACAAGGCCCGCGAGGTGATGAACCGAATGGCCGAATGCGCCTGGCAGTGCGGCGATCCCGGCGTGCAGTACGACACCACGATCAATCGCTGGCACACCTGCCCGAACTCGGGACGGATCAATGCCTCGAACCCGTGCTCGGAATACATGTTCCTCGACGACACGGCATGCAATCTCGCCAGCATCAACCTGATGAAGTTCCGCAAGCCCGACGGCCATTTCGACGTCGAGCGGTTTGCGGCCGCCTGCCGCATCTTTTTCGTCGCGCAGGAGATCCTCGTCGACCACGCCAGCTATCCGACGCCGCGGATCGCCCGAAATAGCCATCTCTACCGGCCGCTGGGCCTGGGCTACTCGAACCTCGGCAGCCTGCTGATGGCCGACGGTCTCGCCTACGACAGCGACGCCGGCCGGGGCCTGTGCGGCGCGCTGACGGCGATCCTGCACGGCACGGCCAACCGCACGAGCGCCGAACTGGCGGGAGCGGTGGGGCCGTTCGAGGGGTTCGCGGCCAACCGCGAGCCGATGCTCGGCGTGATGCAGATGCACCGCGACGCCGTCGAGACGATCGACCCGTCGTGCCCGAAGTATCTCCACGACGCGGCCCGGAAGGTCTGGGACGAGGTGCTCGTCGGCGGCCGGGAGCACGGCTACCGCAACGCCCAGGCCACCGTGCTGGCGCCGACCGGCACGATCTCCTTCCTGATGGACTGTGACACCACCGGCATCGAGCCCGACATCGCGCTGGTGAAGTACAAGCAGCTCGCCGGCGGTGGCATGCTCAAGATCGTGAACCAGACGGTGCCGCTCGCCCTGCGGACGCTCGGCTATGACGAGCCGACGATCGAGGGGATCCTGGCCTACGTCGACAAGAACGACACGATCGAAGGTGCTCCGGGCCTGAAGGGGCAGCACCTTGCCGTGTTCGACTGTGCATTCAAGCCGCGGCTCGGGCAGCGGAGCATCGCCTGGGAGGCGCATGTGAAGATGATGGCGGCGGCGCAGCCGTTCATCTCGGGGGCCATTTCCAAGACGGTGAACATGCCGCGGGAAACGACGCCCGCGGACATCGCCGGCGCTTACATGGAGGGCTGGCGGCTCGGGCTCAAGGCCCTGGCGATCTACCGGGACGGCTCGAAGGAGAGCCAGCCGCTCAACACCAGCAGCGAGGCTGACAAGGCTGCCGCGAAGGTGACCGCGTCCCCGCGGCGGGAACGGCTCCCCGACACGCGGCGGAGCGTGACCCACAAGTTCAACGTGGGCGGCCACGAGGGCTACATCACGGTCGGCCTCTACGACGATGGGCGTCCGGGCGAGCTCTTCATCACCATGGCGAAGGAGGGGAGCACGATCGGCGGATTGATGGACGCCTTCGGAACCGCGGTCTCCATGAGCCTGCAGTACGGCGTGCCGCTCGAGGTGTATGTCAAGAAGTTCTCGCACACGCGGTTCGAGCCCTGGGGCTACACGAAGAACCCCGACATCCCCGTGGCGAAGAGCCTCGTCGATTATCTCTTCCGCTGGATGGGAACCGAGTTCATCCCGGGATATCGCGAGGCCAACAGGCCGGGCGGGTATGGCGACGGCGGCGGTGGGGAGGCCGCCGCTGGGGGCGATACGGAAACAGAGCGCAAGCCCGCCGCCACGACGGCGAGCGGGCTGGCCGATGGCCAAGGGAAGGCCAAGGTTGAGGTCAACGGCAGCCGGGGCAAGCATCCGGCCGGCGGCAACGGACAGCCGGTGGTCAAGGCGGCGGCCAAGGCGGCGGCAGCCACGATCCTCGAGCGTGCGGGCGTGAAGATGGCGGTGGATCCGACGGCCAGCCCGGCGGATCGCCAGAGCCAGTTCGCGAAGTTCCAGATCGATGCCCCGGCCTGCGACAACTGCGGATCGATCACCGTTCGCAACGGCAACTGCTATCTCTGTCACAACTGTGGCAACAGCATGGGGTGCAGTTGATCCTCCGTCCCGCCCCGCGCCGCCCCGCACGGGCGGTGCGGGGGTGGGGTGGTGACGGTCGTAGGGGTTTGGGGTCGTGACGGAAAACGCTGCACGGGTGCCGCCCGGCGTGACGAAAACCTTGTCACGACATTCGACCCGTTGCCGCGTTCCGTCGGAGGTGCCAACCCCTTTGCGTTGACCCGGATCCCCTGCGGTCCCGTGCCTTTTTGCACGCGGCCATGATCCGCGTCAGTTTCGCAGTGCTCTACCCCGTTCGCAGGCGGCAGGCGGGTTCGATACACGAGGGGCCGGCATGGCCGCAGCCCTGCCGGCCGCGGGGGTGTTGCGGGGGTGGTGGCCCCGGCGGGGGAGTTTGATCGGGGGGGGGGGCGGTGTCGCATAAGGGGTGAGTT
>JBJTDZ010000043.1:0-38696 GCA_046092585.1 Pirellulales bacterium | reverse complement strand
AGCGACACGCCATCCACCGCAGGCACACGGCCCGCCGGCGTATGAAACGCAGTCACGAGGTTTTTGATTTCAAGGAGCGGCATCAGAAAACTGGACACAAGTCTGTTGTTGAACGTCTGTGTGAACGAGTCGGGGAGCGAGGGGCTGCCCGTGCCACAGAGCCGGCGTTGCTGGCGAGCGCAGGCAGGATGCCGAAAGCGAAGCCAGCATCGAGTGAGCGAAGCCCAGGATGGGCGGAGCGAACGTCCGGCGACGGGGCATGGGCAGCCCCGAGCCACCCAGGGCTTCATTCACGCACCCGGGCGCGGGAGCGTCAACTCGAGCATCAGCCCGGCTCCTCGAGGTACGTGTAGCCGCCGAGGCCCTCCTCGTAGAACTTGAGGAACCGCCCGGCCTGCCCGTCGCAGATCCGCCCCTCACGGACGGCCTGCTCGATCGAGTCGCGGAGCCGCTGCACGAGCTGGTCGGGGTCGAATTCCACGGAGGAGAGCACCTCGCGGACCGTGTCGCCCTTGATGACCGCGTCGACCACCACCTCGCCCCGCTCGTCCGTGCTCACGTGCACGGCGTTGGTGTCGCCGAACAGGTTGTGGAGGTCGCCGAGGATCTCCTGGTAGGCGCCGATCAGGAAGGCGCCGAGGTAGTAGGGCTCGTGCTGCCAGGCGTGGAGCGGCAGCGTCCGCTTCACGTCGCGGCGGTCGATGAACTGGTCGATCTTGCCGTCGGAGTCGCAGGTCACGTCGCCGAGCACCGCCGCCCGCGTGGGCCGCTCGTCGAGCCGGTGGATGGGCATCACGGGGAAGAGCTGCTTGATCGCCCAGCTGTCGGGAATCGACTGGAAGAGCGAGAAGTTGCAGAAGTAGGTGTCGGAGAGCGATGCCTGCAGGCCCTCGAGCTCCTCGGGCACGTAGTCGAGCGTCTTCGCCAGCTTGGAGATGCGGCGGCAGGTGGCCCAGTAGAGGTTCTCGAGCGCCGACCGTTGGTCGAGCGGCAGGTAGCCGCTGGAGAACAGGTTCATCGCGGTGTCGAGCGCCTGCTGGGCGTCGTGGTAACTCTCCAGCAGGTTCCGCACGTTGATGTTCTGATAAGCCTCCCAGAGATCGTGCAGGGGCTGCTCGGCGTCGGGCGGAGGCTCGACGACGTCGGCGGTACCCCCCTGCTCCGACACGCCCAGCACTCCGAAGATCAGCATGCTGTGGTAGGCCACCACGGCCCGGCCGCTTTCCGAGATGATCGTGGGGTGCGGCACGCCCGCCTCGTCGCAGGCATTCTGCACGTGCGAGACGACGTCGTTGGCGTATTCCTGAAGGCTGTAGTTCACGCTCGACTCGAAGTTGGTCTGCGAGCCGTCGTAGTCGACGCCCAGGCCCCCACCGACATCGAGGTAGCGGAGCCCGGCCCCCCGCTTCACGAGTTCCGTGTAGATCCGCGATGCCTCGTTGAGGGCGGCCTTGATGTGCCGGATGTTGGTGATCTGGCTTCCCTGGTGGAAGTGGAGGAGCTGGAGGCAGTCCTCCATGCCTCGGGAGGCGAGCAGCTCGAGGCCCTTCACGATCTCGCTGGCCGTCAGGCCGAACTTGCTGCGAAATCCGCCCGACGACTGCCACCGGCCGCTGCCGCGGGTCGCGAGCTTGACCCGCATTCCGATCCGCGGCCGCACGCCGAGCTTCTCGGCATACTCGAGGACCAGGTGGAGCTCGGAGAACCGCTCCACGACCGGGATGATCATCCGCCCGATCTTCTGGGCGAGCATCGCCGTCTCGATGAACTCGGCGTCCTTGAAGCCGTTGCAGATGATCGGTGTGTCGTTGTCGGCCAGCGCGATTACGGCCAGCAACTCGGGCTTGCTGCCGGCCTCCAGGCCGAAGCGGTAGGGCTTGCCGAAGCGGAGCACCTCCTCGACCACCTGCCGCTGCTGGTTCACCTTCACCGGATAGACGCAGCAATACTCGCCGCGGTAGCCGCTCTCCTTCATGGCGCTGGTGAACACGCCGTGCAGTTCGCCGAGGCGGTGCTGGAGGATCTCGGCAAACCGCAGGAGAATCGGCAGGTCGATGCCCCTCACCTGGAGCCGGTCGACGAGCTGCTTGAGATCGATGCTCTTCGTGGGGTCCTTGTCGGGATGGACCAGCAGGTGGCCGTTGGGCCCCACGGAAAAGTAGCCGTTACCCCAGCGGGGCACCTCGAAGAGGTCGGCGGCGTCGGCCGTGCTCCAATGCTCCAGATCGAGATCGACCGCCATGCCGGGCATCCGCGGGAACGGCGGCCGCGTGTCGGCGTCGACGCGACGCTCCCGACCGGCGGCCCTCATCCGTGAGTGTAGCGTCGTCGGCCGCCGGAGCCATGCCAATCCGCGGCGCCCCGCCCGCCGCCGGGCCGTGCGCCGCCGCCGCAGCGGCCGTCAGGCGAAGAGTTCCTTGATGACCTTGCCGGCATTGGAGATCTTCATCGGGCGGCCATTCTTGGCGGTGAAGGTCGTCTCCAGGGAGATGCCCAGCGCCTTGAGCACGCTGGCCATGAGATCCTGCGAGGAGTAGGCCTCCGACACCACCTCCTTGCCGTCGGAACTGGTCTCGCCGACGACGACACCCCGCTTGAATCCGCCGCCGCCCACCACCACGCTCCAACTGCGGGCCCAGTGGTCGCGGCCGCCGCCGCCGTTGATGTTCGGAGTGCGGCTGAACTCGCCCATCCACATCACGACCGTGTCGTCGAGCATGCCCCGCTCCGCCAGGTCCGAGACGAGGGCGCTCATGGCCTTGTCGAGTTCCGGCAGCTTCTGGTTCTCGAGCGTGGGAAAGATGCCTGCGTGATTGTCCCAGCCGCCCAGATCGACCTCGACGAAGGGAACGCCCATCTCCACGAGACGCCGAGCCATGAGGCAGCCACGGCCGAAGCCGGTCGGGCCGTACTTCTCCTGGATGTCCTTGGGCTCCTTCGTGACCCTGAACGCCTCCATCTGGGGGCTGGTCATGAGATTGACGGTCTTGTCGAGCACCTTGGCGTGGTCGTCGGCCGACGCACCTCGCCGCTCGCCGATGAACCGCTTCTCGATCGTGGCCAGCATCTCCATCCGCTGGGCGAGCCGAGCCGGGTCGACACCCATGTCGAGGTTGCGGACGTTGCCGTTCGAGTCAACCACGAACGGCGCCCATGTCATGCCGAGGAAGCCGGGCCCCACGCTCCCGCCACCCACCGACACGAACGGCGGGATCTCGAGGTCTGGCACTTGGTCGGCCAGCTCGTGGGCGATCACGGCGCCGTAGCTCGGGTGCTCGATGTTGGGATTCGGCACGTAGCCGGTGTGCATGTAGTAGCGGCCTCGCATGTGGTCGGCCTCGCGAGTGCTCATCGACCGCACGATCGCCATGTGGTGCATCTGCTCGGCCATCAAGGGCATGTGCTCACAGATCTGCACGCCGTCGGCGCTCGTGGCGATCGGCTTGAACGGGCCACCGGTCGGAGCACCGGGCTTGAGATCCCAGATATCCATGCTGCTCGGGCCACCCCCCATCCACAGCAGGATCGCGGCCTTGTGCCGCTTCCGCATGTCGGTGGCGTTGGCGAGGATCGAGTTGGTGAACGCCGTCGCCGGCGATGCCAACGCGGCAGCCCCCGCCATGTGATTCATGAAGTGGCGGCGGCTCATGCCGGTGGGGATGTCGAGGAAGCGAGACATGCCTGGGCTCCGCGTGGACGGGGGACTGGGGGATTCGAACCTGCCAAGAACTTCGTGTGGGGAAGTATCGGTTATTCCCGGGCCGTCCGCCAGTTCGCGGCCGTGGCCCTCCGGCACGCGTCGGCCACGAGGGCGGCGCGGGCGTGTACTCAGTGTTTGATGATGAACTCGTTGGAGTTGAGAACGGCCCACCAGACGTCCTGGAGCGCCCCCACGACGTCCCCCTGGCGGGCGGCCACCAAGCGGTTGGCCACCGCGAGCTCCGACCCCGAGGGTTTGCGGGCCAGAGCCGCCATGTACAGGGCTTCAATCTTGCCGGCATTGGGCATCGAACTGGTCGCCACGCGGTCGAGGAAGCCCCCCTTGCCCGTCGAGACGGCGTTCTTGATGAGGTCGCCGTTGAACATCATCAGCACCTGCGGGATCGACCCGTTGAACGTCGTGGCGTCGTCCCCCTCGTCGGTGCCGAAGGCGATCACGAACTGGGAAAGCCAGTTGTCCTTCCGCCTGGCCGCCTCCTCGCCCTTGGCCGCCTGATCGGCCTGCGTAGCCGTCAGCAGCGATTCGTAGAGCTCCTCGGCATGCATCTGCCGGAGGTAGAAGCGGGTGAACTTGGGCTTCTCACCGAGGGACGGGTCGTCGCGCACGTTGCCCGCGGTGGCCCGACTCGAGAGCGAGTAGGGCTTGGAGAGCACGAGCCAGCGGGCGAACTGCTTGAGATCGAAGCTCTGTTCACGGAACCGTTCGGCGAGGCCGTCGAGGAGTTCCGGATGCGACGGCGGGTTGTGCTCGCCCAGATCGTCCACCGGCTTCGTGAAACCGTAGCCGAAGAAATGGCCCCACATCCGGTTGGCGATCGCCTTGGAGAAGTACGGGCTCGCCTTGATGAGTTGCGCCAACTCCTTTCGCCGGTGAGCGCCGTAGGCGGTGCCGTCCTCCATCGTGGCCGGCAGGTAGCCGCTCTTGGAGATCTCGGTGCCGTCGATGAACACGGGATAGGCCACCTTCATCAGGCCATTGCGGAGCTCGTAGTAGAGCTCCGCCTCCTCGGGATTCCCCCCTTCGCCGGCGAAGTCCTCGTCGATAAGTTCCACCCACTGCACGTCGCCGCCCCCTTCGAACCGCCGCAGCGCACGAGTCTGCCGGAAGAAGGCGTTCAGCTCCCAGAACTGGTTCTGCTTTCCCTTGTTGAACGGGTGGTTGTGGCACTGCGTGCACTGCACCTGCAGCCCGAGGAAGATCTGGGCCGTCTTGGCTGTGGCCTGCACGCCGTTCTCGACGCCCATCTCCTCCATCTTTCCGCTGAGGAAGTTCGCGGCGCCGTTGAAGCCCTCGAGTTCCTTCTTGTTGGCGTTCACGCCGGTGGCCGTGACGAGCTCCTCCATGAACCGGTCGTAGGGAATGTTTTTCGAGAACGAGCGGCGCAGATACTGCCTCATGCCCGGGCGGTTGACCCGCGCATTGGTCACGTCACGGCCGATCAGCACCGTCGTCCAGATGTCGGTCCAGTGGCGGGCGTATTCGTCGACGTAGTCGTCGCCCAGCAGTCGCGACACCAGATCGGGCCGCTTCGTCGGCGACTTGTCGACAAGGAAGGCTCGCAGCTCGTCAACGTTCGGGATGCGGCCGATGAGATCGAGATGCACCCGCCGGCACCACTCGCCGTCGGTTGCGTCAGCCGAGGGCTTGAGCCCCGCATCGGCCCAGCCGGCCGTGATCTGCTCGTTGATGTACTTGACCTGGGGGATGCCGTAGTGATCGGCAACACCACCGTCGTCGCCGGCCCGCGATACGGGCCCGGCCAGCACCACCATGACCGCAGCGATCGACACCAGCCACCAACGCATGACCCCCTCCTTCCGGAAGCTCCGCGCGGGGCCGCCGGGCCACCGCCGCCATCCGGCAGTCTATTCGCCAGGGCCTTGGCAGCCTATTCCCGACGCCCGGCATCCCGCGTCGCATCCGGCCGACTGCGGGTGTCAGCCGGCAACGGGCCTGGCCGACTCGACACGCGGCCGCTGGGGGCGGGCCGATGCCTCGGCGCCTACGAACTCGAGGATCGCCCGAGGCCCGGCATCTCCCAGCCGCGGCGTGGCGAGCTTGAGGATCCGCGTGTAGCCACCTGGCCGGTCGGAGAACCGCGGGGCGACCGTCTCGAACACGATGCGGGCCGCCTGCTTGTCGCCGAGCAACTGCACCACCCGGCGGCGGGCCTTCACCGCGGGCGCCATCGCCTTGGCCCACTTCTGCCACTGCTCGCCCTGCCGCCACTGCTTCCAGGCGGCCGAATCCCGCTCCGCGGTCGTGCCATGCTCCGCAGCCTTGCGGGCGGCGACCAGGCCGTGCTTGGCGATCGTCACGCACCGCTCCACGAGCGGCCGCACCTCCTTGGCCTTCGCCAGGGTGGTCACGATCCGACCCCGCACCTTGGCCGCGCCCGGCTCGCCAGCCTCGGCCTCGCGCTCGGTGAGCATGAGGGCCGATGCGAGATTCCGCAGCAGCGCCCGCTGATGCGACGGGCTCCTGCCCAGGACACGACCCTTGCGACGGTGACGCATGACTCTTTCCTCGTTGTGGTTCCGGTGTGATGGCGGCGACGCCGCGCCGTGATCAGGTGCCCGCCCCGGCGGGCCCGTCCATCCCGAGCTGCAGCCCCAACTCGCGGAGCTTCTCCTCGATTTCCTGTAGCGTGTTGTCGCCCAGGTTGCGCATCTCGAGCACGTCTTCGCGGCTCCGCGACACGAGATCCCGCAGCGTGGCGATGCCCGCCTCCTCGAGGCAGTTGCTGGCCCGCAGCGACAGCCGCAGGTCGCCCACCAGCATCCCCAGACGGCTCTCCAGCGGCGCCTCGACAGCGAAGAGGCTCGCGGCACTCGGCACCGGCACGGCCGGCCCGGGCGCCGTGTAACCCACGAACGGATTGAGGTGCTTCCGCAGGATCTTGGCGGCCTCGACCAACGCCATCTCGGGCGTCACGGTGCCGTTGGTCCAGATTTCCATCGTGAGCTTGTCATAGTTCGTCTTCTGGCCGACGCGGGTCTCCTCGACCTCGTACTTCACCCTCGTGACAGGGCTGAACACCGCGTCGACGGGGACGATGCCGATTTCCTGGGAGGCCTGGCCCTGCTCGCTGGACGGCACGTAGCCGCGGCCGTTCTCCACGACCATCTCCAACTCGAAAGGAACATCGTCGGTGAGCGTCGCCAGCACGAGGTCCTTGTTGACCACCTCGACGGCCTCGTCGGTCTGGATGTCGGCGGCCGTGATCGGGCCCTTCGTGCTCTTCACCACCCGCAACACGCGGATCGAGTCGCTGTGATTCTTCACCACCAGACTCTTCACGGCGAGCACGATGTCGGTGACGTCCTCGAGCACGCCCTTGATGGTGGTGAACTCGTGCAATGCGCCGGCGAGCTTGATCTGCGTGACGGCACTGCCCTCGAGACTGGACAGCAGCACCCGACGCAGGCTGTTGCCCACCGTCGTACCAAAGCCGCGCTCAAAGGGCTCCGCGGTGAACTTGCCGTACGTCGACGACAGCGTCTTGGGATCGGCCGTGACCGCCCCCGGCAGCTCCAGACCACGCCAGCGGATATGCATGCGAAACTCCTTGGAAAATCACTTGGAACAAAGTTCGATGATCAGATTCGCCTGCACCGGAATCGACACGTCCTCCGCACCGGGAAGACGATCGACACGGCCCTCGGGAATGACGCCCTCACCCCGCGAGAGAAAATCAGGCACGTCCCGCCGGCAGTCACCCAGCGCCGCGTGCACGAGCTGCAGGCTCTTGGCCCGGTTCTTGACTCGCACGAGGTCGCCGGCCTTCACCAGATAACTCGGCACGTCGACCCGGCGGCCGTTGATGGTGATGTGACCGTGCAGCACCACTTGCCGCGCCGCCGCCCGCGACGGCGCGAAGCCGAGCCGGTGAACGACGTTGTCGAGCCGCCGCTCGAGCAGGGCCATCAGCACCTCGCCGGTGTTGCCCTTGCCACGCTCGGCCCGGGCGAAGTAGGTGCGAAACTGCCGCTCGAGCACCCCGTAGTAGTGCTTGAGCTTTTGCTTCTCACGAAGCCGCAGGCCGTAGTCGGTCGGCTTGGTGCGACGCTTTTGGACCACGCCGGGGGGCGTGGGCCGGCGCTCGATGGCGCACTTGGGGGTGTCGCAGCGGCTGCCCTTGAGAAAGAGCTTCAGCCCGTCGCGACGGCAGAGGCGGCAGACGGGGCCGGTGATGCGTCCCATGATGTCGTGTACTTCCGAGGTCGTGCTGGTGAAAAACGGGGAATAAGGGTGTTCGAAACCGAGGCCGAGGCGTCAAACCCGCCGCTTCTTCGGCGGGCGGCAGCCGTTGTGCGGCAGCGGCGTGATGTCTTCGATGCTCTTGACGTTCATGCCGGCAGCCTGGAGGGCGGTGATGGCGCTCTCACGGCCACTGCCCGGCCCCTTCACGCGAACCTCGAGCTCCTTGACGCCGAACTTCGCCGCCTTCTCGGCCGCTTGCTGCGCGGCGCACTGGCCGGCGAACGGCGTGCCCTTGCGGCTGCCCTTGAAGCCGCAGGTGCCGCCGCTGGCCCAGCAGAGCGTGTCGCCGCGGGTGTCGGTGATCGTGACGGTGGTGTTGTTGAAGCTGGCGACGATGTAGGCGATGCCTGCCGTCACGCTCTTTTTCTTGGTCTTGGCAACCTTCGACATGCTCGGGGGTCTCGTTTCGGGATTCGGAGTCGGTGCAATGCGGGGAGTGGGCGGGCCGGCAAGGAAACTACTTGAGGTCCTTCACGCCCTTCTTGCCGGCGACGGTCTTCTTCGGCCCCTTGCGGGTGCGGGCGTTGGTTCGGGTTCGCTGCCCGCGCACCGGAAGACCGCGGCGATGCCGCAGGCCGCGGTAACTGCCGATGTCCTTGAGCCGGGAGATGTTCTGGGCCACCTGCCGACGCAGCTGCCCCTCGACCGTGTAATCCTTGTCGAGCAGCGCGGCGAGGCGGGCAAGCTCATCCTCATGCAGGTCGCGGGCACGACCGATTGGATCGACCCCGGCCTTGTGGCAGAGCTCACGGGCGACACGCGGCCCGACGCCGTAGAGATACTGAAGCGAGAAGATCGTCTTCTTCTCGGACGGAATGTCGACGCCCATCAGACGCGGCATGGCTGGATTCCGGAGTGGCTCTGAGGATGATGAAAAGGATGCGAATCAGACGGTGGATGTGCGTTCGCGGACGGTTGCAGCGAAACGCCACCATGCCGAGCCGCAAACGGCGGCAGGATGGCGGCGAGTGAGGCCAACCGTCAGCCCTGTCGTTGCTTGTGCCTGGGATCGGCGCAAACCACGAACACGACGCCCCGGCGCCTGACAATCTTGCACTTTTCACACATGCGACGGACGCTGGCGCGGACCTTCATGGACGAACTCGCGACGAGGACCCTGGCGGGCCGAGACTGACGGAGGGAAACCGACCGAGCCAAGAACTATAAAATCCGTTCGGGTCGGTCACAAGGGGGTGGCCGGATTGCGGCCTTCGCCCCGGTTTCCCGCCGCAGCACCCGGTCAGGCGGCGGTTCCCGCCGGGTCGAACTGCTCCCCGGCGGCGGGTGGCGCCGTGAGCACCAGTGGGCCGCCCTCGGCGATCGCGACCGTGTGCTCGAAATGGGCACTCGGGAGGCCGTCCACGGTCGACTGGGTCCAGTGATCGGGCATGGCCCTCACCTTCTTCGAGCCCATGTTCACCATCGGCTCCACCGCGATCACCAGCCCCGGCTCCAGCTCGAAATCGTGGTTCTTTCGGAAAGCCGGCGTGCAGAAGTTGGGCACCTGCGGATCCTCGTGCATGTGCCGGCCGATCCCGTGGCCGACGAAGTTTTCGACGACCGAAAAGCCATGGTCGCGCACGTACCGGGCCATCTCCGCGGCCACGTCGCTCCAGCGGCTGCGGCTGGCCATGAGCTCGATCGCCAGGGCCAGCACACCCGACGTGCAGTCGAGCAGCCGTTGCACGTCGGGGGCGACCTCGCCCACCGGATGGGTGACCGCGGAATCGCCGCACCACCCGCCGACACTGCAGCCGGTATCGATGCTGACGACGTCGCCGGGCCGCAGCTGCCGCGGCCCCGGGATGCCATGCACCACCTCGTCGTTGACCGAGATGCAGCAGGCGGCCGGAAACGGCACCTTGCCCGGCACGCCCTTGAAGAGCGGCACGGCACCGTGCTCGAGGAAAAACGTTTCGACCGCGGCGTCGATCTCGCCGGTGGTCACGCCGGGCCGCACCATTGACCTGGCCAGCTGGTGGGCGCCCCAGACCACGAGGCCCGCTCGACGCATCAGGGCGATTTCACGCTGCGACCGCAGATTGACCACGACGACTCACCTCGGATCGGGAACGGGACGGATCGGCCCCTGGACGGTCAGTATAGCCCCCGCCCACGGCGACGCGATCGCGCCACCGATCGTCAGCGACTGCGTGATTCCCGCTCGAACCGCCGCACCGCGGCCTTCACCCGATCGAAAATCTCGTCGGCCGTACCGAGGCCGTCGATCGACGCGAGCTTGCCCTGCCGGCCGTAATAATCAAGCAGCGGCGCGGTCTGCACCTCGAAGCTCGTGATCCGCTTGGCGAAGATCTGCGGGTCGTCGTCCTCACGCTTCCGGGCCAGCATCCGCCGCACCAGTTCGTCGCGGGGCACGGCCAGTTCGATCACGCCATCCACGCTCATCGCACGCCGCTCGAGCAGTTCGTCGAGGATCTCGGCCTGGGGCAGCGTGCGTGGAAAACCGTCGAGCAGGCAGCCCGTCCGGCAGTCGGGGGCCTGGAGGCGGCGGTTCACCATGCCGACGATGATCGAGTCGGGCACGAGCTGCCCCTGCTCCATGAACGTCTCCGCCGCGACGCCCGCGGGCGTCCGCGACTTCACCTCGGCCCGGAGCATCTCGCCGGTGGAGAGGTGCGGCACACGGAGCAACTCCACGAGCCGCTGACACTGCGTGCCTTTGCCTGCCCCTGGTGGACCGATGAGGATGATCCGCATGGCAGATGGGGGGGAACTGTCGGACTCGCCGCTCGACTGACTCGCCCGGCATGCCCCGACCAGACCGGCCCGACCGCCGGCCGATCGCGGTCCGCTCAGCTCTTCTCCAAGAGGCCGGTGTAGTTCCGCATCACGAGGTGGCTGTCGATCTTCTGCACGAGGTCGAAGGCCACGCTCACGGCGATCAGGAGGCCCGTGCCGCCGTAGAAGCTGGCGATCTGGGCGGGAATGCCGAGCGCACCGCCCACGATCGTGGGAATCACCGCCACGAGCGAGAGGAAGCCGGCCCCGACGTAGGTGATCCGCTCCATGACCCGCTCGAGATAGTCGGCCGTCCGCTTGCCGGGACGGTAGCCCGGGATGAAGGCGCCGAAGTTCTTGAGGTTGTCGGCCATCTCCTTCGGGTTGAAGGTGATCGCCGTCCAGAAGTAGCAGAAGAAGTAGATCAGCGCGATGTAGCAGACGTTGTAGAAATACGAGTTGCCACGCATGAACGATTCGTGAAACTGCCGGAGCACATCACTCGTCGGAAACGCGTTGCTGAGGTACTGGAACAAGAGCTGCGGAAAGAGCAGCAGCGAACTGGCGAAGATGATCGGCATCACCCCCGACTGGTTCACCCGCAGAGGCAGGTACTGCCGCGTGCCGCCGTACACTCGGCGACCGCGAACGTGCTTGGCGCTCTGCGTCGGGATCCGGCGCTGGCCCTGCGTCATGAACACCACGCCCGCCACCACGCCCACGAACAGCGCGGCGAGCACGAGGATCGTCTCCACGCCCATCTTGCCGCCGCCGCCGCCGAGCTCCCAGGTGGTATCGCTGCCCAGTTCCACGAGGGCGCTGGGCATGCCGGCGAGGATACCGGCCATGATCAGCAGGCTGATGCCGTTGCCGATGCCGAACTCGTCGATCTGCTCGCCGAGCCACATCAGGAAGATCGTGCCCGCCGTCATGGTCATCACCGCCACGAACTGCCAGGAGAACGGCAGCCTGCCGTCGACGAGAAAGGCGGGGGAGATGAGCGACTGCTCGCCCACCCGCTGCGAGGCGAGGAAGGCGACGTAGGCCCAGCTCTGCACGATGCAGATCACAACGGTGGCATACCGCGTGTACTCGTTGATCTTCTTGCGGCCCGCCTCCCCTTCCTTCTGCAGCCGCTCCAGCGGCGGCCAGACGGTGCCGAGCAGCTGGAAGATGATCGAGGCCGAGATGTAGGGCATGATGCCGAGGCCGAAGATGGTGGCCTGCGACAACTGGCTCGCGGAAAAGACCGCCACGGTCCGCAGGAGGTCGCCGATCCCACCGGCCTCCTTCGCAAACTGGTTCATCACGTTGGCGTCGATGATCGGCAGCGGCACCTGCCAGCCCACCCGGTAGATCGCCAGCAGCCCGAGGGTCAGCAGGATCTTCTGCCGCAGCTCCGGGATGGTGAAGATGACGCGGATTTTCTCGAGCACGGCAGGGACTCCTCGGGGGAACTCGGGCGATCAGCGCCCATACCCTACCCGGCGGCCGGCTTTTTCCGCGATGCCGTCTTCTTCGCACCCTTCACGACCGGGGCCGGACCGGGCAGCACGGTCACGGTTCCGCCCGCCGCGAGGATCTTGGCCTTGGCCTGCTCGCTGAAGTGGTGGGCCGACACCTTCAGGGCCTTGGTGACCTCACCCTCCCCGAGGATCTTGACCTGCTGCCAGATGCCCTTGGCAAGACCGGCCGACCGCAGCGTCTGCGGGGTCACCTCGCCGCCGGCCTCGAAGGCCTCGGCAATCCGCCCCACGTTGACCCCCTTCACGATCAGGCCGTAGGCGTTGTGGAAGCCTCGCTTGGGGATCCGCCGGATGAGCGGCATGCAGCCGCCCTCGAAGATCGCGGGCGAAGACCACCCTGCCAGCTGGCCCTGCCCCTTGTTGCCGCGACCGGCGGTCCGGCCACGGCCCGAGCCGGGGCCGCGTCCCACGCGGAGCCGCCTCGTGTTCTTGTGAATGCCCTTGTTGACGTCGTTGAGCTTCATGGCCTTCTTCGTGGATGAGTGTTCGTGAGGTGGGATCCGCGGCGGCGGGAACCGCCCGGCGGAAAGTTCGGGTCAGGAGAGCGAGACTCCGCGGAGCCGCTCGACATCTGCCTTCGTGCGGAGCTGCTTGAGGGCGTCGAGGGCCGCCTTCACGAGGTTAACAGGGTTGGTCGAGCCATGGGCCTTGGTCAGCACGTCGTGAATGCCGGCCGACTCGCACACGGCCCGCACGGCGGCGCCGGCGATGATGCCCGTGCCCGGACTGGCCGGCAGGAGAATGACCTTGGCCGTCTCGTAGCGGCCCTCAACGCGATGCGGGATCGTGCCCGAATCGACGGGCACCTCGATCAGGTTCTTCATGCCGTCCTTGATCGCCTTCTCGACGGCCGGCGGAACCTCGTTGGCCTTGGCATAGCCGCAGCCGACCTTGCCGCGGCCGTTGCCGACCACGACCAGTCCCGCGAAGCTGAACCGCCGACCACCCTTCACGACGGTCGCGCACCGCCGCACCTTGACGACCTTCTCCACGAACTCGCCGGTGCGGGATTCTTTGCCTGTGGACACGAGGAACAGTCTCCGTTGATCGGTGGTCGGGAACGAGAGAGGGATCTGGAACGAGGGTGTGAAGCGGTCGAGCCGCCGTGAATCAGAACTCCAAGCCCGCCGCCCTCGCAGCGTCGGCGAGTGACGCCACCCGCCCGTGATACTTGAACGCGCCACGGTCGAAACAGACCTTCGACACGCCGGCAGCCCGGGCCCGCTCGGCGACAGCCCGGCCGATCGCCTCGGCCGCCTGCTTGTTGCCGCCGAACCCGATGCCGCCACGGAGCGACTTCTCGTGCGAACTCGCCGCGGCCAGCGTGCGGCCGGTCGAGTCGTCGATGATCTGCGCGGCGATGTGCTTGTGGGAGCGGAACACGCTGAGCCGCGGACGCTCGGCGGTGCCCCGAATGGAGCGCCGCACGCGGTACTGCCGCCGCTGACGCTGCCTGAAGATGGTGCGGGAATGATCCATTGCTCGTGCCCTTACTTGGTGACCGCCTTGCCGGCCTTGCGGCGGACCTGCTCGTTCTCATACCGGATGCCCTTGCCCTTGTAGGGCTCCGGCTTGCGCAGCGACCTCACCTCGGCGGCAAACTGGCCGACGAGCTGCTTGTCGATGCCCTTGATCGTGATGTGCGTCTGGTCGGGGCAGGCAACCTGCAGCCCCGGCGGGATCGTGACCTGGAGTTCGTTGGCAAAGCCGACACGCAACTGCAGCACGTTCTTCTGGATCGCAGCGAGGTAGCCCACACCCACGATCTCGAGTTTCTTCTCGAAGCCCTTCGAGACACCCTCGACCATGTTGGCCGCGAGGGCCCGGGTGAGGCCGTGCACCGAGCGGGCGAGCCGGCCGTCGCCATCGCGGGTGACGGTGAGCGCGTTTGTGGCCGAATCGACCGCGACCGCCACGGCCGGGTGGATGGCGTGCTCGAGCTTGCCGAGCGGACCTTCGACGGTGAGCGTGCGGCCCGAGACCGACGCCTTCACGCCCTTGGGAATCGACACGGGTGACTTACCGATGCGGGACATCGCCTGCCTGACCTTTCGGACTACCAGAGCTCACAGAGGACTTCGCCGCCAAGTTTCTTCTGCCGGGCCTCGCGGTCGCTTACCACGCCGCTCGACGTCGAGAGAATGGAGATGCCCAGGCCGCCGAGCACGGGCCGCAGCCGCACCGATCGGCTGTAGACCCGACGCCCGGGAGAACTGACCCGCTTGATGTGGCGGATCAAACGCTCGCCGTTGGGGCCATACTTCAGTTCCAACTGCAGCCTCGGCGCCGGGTCGGCCTCGACCTCGCGCCAATCCCAGATGAAGCCTTCTCGCTTGAGCACTTCCGCCAGGCCACGCTTCACCTTCGAACTCGGCACCTCGACGGTGGCGCGTTCGACACGCACCGCGTTGCGGATGCGGGTCAGCATGTCGGCGATCGGGTCGGTCATCATGTCAACGGGGCCCTTTTCTGAAATCTCGAGCGTCGGGGTTTTGTTCGAAGCGTCTCGTGTCGATCACCAGCTCGCCTTCTTCACGCCGGGGATGCACCCCTGATCGGCCAGCTTCCGGAAACAGATGCGGCAGGTGCCGAACTTGCGGTACACGGCCCGCGGCCGGCCGCAGAGCATGCAGCGACGAACCACCCGCGTGGAATACTTGGGCTTCCGCTGCGCTGCCGCGATCTTCGATTTGCTTGCCATGGTTTGGTTCAGAACTGCTGCGTGGGTGGTCTGGTTGTCGGTCGACTGCCGCTACGCCGCGGCGTCCCCTTCCTTCTTGAGGGGCAAGCCCATCGCCACCAGGAACTGCCTCGCGTCGTCGTCGGAACTGGCCGACGTGACGAACGTGATGTTCATGCCCTGGGGCCGCGTGAACTTGTCCGGGTTGATCTCGGGAAACACCATCTGCTCCGAGAGGCCGAGGCTGTAGTTGCCGTGGCCGTCGAAGGCCGTGCTCGACAGGCCACGGAAGTCGCGAACCCGCGGCAGCGCGACCGACACGAGCCGGTCGAGAAACTCGTACATCCGCCGGCCGCGGAGCGTGACCTTGCAGCCGATGGCAAGGTTCTCGCGGAGCTTGAAGCCCGCCACAGCCTTCTTGGAAAGCGTCGCGATCGGCTTCTGGCCGGTGATCTGGGCCAGGGCGCCGAGCGCCTCCTCCAGAAACTTCTTCTCCGAAACCGCCACGCCCACGCCCATGTTCACCACGATCTTGTCGAGCTTGGGAATGGCGTGCGGATTGTCGGTGCCGAGCGCCTTGGCGAGCTGCGGCCGCACCGTGTTCACGTAGTGCTCGAGCATCCGCGGGGTCGCCGCAGGCTCGAGCGTCGTGGTTCCGGCTGCCTTCGTCTTCTTGGCCATCGTGAACGATCCTCTGTCGATCCGTTGGAGGTCTTGGTCGTGCCGCGGCTCACGCGCCCGCCGGCTTGGCGGTCTTCGGCCGCCTGAGCGTGCCCAGGTCGGCGCCACAGCGGCGACAGACCCGCACCTTCCCGCCGTCCGCCGACACCTTCGCGCCCAGCCGCGACGCCTTGCCGCAGGCGGTGCAGACGACGAGCACGTTGGAGGCATCGATCGGCATTTCCTTGCTGAGCCGCCCGCCCTGCGGGTTCTTCTGGCTGCGGCGAATGTGGCGGTAGACGCGATTCACGCCTTCCACCACGATGCGACGGCGGCCATTCTTTTCCGGCAGCACCGAGAGCACCTTGGCCCTCGTGCCCTTTGCATTTCCCGTCCGCACTTCGACGGTGTCGCCCGATCGGATCAACATCAAACCACCTCGCTCGCCAGGCTGACGATTTTCATGAAGTTGCGGTCGCGGAGCTCGCGGGCCACAGCCCCGAAGATGCGGGTGCCCTTCGGATTCTTCTCGTTGTCGATGATCACGCAGGCATTGGAGTCGAATCGCACGTAGGAACCGTCCTCACGCCGCGTCGGCTTCTTGCACCGGACGATCACGGCCTTCACGACGGCCTTCTTCTTGACGTCGCTGCCGGGGATCACGCTCTTCACGCTGCACACGATGATGTCGCCCAGGCCGGCGGTGCGCTTGCGGCTACCGCCCAGCACCTTGAAGCACATCACTTCCTTGGCGCCCGTGTTGTCGGCGACGTTGAGTCGCGTCTGCATCTGGATCATGTGGAGCGGCCCTCCGCATCAGCCCGTGCCGTGACCGCGGCCTCCTCGGCCTTGGCCGCCGTCTCCTTGAGCTGGGTGGCCCGAGCGCCGCTGCGAAGGGAGGCGATGTCGACTGCCGTGCTCTTCTTGACGATGCGAACGAGCTCCCACCGCTTCAGGCGGCTCCTCGGCGGGCACTCGATGATCTCGACGAGGTCGCCCACGTGCGACTCGTCGCGCTCGTCGTGCACGTGACAGATCGTCCGTCGGTGCATGATCCGGCCGTACTTCGGATGCCGCACGATGCGTGGAATCTCCACCCGCCGCGTCTTGCTCGCGGCGTCGCTCGTGACGGTTCCCGTTTCCACTCGCTTCGGCATTGACTCGTTCCTGGGTGTCCGTGATCAGGTGTCTGGTCGATTCAGCCGGCACTCTGCGACCGCTTCTGGAAGGTGCGACGTCGGGCCACCCCCTCCTTGCCCGGCGCCCGCAGCTTCGCCCGGCCGCTCGCCCGGTGCTTCTTCGCGTGCTTGTCGCGCCGAGGGGCCGCATCAGCCTCGCCACCAGCCGGGCTCTCGCCGGCAGGAGCAGGGGGATTGAGCGTGCCGCGCTGCACGAGGATCGTCTGGCAGCGGGCGATCGTCCGCCGGAGCTTCTTCATCTCCGTTGGCGCCGCCAGCTTTTCGGTCTGCGACTGGATACGGAGGCGGAAGAGCGACTCCGCTGCGTCCTTCCAGACGGAGCGGATCTGCTCATCGGCCATGTCCCGCAGTTCTTTTGCCTTGGCCATCTGTGTCCGGCTCCTTACATCACCCGTCGCTTCACGAACCGCACGCGGAGCGGCATCTTGTGCGCCAGCCTGGCCAGGCACATCCGCGCTGCGTCTTCCGTCACGCCACCGATCTCGTAGAGGACCATGCCGGGCTTGATGACCGCGGCCCAATACTCCGGCTCACCCTTGCCCTTGCCCATTCGGGTTTCGAGCGGAATCGACGTGATCGACTTGTGCGGAAACACGCGCACGTACAGCCGCCCCTCCGTGCGGAGGTACTGCTGCGCCGCGATACGCCCGGCCTCGATCGTCGCCGCGGGAAGCCATCCCGGCTGCTCGGCCTGAAGACCGAAGTCGCCGAAGACGACGCGATTCCCTCGGGAGGCGTCACCTCTTATACGACCTCTTTGGCTTTTTCGGTGCTTGACCCTCTTGGGCATCAGCGCCATCGCCAGTCTCCTCGTACATGCCTTGGTTGACCCACACCTGAATCCCGATGTTGCCCTGCGCCGTGGGAGCCTCGCAGAACCCGTAATCAATCTTGGCCCGGAGCGTGGAGAGCGGCATCGAACCGGCGATCGCCTTCTCGCACCGCGACATCTCCGCCCCGCCGAGCCGGCCGGCGAGCTGGATCTTCACACCCCTCGCACCGGCATCCATCGTCGTATCGAGAGCCCGCTTCAGCGTCCGCCGAAAGGCAGCCCGCTTCGTGAGCTGGTCGGCAATGTCCTCGGCGATGAGCTGCGCCTGGATCTCAGGCCGACCGACCTCCTCCACCTTGAGGTTCACCCGCCGGCCGAGCAGCTCCTGGAGCTCCTCCTGCAGGCGATCGACCTCCTGCCCCTTGCGGCCGATGATCACGCCCGGCCGGGCGCAGTGCAGGATCACCTTCACCTCGTCACGGGTCCGCTCGATTTCCACCTTAGGGATCGCCGCGGCGCGGTACTTGGTCTTGAGGAACTTCCGAACCTTCACGTCCTCGAGGAGGAGGCCCTTGAAATCCTTCTTCGCAGCGTACCAACGGCTCTTCCAGGGCTCGGTGATGCCCGTGCGAAACCCGGTGGGATGAACTTTTTGACCCATGCTTGCTCCCTCACTCCCCCGCGGCCTGGTCGGCCACGGACGCCACGTTGTCGAGCGACACTTTGATGTGCGACATCCGTCGCTTGATGCCGAAGGCCATGCCGCGGGCCCGCGGACGGATCCGCTTGAACATCGGACCGCCGTCGATGCGGGCATCGACCACCACCAACTCATCGACGCCGGGCGCCTGCTGGTGCTCAGCGTTGCCCAGGGCACTCTTGATGACCTTCTCAAGCATCCGTGCGCCGCGGTGCGGCTGGAAGCGGAGGATGTCGAGCGCCTCGTCGGCAAACTTGCCACGAACGAGATCGGCCAGCGCCCGCACCTTGCGGGGACTGATGCGGGCGTATTTGTGGGTTGCTGTGTAGGCCATGGGTCACCTCGTCGCTGGCGTCACTTGCCCGCCGGCGCCGCCTCCTTCACCTTGCCGCCATGCCCGCGGAACGTCCGCGTGGGAGAGAACTCGCCGAGCTTGTGCCCGACCATGTCTTCCGTCACGAACACCTTCATGTGCTGCTTGCCGTTGTGCACCATGAACGTCAGACCGATGAACTCCGGCACAATCGTGCACGATCGCGACCACGTCTTGATGGGGTCGCGCTTGCCGCTGGCAAGTTGCGACTCCACCTTCTCATACACACGGGGGTCGACGTACGGCCCCTTTTTGGCACTGCGTCCCATGGATCACCTCAGCTTCAACTGGCCGTAACGACGACTCTTCCGCCGCCGAATAATCGCGGTGCTCGACGGCTTCCGCGGCTTCCGCGTGCCGCCGCCCTTCGCACTCTTGCCCGTCGGGCTCACCGGATGCCGCCCACCCTTGGTGCGGCCCTCGCCACCACCGTGAGGGTGATCGATCGGATTCATGGCGGTGCCACGCACGTGGGGCCGGATGCCCATCCAGCGCGAGCGACCCGCCTTTCCCAGACGAACGTTCATGTGCTCGGAGTTGCCGATCGCGCCAATCGTGGCCCGGCATGCGGCCGGCACACGGCGAATCTCACCCGAGGGAAGCGTGATCTGGGCCCACTGGGCCTCGCGGGCGACGAGCACGGCCGACGAGCCGGCCGACCGACAGAGCCGGCCACCGCGCCCCTGCTGCAACTCAATGTTGTGGATCTGCATGCCCAGCGGGATCGCAGACATCGGCAGGCAGTTGCCCACCTCGGGTGGCGCCGACTCGCCGCTCATGAGCGCGCCCCCAACCTTCAGCCCCTCGGGAGCCAGGATGAAACGCTTCTCGCCGTCGGCATAATGAACGAGCGCCACGCGGCAGGTGCGGTTGGGATCGTACTGGATGGAATGCACGGTGCCGGGCACGCCATCCTTATTGCGACGGAAGTCGATCAGGCGGTAGTGCTGCATGTGGCCGCCGCCACGATGCCGCGCGGTGATCTTGCCCTGATTGTTGCGACCGCCCTTCTTCTTCTTGCGAAGCCGAAGGCCCTTCGGCGCCTCGGCGCCCGGGGTCAGCTCTGCGAAGTCGGAGACACTGGCGCCGCGGCGGCCGGGACTCGTCGGGTTGTAGGTGCGGATGCCCATGGCTGGTGTGCTGCTGAAGGAAGTGCGTGCGGCTGATCAGAACAGGTTGATCTTGAACTCGGGCTTGAGCGTGACGATCGCCTTCTTCCAAGCCTTGGCGGTCGTACGGCGAACGCGGCTGCGCCGCATCTTACCGATGCGGTTCTGCACCGCGACCTTCTCGACCTGAACGCTGAACATCTCCTCGACGGCGCGCCGAATGTCGGCCTTGGTGGCCTCACCGACGACCTCAAAGGAGTAGGCGTTGTGACGATTGGCGCGGTGCATGCCCTTCTCTGTCACGAGGGGACGCACGATCACCTGGTGGGGCGACAGGCGGGGAGACAGCGCCGGAGCGGGAGGTCTGGGAACAGCCATGGCCTACTTCGCCTCCTTTTTCTTCGCGGACCGGGCGGCAGGCTTCTTGGCGGCCTTTCCGCCGGCACCGGACGGCGCCTTCGCGGCGGCGACGGCCGAAGCGCGGAAGGCGTCGATCGCCGCCTTCGTCATCACGATCGACCGCGGCCGGAGGATGGACCAGGCATTGAGCTCGGCGACCGGCGACACCGACACGCCCTCGATGTTGCGGGCACTCTTCCACACGGCGGCATCGTGCTTCTCGGGGGCGAGCAGCACCGTGGTCTCGCCGAGGCCGAGCTTGGCCAGCATGCCGGCCACGACCGACGTCTTCGGCGCGGCGACCGAGAGCGTGTCGATCAGCTTGACCTCGTCGTCGGCGATCCGCGACGCAAGAGCCATGCGGGCAGCCTGCTGCAGTGCCTTCCGCGGCATCCGCCAGCCGAAGTCACGAGGCCGCTTGGCGAAGATGTGACCGCCTCCGCGCCGCGTGCCGCTTCGGCGGGCGCCGGCACGGGCATTGCCCGTACCCTTCTGGCGATAGAGCTTGCGGGTCGAGCCGGCGACCTCGCCGCGAGTCTTGGTCTTCTGCGTGCCCTGGCGCTGATTGGCCTGGTACATGACGACGGCGTCATGCAGCAACTGCTTGCTGACGCGGGGCGCGAGCTCGGCGGGGTCGATCTCGTAGGAACCGACCTTCTTGCCCGACATGTCGTAGACGGCGAGGTTCACTTGCCACCAGCCTTCTTCTTGCCGGTCGGCGCCGATGGGCCGCCAACCTTGCGGATCTTGTTGGTCTGCATGACGGTCACATAGGCCCCGGTGGGCCCGGGCACCGCACCGCGAACGAGCAGCAGGTTGTGCTCCTTGTCGATGCGAACGAGCTTCACGTTCCGCATCGTCGACCGCTCGTTGCCGTAGCGGCCGGCCATCCGCTTGCCCTTGAACACGCGGGCCGGGGAGGTGTTCATGCTCGTGCCACCTTGGTGGCGATGCACCTTCTTGACGCCGTGACTGGCCCGCTGGCCCTTGAAGCCGTGCCGCTTCATGACGCCGGCGGTGCCACGGCCCTTGGTCGTACCGGTGACGTCGACGAACTCCACGCCCTCGAAGACATCGACGGTGAGCACCTGCCCCACCTCGGCCCCCTCGTAGACACCGCGAAGCTCTCGCACGAACCTTTTTGGCTCGCAGTCGGCCTTTGCGACCACCGCCACGCCCGCCTCGGACCGCCGCTTGGCCCGACGGCTCTCGAGTTTCGCCACCTGGCCGCGAACGCTGCGACTCGCAAGACGACGGGGCTTGTCGAGGAATCCGATCTGCACGGCGGCGTAGCCGTCGCGACCGGGCGAACGCACCACCATCACCGGACAGGGACCGGCTTCGATCACGGTGACGGGCACCACGGCGCCATCGGCGTCGAAAATCTGCGTCATCCCGACCTTGCGGCCGAGAAGGCCCTTGCGTCCGGGCTTGTCGGAAGTCGTCGTCGATGATGCAGCCATGTTGATCGCCGTCGCGACACCCACCCTGCGAAAAGGCCGCCGTAGCAGCCTCCGCGGGCCGATGCCTCGCGTTCACGCTCGAAGCCGTTGGCTGCGGGAGCACCGGAAACTGGCGTTTCCGACCTTACCCGCAACGCCTTCCAAGCATGCCCTGTCGTGCGCTCCTGTGATGAACCTCGTGCGAAACCGCCACCCCAAATGGTGGCAGAACCTTACCTGGATGAAGCCTTGATCTTGATGTCGACGCCGGCAGGCAGGCTCAACTTGTTGAGCGCCTCGATCGTCTTGGCCGTGGCCTGAACGATGTCGATCACGCGCTTGTGCGTGCGGATCTCGTACTGCTGCCGGGCCTTCTTGTCGATGTGCGGGCTGGAGAGCACCGTGTACCGCTCGATCCGCGTCGGGAGCGGTATCGGGCCGTGCACCTCGGAGTTCGTCCGCTTGGCCGTGTCGACGATCTCGGCCGCGCTCTGGTCGAGCACGGCGTGGTCGTAGGCTTCCATGCGGATGCGAATGATTTCCTGCGTCGGACCGGCCACGGCAGCACTCCCACACTGTTACCGACGGCGGGGGGGATCATGCAGCGATCCCGGCCCTCTTCCATCGTTCCGGACGCAGCCGGACTTGCGAATATCCTCGGCGGATATCCCGTCCCGGCCGAAAAGAAGCCTCGCGAGAGGCCCTGTTCAAGCCTGCCCGATGCCGCCTCCGGGGGTCCGGGGCCGTCGGGCAGAACTGCGGCGAGACGCGAACTCTAAGTTTGCGCGCAGGGGATGTCAACACACTGGAAAAACAGGGCCGTAAGCGGCCCTTCGTGGCCCGCGCCCCCCTCGCCGCCGGCTTTTAGACGCCCGACACCGCGCCCCCCACACACGCATGGGTGAGGAGTTCGTCCAGCGTTCCGGCGAGATCGGCGTCTACCACGACCCCGTCGAGCCGGGCCAGGGAGCCCAGCACCCGCGTGAGGTCGCCGTCCTCGAGGACGGCAAGCCGCCGCTGGCGACAGCCGAGGCGGGTCTGCATCACGGCCTGCACCACTTTGCCATGCTGGGGGGAGGCTCCCAGCAGAAACACCACGGCTTCGTGGTCGCCCGTGGTGAGCGCGGGCCCGAGCACCTCGACCGGCAGGATGCGGTTGCCGGACCGCAGCGACGCCATCTCTGCAACCGTCGGTCCGGAACCGGCGTCGAAGAAATCGGTGCGCCACCGCGGCGACTGTAGGCGGGCGAACGCCTCGGCGGTGATCGCCCCGCCGGCCGGCGGCAGGACGCCGACCACCGCCACCGCACCGCCGGGTCGCGCCGCCGGACGAGCGGTGAGTTCCTCCATCACGGCCTGGGCCGCCGGCCGCCAGCCGAGCATCTCGAGCAACTGCCGCCCGGGGGCGAGCGACGCCTCCCGCAGTCGCGGCTCCTCCACGAGCCGCGACATCGCCACGGCGATCGATCGCGGATCCGTCGGCTCGCAGGTGAGTTCTGGGATCACGAGTTCCCTGATCGACGAGGAGTCGGAGCCGACCACGGGGATCCCGCACCCATAGGCCTCCAGCACCGGGAGCCCGAGGCCCTCGTAGAGCGACGGGTAGGCCATCTGCTCCGCCTGCGCCGTGATCGCGACGAGATCCTCGTCCGAGACGTACCCGGTGAAGACCAGGGCTCCAGGCCTGATGCCGAGCGACTCCGCCAGCTGCTGGTAGTGCTCGATCCGTTGCGGCGGGAGCTTGCAGAGCACCGCCAGTTGCCGGTCGGGATGACGGGCGTGGAAGTGGGCGAACGCCCGCACCATGCCCTCGATGTTCTTTCGCCAGTCTTCGCCGCCGATGTAGACGGCGTAGGGACGCTCGAGGCCGAAGCGGGCGGGCACGGCCCGATCGGCGGCCACGGGGCTCCGCATCAGGGCCCGCTTGCGGTGGTCGATGTCACCGTACACGCAGCGAATCCGCCCGGGATCGAAACCGGCGAGGCGGATGGTGTCGAGGCGGGTCGCGTGGCTGATGGCGAAGAGCCGGTCGGAGTCGCGCATCACGCGAATCCCGGCAAGATAGGCCTCGCGGGCTTCCGTGCTGACGAGATAGCGGTCCGGAAACAGGTAGGGGATCAGGTCGTAGACGATGCCGAGCCGGTGCGGCTGATGGCGACGGAGCCAAGGCGGGTAGAGATATGCCTCGCCTTCGCCGTGCAGCGGAATGAAGAAGCAGGCGGTGAACAGGACGTCGATCCGCCCCCGACCGCCCCGTGCCAGCGTGGACTCGACCTCCCAGGTGCCGTACCGCTCGAACTCCTTCGCGAACGCCGGCCTTGGCAGCCGGTCATCCCAGAGAAAGAGGTAGCGGTTTTCCGGATGGTCCAGACAGATCTGCCGGACGAGGCTCTGCGAATAGGCGGGGATTCCCCGGTCGCCGTTGTACTGGGCCACCCGCAGGTCGACGAGGAACGTGAGGCCGGCACCGTGCGGCACGGAAGCACTCATGCGGAGTCGCGGCAGCGGATGGGCCGGTCGACCGCGGCGGCACCGGCCTGATCGTGATCGGCCCGGCCTTCGAAGATGCGGAGGTACTGCAGCCCGACCTGCTCGCGAAGCAGGCTCTCGAGCCGCTCGACGCGGGCCGAAAGTTCGGCAATCTGCCCCTGGCCCGCGCAGGACACCTGCACGCGCCTGCGAAACAGGCGAAAGAACGGACGCAGCACCGTCCGCTCGAACACGCGTCCGCAGGACCTCAGCGACATCTCGACCCCGCTCGAATCCCGGTGGAAGGAGACGGCGCATGCCGACCCGCTCCCGGGAATCGTCACGTCGAGGCTGCCGGATGCGGTGGCCGGCCGGTGGTGCCGGTCGTGGCGGTCACAACCGTCATGCGGCCCCTCACACGAAGGCGTCGGCCGTCTCCGCCGGGGCCGGCCCGTACTTCAGCGGGGCCATCGTGAAACTTGCCCGCCCCTGGCTCACGCTCCGCACCGCCGCCGAGTACCCGAACATGCTCGCCAGTGGGGCCTCGGCGGTAAGCACCGTGGCGGGCCCGCGGATCTCCGTGGCCGTGATGATCGCCCGCCGCTGCTGGAGATCGTTGATCACGTCGCCGAGATGCTCCTCCGGCACGCTCACCTCCACCCGCATCACGGGCTCGAGGAGCACGGTGCCGGCGGCATTGAGCATGCTTTCGATCGCGTCGGCGGCCGCGATCCGAATCGCCACGTCGGAGGGAGGCGGCTCCGGGATCGGGCTCTCGAGCACCACGATCCGCACGCCCCACAGCGGGCAGCCCTTGAGCCCACCCCGTTCAGCGCTCTCACGCACCGACTGCGTCATCGTGGCCGCGATCGCCGCCAGGGCCTCGCTCTCGGGAAACCAGCCCTGCTCCACCGTCACGGGCGACTGATCCGCGGTGGGCTCGGCGGCAATCGTGACCGTGGCCACGAGCGTCTGCCCGGCCACCTGCCGGTTGGCCTCGCCGCTCACCTGCACGGCCCTGCCGAGCGTCTCCTTGTAGCTCACCCGCGGCTTGTGCACGCGGCACTTGAGGTTGAAATCCCGCTCCAGCCGGTGGCGAATCACCTCCAGGTGGAGTTCGCCCATGCCGGAGATCAGCGTCTGACCGGTCTCCTCGCTCTCGATCGCCCGGAATGTCGGATCCTGACGCTTCATCATCTCGAGCGTCTCGGCGAGCTTTTTCCTCTCCAGGCTCGTCTCCGGCTCGATCGCCATCGAGATCACGGTCTCGGGAAACTGGATCGTCTCCAGCACGATCGGTGCGGCCGAGTCGCAGAGCGTATCGCCCGTGACGCTCGCCCGCGGCCCGATCACGCCCACGATGTCGCCGGCGAAGGCCTCGTCGATCTGCTCGCGGCGGTCGGCCTGCACGTGCCAGAGTTGGGCGATGTTTTCCTTCTTCTGCTTGAGCGGGTTCCAGGCCCGGCTCCCTGCCTTGAGCGTGCCCGAATAGACCCGCACGAAATAGAGGTCGCCATGTTTCTCGGCGATGATCTTGAAGACGAGACCGCAGAACGGGGCCTTTGGGTCGGCCGCCCGCGTGATCGCTGTGGGCGTCTTGGCGGCCGGATCGATCCCCTCCACCGGCGGCACGTCGGCCGGGCTCGGCAGGTACCACGCCACCGCGTCGAGCACCGGCTGGACGCCGATGCAGTCGAGCGCCGACCCGGCGAGGATCGGCACCACCCGCCGCTGGATCGTGGCCTGCCGGATCGCCTTCCGCATGAGTTCGGGCGGTATCGGCGCCTCCTGCATCGCCAGTTCGGCGATCTCGTCGGAGACGTCGAAGAGCGTCGACACGAGCTGCTCGCGGTAGAGGGCCGCCTCGTCGGCGAGTTCCTCGGGGATCGGCGCCACCGTCACCCGCGTGAGCGCCTCGCCGCCGGCGAGGGCCTCGTCTTTCGGCGGAAAGGTGAGCAGCTTCATTTCCACGAGATCGACGATCCCACGGAAGGGATCGTTCACGTGCGGCGGGCCGAGGCCCTGCGGCAGGTGGAGAATGAGCGGTTTCGCACCGAGCCGCTTCTCGATCTGGCCGACGGTGCCGAAGAAGTCGGCCCCCTCGCGATCGAGCTTGTTGACGAGCGCCAGCCGGGGCACGCCGTACTTGTCGGCCTGCCTCCAGACCGTTTCGCTCTGGGCCTCCACGCCCTCGCGGGCGGAAAACACCACCACCGCCCCGTCGAGCACCCGCAGGCTCCGCTCCACCTCGGCCGTGAAATCGACGTGACCGGGGGTGTCGATCAGGTTCACCGTCACGTCGCGCCACTGGAACGACACGGCCGCGGAGTAGATCGTGATCCCCCGCTCCTGCTCCTCCGGATCGAAGTCGGTGATCGTTGTGCCGCGGTCGACCTCGCCGAGTCGGTGGCTCGTCTTCGTGAAGAACAGCATCCGCTCGGTGAGCGTGGTCTTGCCGGCGTCGATGTGGGCGACGATCCCGATGTTGCGGATGGTTTCGAGGTGGCGTGCCATGGACGTCTCGGGGCTCGGCGGGAGAAGCCGAGATCATTCATGCCCCCGCCCGTGTTGTCCACCCTGCGAACACCTCGAGCCTTCCTCCCGCCAGGCCGAGCGACGCCGCCCGGGCCGAAAGTTCGTCGAGGGCCCGCACGCCCGTCGGGCCAAGATCGACCGTCCAGTCGTTCACGTAGAGATCGACGTGCTGCGTGAGCACACGGTCGTCGAACTCCTGGGCGTGCGCCCGCATCGTCGGCAGCGCAGCGGCCCGATCCTTTAGCGCGAGCAGGAGCGAGTCGTGGATCACCCGCTGCACCGTGGCGAGCGTCGCGATGGGCAGCCTGCGGCTGGCCACGATGCCGCCGAGCGGCAGCGGGCAGCCGGTCTCCGTTTCCCACCGCGTGCCCAGATCCTCGACGAGCTGCAGCCCCCGCGGCTGCCACGTGAACCGCCCCTCGTGGATGCAGACCCCGAAATCGGCCGTCCGCGCCTCCAGCCGCGGCATGATCTCGGAAAACACCACGTGCTCGACGCGGGAGCTGTGCGGATGAAACAGATCGAAGAGGAGCGCCGCCGTCGTGTGCCTGCCGGGGCAGAGCGTGAGCTGGCCCGCATTCGTCGGCCGCCCGCCCGGCTCCGCCGCGAGCAGGAGCGGACCGACACCGAAGCCCAGGGCCGAGCCGCTCGGCAGCACGACCACGTTGGCGGCGGCCAGCAGGGCGGCGTGGAAGCTCGCCTTGCAGACGTCGAAGTCTCCCGCGAGCAGCCGCTCGTTGAGCGTTTCCACGTCGAGCAGCTCGACCTCGAAGTCGAGCCCCCGCCAGTCCACCGCCCGGGTGAGCAGCCCATGAAACGCGAACGTGTCGTTGGGGCAGGTGGAGATGCCCAGCCGGATCGGCTGCGTCACGACCGGCCTCCGAGGAGCATCGCGACCAGGGCGGCGGCCGCGCGGCAGGCGTCCTCGACCTGCCAGGCCGACGTGTCGCGGTCGCCGGCCGTGTTGGACAGGCCACGAACGATGTCGAGCGGCACCCCGGCGAGCCGGCAGCCCGCGGCGACGGCGAAGCCTTCCATGTCCTCCGCCGCCGCGTCGGGGTGGAGCCGCAGCCGCGCTCGCACGTCATCGCTGCCTGCCGATGCCGCGCAGGCAGAGAGCAGGAGGCCGGCCCGCACGGCGGCGGGAAGCCCGCTGCTTGTGCACGGGAGCTCGTCGCCAAGACGGGTCGCCGGATCGAGCCCGTCGCCCGGCCACTGCGGCCAGCCCATCGCCTCGGCCGGCATGTGTGCATCGCCCGTGCCCGCGCCGATGCCATGACAGGCCACCCGCGCGAACGCGTAGGCGCGGCCAATCGCGAGCCGCTCGTCGAACCGGCCGGCGATGCCCACGAGCACTACGCGAGAGGGTCGATGTTCCGCAAGCAGAGCCGCGGTGCGAGCGGCCGCCACCACGGGACCGAACCCGCAGAGTTCGACCCTGATGGACGAGGCCGGTCCAGCCGCCATCAGCGGCTCGATGATGCCCCGTTCCAACTGGGTGGGCACAAGGACGAGAGGATGCCGCATACCGCCGAACCGCGCTCAGTTCGGTCTCCGCCGGGGACGATTCTTCCCCGACATCATAGGCACTCAGCCCGGCTCGGCCGCCGGCGCCGACGCAGCATCCAGCCGGCGCCGGCGAATCCCACCAGCGTCATGGCCCAGGCGGCGGGCTCGGGCACGGCGACGAAGTTGAGCATCACGTCCTGCCCGGCGAGCGAGGTCGTGAAGTAGCCCCGCTCGGTCGGCGACAGGGCATCGCCCTGGGCGTCGAGGAGCGAACCTCCGACCACGAGGTTCGAGAGGTTGCTCGTCGTGCCGGCCGACAGGTCGTACACCATCCACGCGCGATTGACGTCCCAGAAGGGATCCGACCAGTCGACCGTGCTGCCCAGGCCGTTGAACGAGAGGGAGAGCGACGTGGAGCCGGAGAACGAGAGGTTGCCGGCGGGAACCACGATCTGGTCGTAGTTCACGCCGGCCGAGCCCGTGGTGTTGGCGATCAGCTCCCAGTTCACGACCGCACCGGCCTCGTACGTGAGGTTGCCGTTGAAGGTCTGCGATCCCGGTGAGTTGCCCGGCGAGTGGGTGCCGATGATGGTGGCGTTGCCGCCCACCGTGCCCGTGCCGCTCAGGCTCGCGACCAATGCCACGTTCAGGCTGCCGGCGATCGAGCCGTTGAGCGCGAGTTCGCCGTCGTAGACATTCGTCGTGCCCGAAAACGTGTTCGACCCGGTAAGGGCGAGCCGACCACCACCGACCTTCATGAGGCCGCCGGAGCCGGTCAACGCGCCGGAGTAGGTCGTGCTCTGGCCGTTGCCGCCGACGGAGAGCGAGTTGCCGCCGAAGGCCAGAGTGCGACTGCCCTGCAGGCCGCCGAGAGCGTAGGTGTTGGTGCCGGCGACCGTGAACTCGACCGTGCCCGCGTCGCCGGCGGCCATGTCGAGCGTGGCGGTCTGGAGAGCGTTGACGTTGGCCAGTTGCAGCCTCGTGGCGCCGCCACCCGACGAACCGCTCACACGGACGGTGCCGGTGTTCGCGCCCGTGCCGGCAAGCACGTAGGTCGGAGCGGCATACGAACCGGTGCCACCGGCCTGCGTGAAGAGCACGTTGCCGCTGCCGGCGAGGCCGCCCGAGAGCGTGATCGTGTCTTGATACTGGGCGGAGATCGTGCTCGAGCCCGAGGCAAGCGTCACGCGGCCCGAGTACGTGTTGCTGCCATCGGTCGTATGGAGCGTGCCGCCGGAGAGCGAGAAGGGGTTCGCGACCGTGTTCGAGCCGGACGTGCTCAGCCAGTACTTCACCTGCCCCCCCGCCGCGATCGACACCGTGCCGGTGCCGAGCGCCGCGGGGCTGCCCCCCTGCGAGCCGGCCGCCGACACCTCGAGCGTGCCGCCCGACACGACCGTGCCGCCGGAGTAGCTGTTCGAGCCCGTCAGGATGAGCATGCCCGCCTCGACGGCCACGGTGCCGCCCGCTCCGGTGATCGGGACGGCGAAGGCGAGCGTGCCGGCCCCGACCTTCGTGAGGTTGCGACTGTACTCCCCGCCGTTCTGGTTCCACCTGAGCGTCGTGCCCGCCTGGCTGACGTCGATAGCGGCGCGGGTCTGGCCGGCCTTGTTCGCAAAGAGTTGCCTGGTGACGCTCGTGCTGCCGCCGGTGTACCGCAGGGTTCCGGAATCGCCCGCAGCATTCTCGAAGGCGAAATAACCGCTGCCGAGTTGGTTGAAATCGCTGAACTGGAGCGTGCCGCCGTAGACGCCGGTTGCCCCGGTGGAGTTCGTCGTGCCCGAGAGGATCACCGTACCGCCGTAGGTCGTGCCGCCGTCGGCGCGGTTCACGTGAAGCGTCGAGGTGAAGTTGCGGGTTCCTGTGAAGTTCGCGGTGCCGCCGCTGGCGGCCTTGAGGTCGTAGTCGCCCGGCGAGTTGGTCGCCACGAAGTTGCCCGAATATGTGACCGTGCCCGACGTGTTGACGCCCCCCACCATCCGCTGGCCGCTCGAGCCGCCGCGAATTTCGATCTGTCGGGCGAACGTCGAGCCGGCAGTGTCGAGCCACACCGCGGCGTTGGCCGAGCCGGACGTATTGCCGATCACCGGCGCGCCGCCCGACATCGAGCCCGTGCCACTGAACTGGAGCACGCCGTCGTCGATGAACACCGAGCCGTCGTTACCGGTGCCGAACGTCAGCGCGCCGGTGACGAGGGCCCGCTTGTTGGCCTGGATGTACATGTCGGGGTCGTTGCCGCTGCTCGCCTTGTTGACGTTGCCTGCGAAGGTGACGGTGCGCCGAGTCGAGTCGGTTCCGGTCACGTAGAGCGAGCGGACCGCGCTGCTGGTCATGTCGATGTACATGTTCGGCGTCGTGATCACGAGATCACCGGCGTTGAGATTGATCTGGCTGTCGGCGCCGTTGCGGAAGGAAAATTCACTGACGCTGATCGTCTGCGTGCTCGCGCTGTTCTGGAAAATCTGCTGCGCCTGCGAGCCGAGGTAGGGATCGAAGCCGAAGGCATTGCCCCCGAGCGTGAACGAGGCGGCGCCGGCGCCAAACTCGAGACGGCCGATGCTCAGGTTCCAGCCGCCGAGATTGTTGGTGGTGGACGTCCGCGTGGATCCCGAGAAGAGAAGCACCGTGCTTCCACCGCTGGACGGCACGCCGCTTGACCAGTTGCCGGCCGTGCCCCAGTTGCTGTCGGGGCCGCCGCCGGTCCAGGTGGAGATCGTCTGGGCGGCGGCCGGGCCGGCCATGAGCACCACCCCGAGGACGGCGGGCAGCACCGAATCCAGCGACGAACGCGTCGTGCGGAAGGACATCTCTCGAACCGTTCAGGCGGGCAGGAAGGAAGGCGGGAACCCGGCAAAGGCCATGCCACGCGGGCGCGGCCCGAGACCGGGCAAAGTCATGCAATGCAAAAGCCGTGCCGCCAACGGCAGAAACGCGGGCGTCGCCGGCCCCGAATCCATGAACGGCGGCGATTTGCCACGGTTCCCTCCCGTGACAGCGGCGCATCGGGCAACCTTCCCCGAGCAGCCACACTCCGACGCGGCGTGCGAATCGCTCCACGCGGCTGAGGCGGGCTGGGGCAAATCGCCCCATCCGCGTCCGAATCGTGGGGCAAATCGCTCCACCCCGCCAACGGCGGCCCGAGGCCTCACGGCCGACGGCTTGTGCGGGCGCGCACACGCGCGAGGCTCACGTGTGGAGCGGTTACATCCGCTCCGGCACCCGGATGCCGAGCAACTCGAGGCCCCGACGAAGCACCCGCCCCGTGAGGTCGCACAGCGCGAGCCTCGTGGCCCGCTCCGTGCCCTCGGCCTTGAGCACGGAGAGCGCGTCGTAAAACGTGGAGTATGCCCCCGCGACATCGAAGAGGTAGGCGGTGAGCACGTTCGGCCGGCAGTCGACCTCCACGTCTTCGAGCGCCTCGCCGAGCCGCAGGAGCTTCATGGCGAGCGTTCGCTCCCGCGGATCGGAGAACACGAGCAGCCCCGCGGCGTGCCGCACGGCCTCGCGATCGATGCCCCCCTTCGCGAAGATGCCCTCGACACGGGCCACCGCATACTGCATGTAGGCCGCGGTGTTGCCCTTGAGTTCGAGCATCTTGTCGAAGCTGAAGACGTAGTCGGTGGTGCGGTTCTGCGCGAGATCGGCGTACTTGATCGCGCCGATCCCCACCGCCTCGGCGATCCGCCGCCGCTCGGCCTCCGGCATCCCGGTGCCCCGCTCGGCATCGGCCGTGGTCACCACGCCATACGCCCGTGCCACGCCCTCGTCGAGAAGGGCCTCGAGCCCCACGGTGTCGCCGGCCCGCGTCTTGAAGGGCCGGCCGTCGTCGCCCAGCACCGTGCCGAAGCCCACGTGCACGAGGTCGACGCCCGCGATCCCGGGCAGGCCCCAGCGGCGGGCCGTCTCGAACACCTGCTCGAAGTGCTCGCTCTGCCGATGGTCGACCACGTACAGGATCCGGTCGGGATGCCAGTGCTCGAGCCGCCAGCGGATCGTGGCCAGGTCGGTGGTCGCGTAGAGAAACGCCCCGTCGGCCTTGCGCACGAGCAGCGGCGGCGCCTCGTCGCCACGCAGGAAGACGCCGATCGCCCCCCGGCTTTCCCGCGCCAGGCCCTTTGCCACGAGGTCGGCCACCGTCGCCGCCAGGAAGGGCTGAAAGAAGCTCTCGCCGAGCGTGTGGTCGAAGGCCACGTGCAGCCGGCCATAGAGGCGGTCGATCTCGGCCCGGCACACGGGCATGAACCGCTCCCAGAGGGCCCGGTTCCCGGGATCGCCCTCGTGCAGCTTCGCGGTCTCGGCCAGCACCTCGCGGGCCGCGTCGGGATGCTGCGCCGCGAGTGCCGCGGCTGCCGGATCGGCGGCAAGTTCCTCGGGCTTGGCGTCGGCCACCTTCCGCACGAGACGGTAGAGACGGCCGAGTTCGGCGGTGGGATCGGCGGCGAAGGCCGCGTCGTCGCGGCAGTGCTTCCAGCCCCAGAGAATCATCCCGAACTGGGTGCCCCAGTCGCCGAGGTGGTTGTCGGTGATCACGTGATGGCCGCGGAACCGCAGGATGCGGGCCAGCGCGTCGCCGATCACCGTCGAGCGGATATGGCCCACGTGCATGGGCTTGGCGACGTTGGGCGAACTGAAGTCGACCACCACCGTGAGCGGCTTCGCGACGGTGGCCACGCCAAGTCGCTCGTCGGCCACGGCCCGGGCCACGAGAGATGCGATCGCCGCGTCCTTGAGACGCACGTTGATGAAGCCCGGCCCCACAGGATCGCCCGGCGGCTCGAAGAGATCCGCATAGACCGGGGCCGTCTCCAGCCGCCTGGCGATCTCGATGGCCACGTCGCGGGGCTTTCGGCCGGCCCGCTTGGCCAGCGCCATCGCCATGGTGCCCGAGTAGTCGCCGAACTTCGCGTCGGCCGTCTCCCGCACCTGCTCGACCAGACCTGGAATCTCCTCGGGGCCGATGGCCGCCACGCCGTCGGCCGCGAGCCGCTCGAGGGCGTGGCGAAAGGCCTCCCGCAGGGCCGACCGGAGATTCACCCGGCCGGCATGCTCCGCCGCCTGGCTCATCACGTGGCCGCCCCGGCGGAGGGAACCGGCACCCGCTTCGCGTCGCTCCAGAGCTGCTCGATATCCCAGTAGTCACGGGCCTCGGCGTCGAAGAGGTGCACCATCACGTCGCCGTAGTCGAGCACGATCCAGCGGCCCTCCTCGTAGCCTTCGCCGCCGCGTTTCCTGTCGTGGTGCTCCTTCTTCAGCACCGTCTCGATCTCGTCGGCCATCGCGTGGAGCTGACGGCGGCTCGAGCCGGTGGCGATCACGAAGTAGTCGAAGACGGGCGTGAGCTCCCGCAGGTCGAGCACGCGCACGTCGGTGCCGCGGGTCTCCTCCGCCACCCGCGCGGCGACGAGGGCGATGTCGCGGGCGCGATCGATCCGGTCATTCGTGCGGGCTGCTGTCATGAACGGGATTGTAGCCTTCCGGCCGCCAAGGCGATTCCGTGCAGCACGAGGTCGGGGATTTCGACGGCCGCGGGGAGTGCGTCGCGGACGATGCCGCGGGAGCCTCCGGTGAGAAACAGCTGCGGCTCGCCGCCCAGGGCCGCCGCCGCCTCGGCCACCAGCCGCGCCACCGCGCCGCGCATGCCGAAGCCGATGCCGGCGGCGATCGCCTGCTGGGTGTTGCGGCCTGGCATCGCCGGCAGTGCGCCGCTGTCGAGGTCGGCGACTGCCGGCAGGCGGCTCGTGCCCTCGGCCAACGCCCGGGCGATCAGTTCGGGCCCCGGCAGGATCGCGCCCCCCAGAAACCGGCCGTCGGCGGCAACGAGGTCGACGGTCGTCGCCGTACCGCAGTCGACCACGACCGCGGCGCGCCCCGCGGACTTGGCTGCGGCCGCAGCCGCCGCGGCTGCCACGCGGTCGATGCCCACGCGGCCCGGCTCGTCGACGTCGACCGTCACGGGCAGATGCTCGCGGGTCACCCGCCGCTGCCGCAGGGGCCGGTGTCCGGTGGCGGCCACCTCGGCGATGGCTGCCTCGAGCCGCGCCGCGGCCGTGTCGTGGACGCTCGCCACGAGGACCAGCGCGGGCCCCGGCGCGAAGCGATCGAGCCAGTGCCGCAGGTTGGCCGAGCGAAACTCGCGGCTCAGCAGGTCGTGGCGGCCGGACACCGCCGGCAGCGGAGCGGCCGCAGCGGAGGCCACCACGGCGAGCTTGATCCGGGTGTTGCCCACGTCGGCCACCACGATCGTGTCGCCGGCGGCCGTCATGCCTGCTTCCCTGGCCGATCGAGCTCGGCCGTCACGGCCCTCAGCAATGCGTCGAGCCCCTGCCCCGTGACGGCGCTCACGCCGATCACCGTGCGGCCGATCTCGCGGGCGAACTGCTCGCGAATGGCGTCGGCCCCCGGCAACTCGCCCTTGCTCATCACCACGATCTCCGGCCGTTCGCCGAGCGAGGCGTCGTAGAGCGAGAGTTCCTCGCGGATCGCGCGGTAGTTGGCGGCCGGATCGCTGCCGTCCATGGGCAGCGGCTCGACCACGTGCACGATGATGCCCGCCCGCTCGACGTGCCGGAGAAACTCGTGGCCGAGGCCGACGCCCGCATGGGCTCCCTCGATGAGCCCCGGCAGGTCGGCGAGCACGAAACTGCGGTCGCGGGAGACATCGACGATCCCGAGGATCGGGGTCTTCGTCGTGAAGGCGTAGTCGGCGATCTCGGGACGGGCCCGCGAGAGCCGCGAGAGCAGCGTGCTCTTGCCCGCATTCGGCTTGCCGACGAGACCCACGTCGGCGATCACCTTGAGCTCGAGCAGCAGGCGGCGTACCTCGCCCTTCACGCCCGGCGTGGTTTCCCGGGGCGCCCGGTTCGTCGACGACTTGAAGTGCATGTTGCCCCAGCCGCCGGCGCCCCCCTTCGCGGCCACGATCCAGTCGCCGGGCGTGGCGAGATCCTTGAGCACGAGATCGGTCGACTCGTCGATCACGATCGTGCCCGGGGGTACGAGCAGCACGAGATCCCCGGCGTTGCGGCCCTGGCAGTTGGCCGGTCCGCCCGATTCCCCGTGGGCCGCCCGCCACTGTTTGCGGTGGGCCAGGGCCGCGAGCGAGTCGACGCCCGGCTCGGCCCTGATGATCACGCTGCCGCCATCACCGCCGTCGCCACCGTCGGGCCCGCCGAGCGGCACGTACTTCTCGCGGCGGAAACTGCAGATGCCCCGGCCGCCGTTGCCGGCCGCCACCTCGATCTGCACACGGTCGACGAACACACCGGCACCTTCAGCAAATCACCGGCGGGGGGAAAGCCGGCGCGTCAGGCCCCGGCCACCACGTTGACGCGACGGCCTTCGCGATCGAACGCGACCACGCCGTCGGCCAGGGCGAAGAGCGTGTAGTCGGAGCCCATGCCGACGTTCTTGCCTGGCTCGAACTTCGTGCCCACTTGGCGCACGAGGATGTTGCCCGCGCGAACGGCCTCGCCGCCGAACTTCTTCACGCCCCGCCGCTGCGCGTTGGAATCGCGACCGTTGCGGCTGGAACCCTGACCCTTTTTATGTGCCATCGTGCTCTCGCTTCCTCGACCGCCGAACTCACCGGGAGTCTCGTCGTGTACGTCAGACAGTGTACCGTGGCCGGCCGCCCCCTGCAGGGGCGCCGGGCAGAAGCCGGCAAACGCCCGCTCAGAGGCCGCCGACTTCGGTTTCGTATCGGAAAACCCAGGCATGGTCAATGCCCTGGTTGACCGCCACGGCGGCCGCGTAGAGGGCGGGACCACGCGGGCCGAAGAGCCCGGCCAGGAGTTGGGCGTTGACGGCGGCGGTGCGGGCTTCGACCGGCAGCGCATCGAGCCGCTTGCGGCGTTCGGCAGCCCCCTTCGTCTTCGTGCTCATCGTGTCGACGATCCGCTTGCGTTCGGCCTCGCCGAGCCCGTCGATCGCGGGCCGCAGCGCGTCGAACGCCGCCAGCGCATCGGTGCCCCCGATCTCGGCCACGTCGGCGTCGATCACCCGCAAGGTGGCCAGCGTGCGGGCCTTGACCACGGCGTCGGCGAGCCACGAGACCCGCCGGGCTGCCGGACCGAACACCTGCGCGGCAGCGGCCTGGCGGGCGGCTGCGTCAGGGTTCGACTCGAGCACCCGCATGATCGTGGCCAGCGACTCGAGCGGCTTTTGCGCAACCGCGTCGGGCGTGAGGCCCGCGGTCTCGAGCGCCGCGCGGCGGGTGCGGTCGCGGGCTTCCTCGACGGGCCCGGCGGCGGCAGCCACGAGGTCGTCGATCGCCTTGACGCCGAGGTCGCCGAAAAGCAGCCGCAGCGACTCGATCGGATCACCCCGGTCGCGAAGGCTGGCGGCCGTCCGCAGCACCGCCTCGAGGGGCGCGAGGCTCGCGCCGCCGTCGCCGGCATCGGGCTCGAGCAGGTCGGCCCAACCGAGGCCGAGGGCGTCGAGCCCCTCGAGCGGCCGCGCTTCGGCGCGTCGTGGCCAGCCGGTCGCGGCGAGCAGGCGACCGCCGAGCGCCATCCGTTCGAACATTCCGGCGAAACCGATGCCCATCTGGCGGTCGCCACCCTCGCGGTCGTCACCGGGCCGCCAGAAGTCGAGCCGCAGGCTCTCGAGCGTCTCCTCGATGTCGCTCCCCGGCGGATCGCCGGCCTTGATCACCGACCCCGGCTTCTGCCGCCAACGGATCGCGTTGGTGAGGCCGCGGATGTAGATCGAGAAGAAGTCGACCCGCGGATCGACGTTCTCCCAGATCGCCACGCCCCACCGCTCCTCGCCGGGGGCGATGTCGGAGGCCGAGATCTCGGCGCTGTCGAAAAACGTGCGCCGCGGATCCTCACGACGACGGATCGCGTCCATGGCCGAGGGCACGAGGCGATCGAGATACGAGCGGTAGGAGGCGAGCCCCTCGCCATCCTCGACTGGCTCGAGGCTTTCGAGCACGAAGTGCGGCAGGAACCGCACCGGCGCCTCGAACGTCTCCACCTTTCGGGCGTCGGCATCCTTGCCATCTTCGCCCTCAGCGGCGAGCACGCGACGCCCGCCGACGTTCTTCACGCGGTAGACGAGATACCAGATCCGCTTCCGCTGCATCTGCTCGGCAGTGGCCGGCACGTCGACGTCGAGCAGCCGGGGTGGCTTGAAGGCGAACTCGAGGCACCAGATGTCGCGCGGGTATTCACGGCTCCGCGCCCGCTCCACGAACGTGGTATTGGCCGCCGCCGTCTTCGGCGCCCACGCGAGATCGGCCTGCCCCTTGGTGATCTCGAGGATGTCGGCCCGCAGGAGGGCGTCGTCGGTTGTGCGGTCGGCCGGGATCACCGTGAGCACGCCCGGCGCCAGCGGACGGAACCCCGACGGCCGCTCGGCCGCGACGGCCGTCGATGCCCATCCCGTCAGCATCAGCCCCACCGCCACGAGGCGGGCACCCGCAGCGCGGCGGTCGGCGACGCATTCGGTGAGGATGCCGCGGAGGGTCGCCATCTGCCTGCTGGTTCCCGATCTGCCGAAGTGACGCCGGGAGTGGAGCATAGCGATTCGTCCGGCTTTCGTGGGCTGATCCCCGGGGTCAGGCCACCTGCCGCAGGCTGTCGTGCCCCGCGACGGCCACCCGGTCCACCTCGGCGGCGAGGGCGGCGTAATCCTCCGCGCCGTTGGAATCGGGCGCGTAGTCGAAGATCGACTGCCCGAAGCTCGGTGCCTCGGCGAGGCGGATGTTGCGGCGAATCCGCGTGTTGAAGAGCCGCCCGCCCCGCCACGACGGATGGGCCTCCGAGCCGGCGGCGAGGAACGACTCGACGTCGCGGCCAATCTCGCCCGCCAGCCGGGTCGATGCCTCGTACATGCAGAGCACCACGCCCAGGAGCCGCAGCCGCCGGTTGACATGCTCGGCCACGAGTTCGATCGTCTCGAGCAGTTTGCTGAAGCCGTGGAGCGCGAGGAAGTGGGGCTGGAGCGGCAGCAGCACCTCGTCGACGGCCGACATGGCGTTGAGCGACAGCAGGCCGAGCGACGGCGGGCAGTCGACGATCACGAAGTCGAAGGCGCTGCCATCGGCCCCGGGCTCGCCGGGGCAAAACCGCGGGTCGGCCGCCAGCCGCTGGCGCAGGATCGACTCCCGGCCCGCCGTGCCGGCGAGGGCGAGTTCCACGGCGGAGAGATCGATGTGGGCCGGCACCACCGTCAGGCAGTCGCTCACCGGCACGCAGGCGGCGGCGATCGGCTGCCCCGCCGTGAGCACGTCGAAGGCGGTGCCCCCGGTCTCGCCCGGTGTGAGTCCCACGTGGAGCGTGGCATGGGCCTGCGGGTCGAGGTCGACGAGACACACGCGCCGGCCGGCCCGCGACAGGGCGACGGCCAGGTTGACCGACGTCGTCGTCTTGCCGACTCCGCCCTTCTGGTTGGCCACGGCGATCGATCGCATCAACGCCATCCTTCGTGCCCGCGGGATCCCGCAGCATGCGGGGCCGGGGAGGATAGGCGGCGGCAGACCCCGGCCGAAAGCCCGATTTTCCCGGCCACAGGGCCACGCCGGCAATCCTGTTCGGCACGGGATTTGCGCACCAGAAGCCAGGTAGCCCACACAGGCTGAGGCGAGTTGCGCGCTGGC
>JBJTDZ010000042.1:0-7592 GCA_046092585.1 Pirellulales bacterium | reverse complement strand
GGCCACGCCCGTGCCGCAGAGCAGGGGCCGCAGCCGCAGGTGCCAGTCGGCCAGCGCCACCGCGAGGGCGTCGGCGGCGTCGGCGGGCTCGGGCCGTTTGGCGAGGCCGAGCTCGGGCTGCACCGCCGCCTGGATCTGCTCCGTGCCGGCATGGCCGCTGCCCGCGAGCGTGCTCTTCACGCGATTGGGAAGATAATGCTGGACGGCCAGGCCCGCCTGCGCCCCCGCCAGGCAGATCACGCCGCGGGCATGGGCGAGCAGCAGGGCCGCCTTGGGGAACTTCGCGTGGGCGAACACCTGCTCGATCGCCATGGCGGCCGGACGAAAGTGCTCGAGCACCTCGCGGACGCCCGCGTGGATGGTATGGAGGCGGGCCTCGAGCGACTCGCCCTTCGACCGCACCACCCCCGCCTCGACGAGCCGCACGGTGCCGCCATGGCACTCGACGACGCCGTAGCCGGTGGTGTTGAGTCCGGGGTCGAAGCCGACCACTCGCTCGATGCCGTTGCCATCCATGGCGAATACCGCCGGCTCGTGGTGGGCCGCCGTCCGGGCGGGCCGGTCATCGGGCACTACACCCCGCTGGGCTCGAACCAGCAACCTTCGGTTCCGTAGACCGATGCTCTATCCAATTGAGCTAGGGGTGCGTCGACCAAACGATACCCCACGCGGCCGCGAACACCAAGATTGAACAAAAAACCTGCCGTGACGCGTGGTCAGACAGGCGTCGACGGTGCCGAGCCCCGGGCCACGAGAAATCCCTCCTTGTCGACGTCGAAGACGTCGACAAGCCGCCTGGCCAGGGGCTGGTCGCCCGAGTCGCGATCGCGGCCGGTGGCGGAGACGACGAAGGACGAAGCGTCGGCCACGGCGGCGATTCCCGGCAGTGGTGGCAGGCCAAGACGAGCCCGTGTGGCTGCCTCGGGCCAGACGACGACGCCGTTGACGACGCGGCCAACCGTGTCGGGACGGTTGATCGTCTCGTGATCCCACGTGATCCGTGACCGCGGCGTGTTCATCGCCACGAGTCCGCCCACCTCGGCCGGGGCGTAGGCCACCACCGGTTCGATGGTATGGGCGTCGCAAAACCGCTCGGCCGCCTCACGGGCCTGCGCGAGGTCGGCAAGCCGGCCGATCGGCATTACGATCACGGCGAGATGGGCCGCGAGGTCGCGTGGCGCCACGTCTGCCGCCGCCCGCACCTGTGCGACGGTGGCCAGCCAGATCGTGATCCGTGCGCGGGCGAGGGCGTCGAGCAGGTCGCTCGCGGGCGTGGCCGCGTCCTGCACGGTCGCCCGGATGCCGAGCAGGCGGCCGGCATGCATCCCGAGCGAGTCGTGCAGCGGATCGCCCGGAGCCAGCGAGGCGAGGAGGCGGTCGTCGCGGCGCACAAGGCAGCAGCCATCGAAGGCCTCGGCCGTGGCGGCGTGCGGGGAGAGCCGTCGGGCCACCGCGACGGCGGTCGTCTCCTGCAACGCGAGCCGCGCCTGGTCGGGATGGGTGCCGGCGGGCAGCGGGGGCCCGAAGGTGATCGTCACGGGTCGGCGCAGGAGTCGGGGCCGCTTGGTGAAGTAGCAGCCCTCCGAGAACGAGAGGACGCTGCCCCACAGGCCGTCGATCGAGGCGGGCACGATCGGCGACTCCACCTTCTCGAGCAGCCATTCGAGGCCGCGTTTGAAGCCCAGGAGTTGGCCCGTCCGCGAGATGCCCCCCTCGCAGAAGATGCCGATTTCATCGCCGTCCGCGAGGCCCGACTGGATGGCCTTGAGGGCCGTGCCGATCGACTTCGGCCGCGGGTCGAAGAGGATGAACCGCCACTGGTCGGCGAGCATCCGCAGGAAGCGGCCCCTGATGTTGGGCCCGTAGACGACCATCCGGATCGGCCGTGGGCTCGCGAGCGGCAGGAGGAAGCCGTCGAGCCAGGAGAGATGGTTGCCCACGACCACCACCGGGCCCGTGGCCGGGAGGTTTTCGGCGCCCCGCACGCGAAACCGCCAGCCGGCGTTGACGATCGACGCCACGAACAGGCGGAGCGTGGCCCGGGGCGCGCACCACGCCGCCCCGGCCGTGGCGGCCAGCGAGAGCACGGCGAAAATCCCGAAGATCGCCCGCGCGGAGAGCAGGGGGCTGCCGCCCGCTCCGAGCGGCGCCCGCAGGCCGCCGTAGGCGAGTGATGCGAGGAACATGCCCGTGAACAGGAGCAGGTTCGTGGCGGCCAGCACGCCCCCGAGACGATCGGGAGGGCTGCGCTCCTGGAGGTAGGTTTCGAGCGGCACGTCGAACATGCCGGCCCCGAAGCCGAGTACCGTCAGCCAGAGGAGCGCGGCCCAGGCCGTCGCACCCGCGGTCGTGTCGAGGAACCGTTCCCCGGTGACCGCCAGCATCGCGAAGGCGAGCGTCATGAGCACGCCGCCGAGCGGCACGAATCCGAGTTCGACGCGGGGCTCCGCGCCCGCCGGCCGGGCCGCGAATCGACCGGTGACCACGCTTCCGAGGCCGATCCCCGCGACCAGCGCGACGAGCAGGGGCACCACCTGCGACTGCGACATGGCCCCGGCCTCGGTTGCGAACTGATCGACGTTGGCCTGGGCGACGGCGCCGATCGCCCAGAAGAAGACGATTCCCGCTGCCGCGGCACCGAGCTCGGGCTGACGCACGAGCAGCCGCAGGTCGCTCCATGTGCGGGAGAGGGCGTTCCAGGCCGGAGGTGCGTGCGGCGCTGCCGAGGCAAGCCTCGGGAGAAACATCGCCGCCACCAGGCCCGCGATCGCGGTGCCGCCGAGGAGCACGCTGGTGGGGAGCCCGCGGGCAAAGGCGGTGGCGCCGATCGCCAGCGGCGTGGCATCGGCCACCCAGTTTCCGGCGACGGTGCCCGCGAGCACCGCCACGAGCGACACCAGCGCGAACAGGCCGTTGGCTGCCGCGAGTCTCGCCGGGGCCACGAGTTCCGGGATCGCGCCCACCACCGCGGGCGTCATGATCGCGGCCTGCGTGCCGATCGCCATCACCGCGCCGAGCAGCAGCCACAGCCCGGCCGGCAGGCCGAGCCAGGTCGTCGTCGTGGCGATGCCGGCGGTCACCACGGCCGCCGCGGCCAACGCGATCGCGACCTCGGCCGCCTTGCACCAGCGGATCACGGTGGCCTTCGAGTGCCGGTCGGCGAGCGAGCCCGCGAGCCAGGAGCAGAGCACGTAGGGGAGCGACAGGCCGACGAGCCCCACGGTGAGCACGAGCGAAACCTCGCCTTGGTCGACGAGCCGTTTGCCGAGACCGATCGCCAGCCACTTCAGGGCGTGGTCGTTGGCGAGCGTCAGGCCGCGCACGGCCAGCAGCGCCAGGAATCCCCCGGGGCTGCCTGCCGCCCCCGAGCGTGCCGGTGACCGGGCGGCGATGTCCAAGGTGTCGTCTCCACGGGGCTGGGGATCGGCCCGGCAGGGAGCGGTTTCCTTGCCGCCCAGCAGCCGCCGCTTTCCCGGGTTGACCGGCAAAATGTCAGAGTTTGACGGTGATTTGCAAGGCCAACAGGAGTGAACGTATCCTCGACGTCAGACGTAGGAATCGGTGGTCGGGCGGCGGAGTGGCCTCCGCCGCAGCCGGTTCCCTGTCCCGAAAGGTTCCCATGCACTCGCTCCCGCGGCGCCTGAGCGCCCTGGTCGTTCCGTGTGTCGCCGTCCTCGCCTCCCATGCGGCGGAGGCCCAGGTCGTGTACTACGGCGGCTATCGCCCGGTGGTGGCGGCCCCCGTTGTCGCCGCCCCCGCGTACGTCGCCAACTACACGCCTGCCGGCAACTACGCCGCGGTGACCGCGTTCTCCCCGCCCGTCGTCGCTCCGACCGCCGCCGTCGCGGTGACGTCGGCCTATGCCCCGACCTACACGGCCGGCTACGCGCCGGCGGTGGCCGCGCCGCTGCCTGTCACGTCGTACTACGCGCCGACCACCGTGTATTCGCCGGTCGCTGCCGCGCCCGTCGTCGCAGCTCCGGCGGTCGCCGTGCCCGTGACCACCTACTACGCGCCGGCGGCGGTGGCGGTGCCGCTTTATCGTCGCGGCCTCTTCGGTGGCCTGCGGCCGGTCACCTCGGCCTACTACATTCCCTACTGAACCGTCGCCCGACGGTTCCGCGCGTTTCGGCGTTTTCTTGACCACCTCCCGGCGATCCCTATAGTACGGTCGCTGACGCGGGAGGAACGTGCGTTCCCGGCGCGGCGTGCTGGAAGGACCAGGATGTCGCGGACGGTCAATATCATCGGTGCCGGGCCGGGCGGGCTCGCCACCGCCATGCTGCTCGCCCGGGCCGGGGTTCGCGTACGGGTGCTCGAGCGGTTGCCGGTGCCGGGCGGACGCACCAGCACGATCACCACGCCCGAGGGCTTCCGGTTCGACCTCGGCCCCACGTTCTTCCTCTACCCGCGGGTGCTCGAGGAGATTTTCCAGACCTGTGGCCGCGACCTCCGCCGTGAGGTCGAGATGGTCCGGCTCGACCCGCAGTACCGCCTGATCTTCGGGTCCGGCGGCGAACTCTCCTGCACGCCCGACGTGGCCCGGATGGAGGCCGAGGTGTCGCGGCTGTCGCCGGCCGACCGCGGCTCCTTCACGCGGTTCATGGAGAGCACGCGGGCCAAGTTCGAGCGGTTCGCGCCCTTTCTCGAGCAGCCCTTCGAAAGCTGGCTCGACCTGGCGAGCCCCGACCTCATCAAGTTGGTGCCGATGCTCAAGCCCTGGCGGAGCCTCGACTCCGAACTGGGAACGTTCTTCAGTGACGAGCGGATCCGGCTGGCGTTCACGTTCCAGTCGAAGTACCTGGGCATGTCGCCCTTCAAGTGTCCGAGCCTGTTCTCGATTCTCTCCTTCCTCGAATACGAGCACGGCGTCTTCCATCCCATCGGCGGCTGCGGCGCCGTCTCCGAGGCGATGGCCCGGATCGCGGCGGAGATGGGCGTGGAGATTCACTATGGCGAGGCCGTCGAGGCCCTCCGCTTCGACGGCCGGCGGATCACCGCCGTGAAGACGCCGCGGGCGGAGTACGCCGCCGAGGCCACGGTGGTGAACGCTGACTTCGCCCGCACGATGACCCGCCTGGTGCCCGACGCGATCCGCCGCCGCTGGAACGACAAGAAGATCGCCTCGCGGCGATTCTCCTGCTCGACCTTCATGCTCTATCTCGGGATCGAGGGCCGCTACGACGACGTGGCCCATCACAACATCTATCTCTCGGAAAACTACCGGGAGAACCTCGCCGACATCGAGCATCGGCACGTGCTTTCGCGGGATCCGTCGATGTACGTGCAGAATGCCTGCGTGACCGATCCCACGCTCGCACCCCTCGGCATGAGCACCCTCTACCTGCTGATCCCCACCACCCATCGCCATCCCAACGTCGATTGGCGGCGGGAGGCGCCGCGGTACCGCGAGGCGGCCCTCGACCAACTCGAAAGGATCGGCATCACGGGCATTCGCGGGAGGATCCGCTACGAGAAGATGATCACCCCCGACGACTGGCAGGACGACTACGAGATCTACCGCGGCGCCACGTTCAACCTCGCCCACGATCTCGGGCAGATGCTGCACATGCGGCCGCACAACCGGTTCGAGGACGTGGAGGGCATGTACCTCGTCGGCGGCGGCACCCATCCCGGCAGCGGCCTGCCCGTGATCTACTCCTCGGCACGGATCACGTCGGACCTGCTCCTCGGTGACCTCGGGCTCGATGGCTCGGCGGTGCGTCCACGGCGGGGGAAGGCGACGGAGCGGAGCATCAAGGAGCAGGCGACCGCGGTCTGAGCGGCGCGAGGCATGGGAGCGACGGCGATGATCAGGCAGGCAGCAGGTGACGAGCGGGTGGTGGTGGTCGGTGCGGGGCTCGGCGGCCTCGCCGCCGCCTGCACGCTCGCGGCGCGTGGCTACGCGGTGACGCTCTGCGACAAGAACCCCTGGGTCGGCGGCAAGGCCGCCGTGCTCTCCGAGGGTGGCTTTCGCTTCGACATGGGGCCGACGATCCTCACGATCCCCCGGGTGCTGAAGCGGATCTACGCGGAGGCGGGCCGCGACATGGAGCAGTACCTCGACCTGGTGCCGCTCGATCCGCAGTGGCGGAGCTTCTTCGACGACGGCACCACGCTCGATCTCGTGTCCGACGTGGCGGCGATGCGGGCCACGCTCGACGAGTTTTCGCCGGGGTCGGGCTCGGGCGACGGCTACGGCCGGTTCATGGCCCTCTCGCAGCGGCTCCACCGGCTGTCCGACGAGTTCTTCTTCTGGCGCAGCGTCGGCGGCATGAGCGACATGATCAACGTGCGGAAGAGCTTCTCGGTGGGCTTCCTCAAGGAGCTGATCGGGATGCGGCCGGGGCACAGCGTGGCCGGCACGGTGCGGAGCTACGTGCCCGATGCCCGCGCGGCGCAGATGCTCGACCACTACACGCAGTATGTCGGCAGCTGCCCGGAGCAGTCGCCGGCCGTGCTCTGCGGCATCGCCCACATGCAGTCGAACGACGGCGTCTGGTATCCGCGGGGCGGCACGGGCGCCGTGCCGCGGGCCCTCGCGAGCCTCGCCGTCGATCTCGGTGTCGACATCCGCACGAAGACGCCCGTGCGGCGGATCATCGTGGAGGGGGGCCGCGTCCGCGGCGTCGAGACCGCCGCCGGCGAGACGATCCCCGCCGCCGTGGTGGTGAGCAACTCCGACAGCGTCCGCACCCACCGCGAGCTCGTCGACGGCCCGCCGCAGCGGCGGTTCCTCGGCCGCCGGAAGTACGAACCGGCCTGCTCGGGCGTGGTGCTCTACCTCGGCCTCGACAAGCGATACGAGCAGCTGATTCACCACAACTTCGTCTTCTCGCACGATCCGCACGAGGAGTTCGAGGCGATCTACCATCGCGGCGAGCCGGCCCCCGATCCCACCTGCTACGTGTGCGCTCCGGCCGTCACCGAGCCCGAGGTGGCGATCCCGGGAGGCGAGGCCCTCTACGTGCTCGTGCACACGCCCTATCTGCGGCCGCACCACGACTGGAAGGCCATGCTGCCGGCCTACCGCAACGCGATCATCCGCAAGCTCGAGCAGACGGCGGGCATGAAGGACCTCGAGAAGCACATCGTGGTGGAGCGGGCCCTCACCCCGCAGGACATCAACGACCGCTACCACGTGCTCGACGGGGCGATCTACGGCCTCGCGAGCCACGGGAAGTACCTGGGCGCCTTCAAGCCGGCGAACCGGTCGCCAGACGTCGAGGGGCTCTACCTCGCCGGCGGCTCGGCGCATCCCGGCCCCGGCATGCCAATGGTGCTGATGTCGGGCTGGATCGCGGCCGACTGCGTCGATCAGGACAAGCTCGTCGAGCCGTGCGATGCCCGGCCGGCCGCCTGCGCCGTGTGACCACTCCATGCCGGCCACCCCGCACGAGCACGAACTGCCGCCGTTTTCGCGCCAGCGGTTCGGGTGGTTCATGCGCTACGTCACCGGATACCTACGGCGGCACTTTCATGCCGTGCGGATCTTGCAGGGCCCGGTGGGCTTGCCGGACCACCCCGACATCGCCGGGGAACCGGTCATCTTCTATACCAACCATCCCGGCTGGTGGGATCCACTCGTCTTC
>JBJTDZ010000041.1:0-9748 GCA_046092585.1 Pirellulales bacterium | reverse complement strand
GCCCGTTGGACGCCTGCAGCGGCGAGCGAGGGGGAGCGAAATATCCCCGCGAGGAGACGCCCGCCGCCCCCGGATCCGGCGCGACGGGGGCCGGAGGCGCCAGGGCCCAACTTGCCGCTTCCGGCGGTGTCGGAAACAATAGGAAGTCTTCTTACGGATTCCCGCACCGGACGCCCATGACTGCACGCACAGCATCCTCCGGCGAGGCCATGATCGAGGCCGACGCCCTCTCCAAGTACTACGGCGATTTCATCGCGATCGAAGACGTCTCCTTCCGGGTGCCCCGCGGGGAGATCGTCGCGTTCCTCGGCCCCAACGGTGCCGGGAAGAGCACCACGATGAAGATTCTCACGGGCTACCTCGCCCCCACGTCCGGCACGGCGCGGATCGCCGGCCACGACATGGCGACCGACCGCCTCGCCGGCGCCGAGCGGCTCGGCTACCTTCCGGAGAACGGTCCGCTCTATCCCGACATGACCCCCCGCAGCCTGCTCGAGTTCTTCGCCGATGCCCGCGGGCTTTCGCCGGAGAGAAAGAAGGAGCGGATCGACGCGGTTGTGAGGCAGTGCGAACTCGGCAGCGTGATCGGCAAGGCGATCGGCAAGCTCTCCAAGGGCTACCGGCAGCGGGTCGGCATGGCCCAGGTGCTTCTCCACGAGCCCGACGTGCTGATTCTCGACGAGCCGACCAGCGGCCTCGATCCGAACCAGATCCGCGAGGTCCGCGAGACGATCCGGCGCCTCGGCGAGAGCAAGACGATCCTCCTCTCCACCCACATCCTGCAGGAGGTCGAGGCGCTCGCCGATCGCGTGATCCTCATCGCGGAAGGCAGGATCCGCTTCGACGGCACGCCGGCCGAGTTGCGTCGCGACGGCCGCAGCCTCGACGAGCGGTTCCACGAACTGACCCGCTCCGCCTGACGCGGCGTGGCGTTCGCCGCCGCCGCGGCCTCCGCTGGCCGACCCCACCGACACCTGTTTCGCACGAGGGACCGACATCATGAAGTGGCACGTTCTCGACGCCGTCTTCAAGCGGAATTTCACCGCCTACTTCTCCAACCCGACCGGGTACGTCTTCATCTGCGTGTTCGTGCTGCTCGGGTCGCTGGCCGCCTTCTGGCCGCCGGAGTTCTTCAACTCCAATCTCGCCAACCTCGACCAGCTCAACCGCTACCTCCCCTGGATCCTGCTCGTGTTCGTGCCCGCAATCACGATGAGCGTCTGGGCCGACGAGCGGCGGCAGGGCACCGACGAGCTCCTGCTCACGATTCCAGCGAGCGACTGGGAGGTGGTCTTCGGCAAGTATCTTGCCGCGGTCGGCATCTACACCGTGGCCCTGGTCTTCTCCTGCATCTGCAACCTGATCATCCTCCTGAGCTGGGGCACGCCCGACGCCGGGCTGTTCCTCACCAACTACCTCGGCTACTGGTTCGTGGGCCTGGCGATGCTTGCCATGGGCATGGTGGCCAGCTTTCTCACCAGCAACCTCACGGTCGGCTTCATTCTCGGCCTGCTCTTCAACGCGCCGCTTGCCGCCGCGGAGCAGGCCGGGTCGGTGATGGGCCCGGCCGTCGCCTCACGGGTGAAATCGTGGAGCCTCGCGGAGAACTTCGGCGACTTCGGCCGTGGCGTCGTCAGTCTCTCGTCGGTCGCCTACTTCCTGGGCATCGTGGCGGTCTGCCTCTACCTGGCGATGATCCTGATCGGCCGGCGGCACTGGACGGGACGGCGCGACTCGAGCCCGATGGGCCTGCATTACCTCGCCCGCACGTTCGGGCTGCTGGCCGCCGCGGTCGGTGCGGTGCTGATCGTGCGGTCGGTCGACGTGCGGGCCGACCTCTCGCAGGAGCAGATCAGCTCGCTCTCGCCCGACACGCGGCGGCTCCTGCGAACGCTGGAGACGAGCCGTCCGATCGACATCAAGGCCTACGTCAGCCCGAGCGTTCCCGAGGACTACGCCCAAACCCGGATCAACCTGCTCAACACGCTGCGGCAGGTGGAGCGGCTCGGCCGGGGGAAGGTGACCGTCGAGGTGATTCCGACGGAGCCGAAAACCGAGGAGGCCGCGCTCGCCCGCCAGCAGTTCGGCATCGAGCCGCAGCGGGTGGTGTCTCGGGTGCGAGGCACCTACCGCAACGATCAGGAGATCTACCTCGGCTGTGCCTTCACCTGTGGGCTGGAGAAGGTGGTGGTGCCGTTCTTCGACCGGGGCACGCCGGTGGAATACGAACTCGTGCGTTCGATCTGCACGGCTGCCCAGCAGACCCGCAAGCGGCTCGGCATTCTCACGACCGACGCCGATCTCTACGGCGGCTTCGACATGATGAGCGGCCAGCAGCGGCCCCGGCAGCCGCTCGTCGAGGAACTCGAGAAACAGTACGACGTCGTGCAGGTCGACGCCTCGGCTCCGATCACCGAAACGTTCGACGTGCTCCTGGCCGTGCAGCCCTCGTCGCTCGGGCCCGAGCAGATGGTCAACTTCGTGAACGCCGTGAAGGCAGGCCAGCCGGTGGCCATCTTCGAGGATCCGCTGCCGGTGATGATGCAGGGGGTGCCCGGCACGGCGCAGCCGCGGCGAAGCCCGATGGGGCCCATGGCGATGTTCGGCGGACCCCAGGGGCAGCCGAAGGGGGACCTTGCCGCGCTCTGGGATGCGCTCGGCGTGAAGCTCTCGTCGGGGGCCGGCCGGCCGGCGATGGGGGCGATGGGGTCCGCGCCGTTCGTGGTCTGGCAGGATTACAACCCGCATCCGAAGCTGCCGCTCGAGGATGAGTTCGTGTTCATCGACGCCACGCTGGGCGCCGAGGGGGGCGAGAAGGGGGCCGGCTTCAGCGGGGATCAGCCGATCGCCCGCGGCCTGCAGGAGGTGCTCTTCCCGTTTCCGGGCAGCCTGGAGAAGTCGGGGGGCGCTGAGGTGACGTGGGTGCCGCTCGCCCGTACCGGGCGGCAGTCGGGCACGATCGAGGTGGATCGCGTCGAGCAGGCCCTGCAGGGGGGCGATGCCCGGATGCTGCGGGTGTTCGAGAAGCCCGGCGACGAGACGATGACGCTCGCGGCCCTCGTCGAGCGGAAGCAGCAGCCGGCCAAGGAGGGGGATCCGGAGCCGAAGCCGGTCCGGGCGGTCGTGGTGGCAGACATCGACGTGCTCTCGGGTGTGTTCCTCGGGATCCGCAATCGCCGTGACGACATGTTCAACTTCGACTTCGACAACGTGACGTTCGCGCTCAACGTGCTCGACTGGCTCTCCGGCGACGACCGTTTCGTCGAGATCCGCAAGCGGAAGCCGAAGCACCGCACGTTGGTGCGGATCGAGGACGCCGTGGCCGGCGCCCGCGAGAAGGCCGAGAAGAAGCGGTCGTCCTTCATCGCCGATTTCGACGCGGCGGAGCGGGAGGCCAACGATGCGATGCAGAAGGAGGTGGGGGCCTTCGAGAAGAAGATCAAGGAGATGGAGGAGCAGGGCGACGCGAATCCGCAGGCGGCCATGCAGGCGGTCCAGCAGTTGGCCAGCAGCCAGCGGCTGGCCCAGCGGAAGCTCGACACGAAAATCGAGCAGCTGCGGCGAAAGCGGGACGCGGAGGTGGAATCGGTGGAGCGGGAGCTCGATGCCACGATTCGCCGGGAGCAGGACTGGCAGAAGTGGCTGGCGGTGATCCTCCCGCCGATCCCGCCCCTGGTGGTGGCGTTCTTCGTGTTCTTCCGGCGTCGGGCGCTGGAGCGCGAGGGCGTGGCAAAGTCACGGTTGAGGTGAAGGAGACGAGGCGACCATGAGCGGACACCACTCGATAGGATCGGCCGGCGGCATGTCGGCGACCATGAGGCGGACGGCGACGTTTCTCGGCGTCGGCGCGGGCCTGCTGCTGCTGGGTAGCTGGCTGACGCTGCGGCCCACGCTGCGTCAGCGGGCGCCGGCCGGCGAGGAGCAGGTCAAGATCCTGTTTCCGGAACTGGCCGACCCCGCGAAGGCGGCGAGCCTGGAGATCGTCTCGTTCGACGACGAGACGGCCACGCTCAAGCCGTTCAAGGTGGTGAAGTCCGGTGGGGTGTGGGTGCTGCCCTCGCACGACAACTACCCGGCCGACGCCAAGGACCAGCTCGCCGCGGCTGCGACGGAACTCGTCGAGCGTCCCGTGCTCGACGTCGTCAGCGACTCGCCGGGCGACCACGAGACCTACGGGGTGATCGAGCCCGATCCCGAGAAGATCAAGGTGGGCATGACCGGGATCGGGCAACTCGTGGAGATCCGCGACGCCTCGGGCACGAAGCTCGCCCGATTGATCGTGGGCAAGGTGGCCAAGCGGCCCGGCGCCGCCAACGACACCGCGGGCCGCACGCTCCGATACGTCCGGCGGGCCGGCCAGGACCGTGTCTACCTGGTGGATCTCGACACCTCGAAGTTCAGCACGTCGTTCGACGACTGGATCGAGAAGGATCTGCTCAAGCTTTCCCCGTGGGACGTGCGGCGGCTCGTGCTCGACGATTACACGCTCCAGGCCGTCGAGTCGGGTGGCCGCATGGGTGTGGTGCAGAAACGCACGAATCGGTTCGCTCTCGCCTACGACGACAAGGACGCAGCCTGGTCGCTCGTGAAGCTCGAGGGGTACGACGCCAAGAACCAGGCCAGGGAGGAGAAGCTCGCCGCTGATGAGGAGTTGGCGTCGGCCAGGCTGAACGAGCTGCGGAACGCGCTCGGCGACCTGAAGATCATCGACGTCGTCCGCAAGCCGGCAGGCCTAAGCGCCGATCTGAAGGCGGATGAGAAGTTTACGGATGACCCGCAGGCGAAGGCCTCGATGCAGGAGCGGGGCTTCCTGCCCCTTGGGTCGGGCGACATCCTCTCCGTCGACGGCGAGACGATCGTGGGGATGAAGGACGGTGTCGAATACGTGCTCCGGTTCGGCGCGGGCACCTCGGTCGCGGCCGAGCAGGCCGCGAAGGACGCCGGGGGGTCGGAGGGCGTTGCCCCGGCCGGCGAGACGTCGGGTCGTTACCTTCTCGTGATGGCCCGATTCAACGACGGGCTTCTCGAGAAGCCAAAGCTCGAGCCCGTGCCGGAGGCGCCGGCGGCCGGCGAGGCCACGAAGGCAGAAGACAAGGCCGAACCGAAGGACGCCGCCGCCGATGAACTCAAGAAGGCGGAGGAGGAGGAGGCCAAAGCGCAGGCCGCGATTGAGGAGCGGCGGCGGGTCGAGGCGGAGAACCGGCGGCGCCAGGAGCAGTACGACGAGCAGGTGAAGGCCGCGGAAAAGAGAGTTCGGGATCTCAACGGTCGGTTCGCCGACTGGTACTACGTGGTCTCCGACAAGGAGTACGAGAAGATCCACCTCGACCGGGCGGCACTCGTGCAGAAGAAGGCGGCGGAGGAGAAGAAGGAGTAGGCATCGGCTTCGCGCGGCTGCGGCCGAGCCGTACGATGACGGGCCCTCGTCCCCCTTCGCGGTCTCCGATGTCCGACATCCTCACCTCGCCGCGGCCGTCCCGGTTTGGCCGCGCCGTCGGGTTTCGGCTCGCCGGCATCGGTGCGGCCGTGCCGCCGAGGGTGGTCACCAATGCCGATCTCGCCCGGCTCGGCTGCGACCCTGAATGGATCGTGGCCCGGTCGGGGATCCACGAGCGGCGGCATGCCGACCCCGGCGTGGCCACCAGCGACCTGGCGGCCGAAGCCGGCGCCAAGGCACTCGCCGGGTCGGGCCGAACCGCCGGCGACGTCGACCTGCTCGTGCTCGGCACGTTTACGCCCGACATGTGCATCCCTTCATCCGCCTGCATGGTGCAGGAGATACTCGGCCTCGATGCGCCGGCGATGGACGTGACCGCGGCCTGCGCCGGCTTCGCCTACGCCCTGATCACGGCGTCGCAGTTCGTGGCGAGTGGTACGAGCCGGCTGCCGCTCGTGATCGGCGCCGACACCAACTCCCGCGTCGTCGATCCCGAGGACGTGAAGACCTGGCCGCTCTTCGGCGACGGCGCCGGGGCGGTGCTCCTCGAGCCCTGCCCGCCGGATTCTTCGGGGCGGGAGCATGGCCTGCTCGCCTTCGGATTCGGTGCCGACGGCCGCGGCGCGGGGCTGCTCGCCTGTCCGATGAGCGGCTCACGGCAGCCTCCCACGGTGGAGGGCCTCTCGCGGCGCGAGCAGTTCATGCGGATGGACGGCCGGGCGGTCTTCAAGTGGGCCATCCGGCTTGCCGAGGAGAGCATTCGGGCCGTCGCCGACCGGGCTGGTGTGCCGCTGGGGCATGTCGACCTCTTCGTGCTCCACCAAGCCAACGCCCGAATCGTGGATGGTGTCCGCGACGCACTGGGGCTTCCGGCGGAAAAGGTGTTTCTGAACCTCGACCGCTACGGCAACACGTCGAGCGGTTCGATCCCGCTGGCGATGGACGAGGCGTGGCGCACGGGGCGGATCGGCCCGGGCAGCACGATCGTGATCTGCGGTTTCGGCGGCGGCCTGGCCTGGGGCACCGCGGTGTGGAGACTCTGACACCATGGGCGATGTGAGAACCTTGCCTGCCCGGAAAGACGTTCCGGTCGGCGACACGTGGGATCTGTCGAGCCTCTGCTGCTCCGACGCGGAGTGGGAGGAGGCACTCGCCGCGTGGGAGGAGCGGATTCCGCAGTTCGCTCCCTATGCGGGCACCCTGGGTTCGTCCCCCGATCGCCTCGCCGAATGCCTCGCCCACGACCTGGCCTTTGACCGCGAAGGGGATCGGCTCGGCACCTACGCCCACCTGCGGGCCTCCGAAGATCAGGCCGCTCCGGAGGCCCAGCGGATGGTGGGCCGCTTCCAGCACGTCGCCACGCGGGCCGGCGAGGCGGCGAGCTTCATCCGGCCGGAGATCATGGCGATCCCGGCCGAGAAGTTGGCGGCGTGGATGGGCCTTCCGGTGCTCGAGCCCTACCGCCTGCTGCTCGAGCGGCTCGTGCGAACGAGGGCCCACACGCTCTCCGGTCCCGAGGAGAAGATCCTCGCCATGCAGGGCACCTTCGCCGGCACCGCGGCCAAGGTCTTTCGCCAGCTCACCGACGCCGACCTGAAGTTCGGCGCCGTCACCACGGGCACTGGTGCGCAGGTGGAACTCTCCAACGCCACCTTCACGACACTCCTGCACGACCCATCTCGGGAGACGCGGAAGACCACGTTCCAGCGGTTCTACGACCAGTACGAGGCCCATGCCAACACGCTCGCCGCCACGCTCTCGGGCTCCAACGAGCGTGACGTCTTCGCGGCCCGCGTGCGGAGGCATCCCAGTGCCGTGGAGGCCGCCCTCTTCGCCGACAACGTCCCGTTGGCCGTCTACGACCAGTTGATTGCGGCCGTGCGGGCCAACCTGCCCGCGGTGCATCGGTACTACGACCTCCGTCGGCGCATCCTCGGCCTCGATGACATCCATCACTACGACTGCTACGTCCCGCTCGTGCCCGAACTCGAGAAGCGGCACACGTGGAGCCAGGCGGTCGACGTGGTGATCGAGTCGCTCGCGCCGCTGGGCACCGACTACACCACGCGGCTGAAGAAGGGTCTGCAGGGCCGGTGGTGCGACCGGTATCCCAACGCGGGCAAGCAGTCGGGCGCCTTCAGTTCGGGCACCTACGATTCCGACCCCTACATCCTGATGAACTTCCAGGAGGACGTGATCGAGCACGTCTTCACGCTCACGCACGAGGCGGGGCATTCGATGCACACCCGCTACTCGGCGGAGGCGCAGCCCTTCCAGTATTCCGGCTACACGATCTTCGTGGCGGAGGTGGCCAGCACCTTCAACGAGCAGCTCCTCACCCGCCTGCTGCTTCGCCGGGCGACGTCGCCGAAGGAGCGGGCGGCGATCATCGCCCGGGAGATCGACTCGATCCGGGCCACGATCGTGCGGCAGACCATGTTCGCGGAGTTCGAGCGGAAGAGCCACGCCTCGGCCGAGGCGGGCGAGCCGCTCACGCTCGAGCGGATCCGCGGCATCTACCGCGAACTGCTCGACGCCTACTTCGGTCCACGATTCTCCATCGACCGGCAGCTGGAGCTGGAGAGCCTGCGGATCCCGCACTTCTACAACGCCTTCTACGTGTACAAGTACGCCACCGGCCTCTCCGCGGCGATCACGCTCGCGAAGCGGGTGGCCGAGGGGGGCGCGAAGGAACTGGAGGCCTACCTGGCGTTTCTCAAGGGCGGCTGCTCGAAGTGGCCGCTCGACCTGCTCCGCGACGCCGGCGTCGATCTCGAGAAACCCGAGCCGGTGGCGACCGCCCTCACGCGGTTCGGCGAGCTGGTGGACGAGTTGGGCACGCTGCTTTAGGACGGAGTCTCACTCCGGTCCACGGACCAGCTCCACCAGCGGCCGCACGAAGGAGCCCGTGCCGCCGCCGTCGATCCAGGGGCGGGGCTTCTCCGCGAAGGCGGGGCCGGCGATGTCGACGTGGGTCCAGGGGATGCCGCCCACGAACCGCTCGAGGAACTTCGCGGCGGTGATCGCGCCGCCCCAGCGGCCGTCGCCGACGTTCTTGATGTCGGCGACCTCGCTTTTGATCTGGTCGTCGTAGTCGGGGTACATCGGCATCTGCCAGACGGGCTCGCCGACGGCGCGGGCCGCGCGGGCCACGTCGTCGCAGCAGGGCTGGTCGTTGGTGAAGAGCCCGGCCACGTCGTGCCCCAGCGCCACCATGCAGGCGCCGGTGAGCGTGGCGGCGTCGATGATCCGCCTGGGCTTGTAGCCGCGGACGACGTCGAGCACGTCGGCCAGCACGACCCGGCCCTCGGCGTCGGTGTTGTGCACCTCGATCGTGGTGCCGCTCCGGGCCGTGATCACGTCGCCGAGCTTGTAGGCCGCCGGGCCGGTCATGTTTTCGACCAGACCGATGGCCGCGACGAGGTTCACCGGCAGCTTGAGGGCGGCGATCGTGGCCGCGGCCGCCAGCATCGCGGCGCCTCCGGACATGTCGCACTTCATGGTGAGCATCGAATCGGAGGGCTTGAGCGAGAGGCCGCCCGAATCGAAGGTCACTCCCTTGCCGACCAGCGCGATGTCGGGCTGGCCGTCACCGGCCCCCGGACCCCGGTAGCGGAGGATCACGAGCCTCGGCGCACGGCTCGATCCGCGGCCGACCGCGAGGATCGCCTGGCACCGCTCCCGTGCCAGCTGCTCTTCGTCCCAGATGTCGACCTCCATGCCCGTGCGGCCGGCGACGGCCGCCGCCTCCTCGGAGAACGTCTGCGGGTAGAGGTCGTCGGGTGGCGTGTTCACGAGCCGCCGGGCGAGGTTCACGCCCTCGGCGATCACCACTCCCCGCGCGACCGCCTCCGGCGGCGCCACCAGCCAGACCGTGCTGCCGAACCGGGTGCGTTTCTTCTCGGCCCGGTAGAGATCCTGCCCCACCATGCCGACCGCGGCGCCCGCCACCGCCTGTTCCGTCTGCCGCGTCGACCACGAGCCGTCGGCGACGAACGCGACCTTCGCCCGTGGCCGTCCGGAAAGATGCTTCGCGGCCGTGGCCGCCGCGCGGTAGAGCACGCCCGCATCGACCTCCTCGCGTCTGCCGAGGCCCACCACCACCAGCTGGCCGGCCCTGATCCCCGGGGCCGCGAGAACGGGCACGCACTCGTATCGCTTGCCGGTGATTTCCCCGCCCCCGGCCAGTCGGGAGAGGAGCCCGCCGGTCGCCCGGTCGATCTCGGCGACGGCCCCGGTGCCGATGCCACCCTCGGTGAGAAACGCGACGACCGCGTCGGCCTCGGTGGCTTCAGGCCGCGCGGCCTGATC
>JBJTDZ010000040.1:0-10943 GCA_046092585.1 Pirellulales bacterium | reverse complement strand
TCCTCGATGGAATACCTGCTCGGCCAGGGCGTGCGGACGTTCTGGGAGGTCGGCCCAGGCCGCGTGTTGCGCGGGCTCATGAAACGGATCGACCGCAGCGCCGCCTGCCACGGCGTGCTCGACTAACAGCCACAACCACTGCTCAGCATCTCGAACCCGCAAGACTTCAACCCCGCAACACGAGGAGCCCAACCATGGCTGACGACGGCAAGCAGGCGACGGAGCCGAAGCGGCTCCACGTAGACCTCTCGGGGCAGGTTGCGATCGTGACCGGCGCCTCCCAGGGCATCGGTCGGGCGATCGCCGAGGCCCTCGCGGCGAGCGGCGCGACGGTGGCGCTCGTCGCCCGCAGCGCGGCGAAGCTCGACGAAGTGGCCGCCGGCATCCACGCCGCGGGTGGCAAGGCGGAGCCCTTTCCCTGCGACGTCTCGAAGCCGGAAAACGTCACGGCCGTCGTGGACGCGATCCATGCGAAGCTCGGGCGGATCGACGTGCTCGTCAACAACGCGGGCGTCACCCGCGACACGCTCCTGCCGCGGATGAGCGACGAGGAGTGGGACGAGGTGCTCACGACGAATCTCCGCGGCCCCTTTCTCTTCATGCGGGCCGCCAGCCGGCCGATGATGCAGCAACGGTATGGCCGGATCGTCAACGTGGCGAGCGTGTCGGGGCTCATCGGCAATCCCGGGCAGGCCAACTACTCCGCGTCGAAAGCCGGCCTCGTCGGCCTCACGAAGACCGTCGCCAAGGAACTCGCGGGCCGGAAGATCACCGTCAACGCGGTCGCCCCGGGATTCATCGCCAGCGACATGACCGCGGCGCTCGGGCCCGCCCTGCTCGACGAGGTGAAAAAACGCGTGCCGGCCAAGCGGCTCGGCGAGGCATGGGAGATCGCCGAGGCGGTGCTGTTCCTGGCGGCTCCGTCGAGCGGCTACATCACCGCCCAGACGCTCGTGGTCGACGGCGGGATGATCGGGTGAAAATCCCGGGTTTCCCCGGGCTGGACACGTGCGGCCGGCAACGGGTATATCTTCCCCGACAACGCAGGTAAGGTGCGCAGCCTTGGAGGGCTGGCATCGAGTTTCGACAGACCGCCCTGCCCCGCGCGCCGTCCGCCACTCGGCCGGCCGCAGCCGGGCCCCAGGAGGATTCACAAGGTGGCTTCAGTCCAAGATCGAGTGATTGACATCGTCGCTTCCCAGCTCGGCGTGAGCAAGGATCAGATCACGCCCGAGACGTCGTTCATCAAGGACCTGGGGGCCGACTCGCTCGATACGGTCGAGCTGGTGATGGAGCTCGAGGAGGAGTTCGAGATCAACATCCCGGACGATGCCGCCGAGAAGATCCAGACGGTCGGGCAGGCCGTCGAGTTCATCGAAAAGAACCAGTCGTGATCTGCTGATCGCGAAGCAGGGACGGCGGAGCGACCGATGAAACGACGTGCAGTGGTGACAGGCGTGGGGCTCGTGACCCCGCTGGGCAGGCCGATCGACCGGGTGTGGGAGCGGCTCGTCCGCGGCGAGAGCGGCGTGGGTCCGATCACGCTGTTCGACGTGGCCGGCTACCGGGTCCAGTTCGGCGGGCAAGTTCCCTGGGATGCGGAACAGGAAGACATCGCCAGCCCGAAGGATCTCAAGCGGCTCGACCGGTTCACGCAGTTCGCGATCGCCTCCGCCAAGGACGCCGTGTCCGACTCGGGCATCGACTTCTCGAAGGAGGATCCCTTCCGCTGCGGGGTCGTGATCGGCTCCGGCATCGGCGGCCTCTGGGAGTTCGAGGTCCAGGAAGAGCGGCTGCTTCACAAGGGGATCGACAAGGTCTCGCCGTTCACGATCCCGAAGCTGATGGTCAACTCGGCCAGCGGCCACGTCTCCGCGCTCTACGGTGCCAAGGGCCCCAACTTCGCGGTCGCCACCGCCTGCGCCAGTGCCGCCAACTCGATCGGCAGCGCCCTGCGGGCCATTCAGTACGGCGACGCCGACGTGATGATCACCGGCGGCAGCGAGGCGGCGCTCACGCCGATCGGCCTGGCCGGCTTCCAGAACATGCGGGCGCTCTCCTTCCGGACCGACGCCCCCCAGCAGGCCAGCCGCCCGTTCGACGTCGACCGGGACGGCTTCGTGCTCTCGGAGGGAGCCGGCGTGGTGGTGGTGGAGGAACTGGAGCACGCCCGCCGCCGTGGCGCCAGGATCTACGCCGAACTCAAGGGCTACGGGGCCAGCGGCGACGCCGGCCACATCACGCAGCCCGACGACGAGGGCCGCGGAGCGGCCCAGGCGATGGCCATGGCCCTCGAGGACGCCGACTTCGCCCCCGAGCAGGTGCACTACATCAATGCCCACGGCACGAGCACACCGCTCGGTGACAAGGCCGAGACGAAGGCCGTGAAGCGGGTCTTCGGCAACCATGCCTGCCGGCTGGCGATCTCCAGCACGAAGAGCCAGCTCGGCCACACGCTCGGCGCCAGCGGCGGGATCGAACTGGTGGTCTGTGCGCTCACGATGGCCCGCGGCGTGATCGCGCCGACCATCAACCTCGACAACCCCGACCCCGAGTGCGACCTCGACTACGTTCCCAAGACCGCCCGGGACGCGAAGGTCGACGTGGCGATGAGCAACTCCTTCGGGTTCGGCGGCCACAACGCCAGCCTGGTCCTCTCCCGAATCTGACCCCGCCCGGCGACCCCCCGGCGGGCCCCCGACAACCCCGGAATCGTGCATGAGCGGAGCGGCCGACCGTCGAGTGGTGATCACGGGCATGGGCATCGTGACGCCCCTGGGCCTCGATCTCGACGAACTCTGGGCCGGCCTCGTGGGCGGAGTCAGCGGCGTGGGGCCGATCACGTCGTTCGCCTCCGGCGGCATCCCCCTGCACCAGGCCGCCGAAGCCCGGGCATTCACCGGCGACATCGCGAACTTCGGGCCGCTGGATGCGGAGCGAAAGAAGGCGATCCGCAAGGGCTGCAAGGTAATGTGCCGGGAGAGCCAGATGGCGGTGGCCGCCGCGCAGCGGGCCCTGCACCACTGCGGCTCCGCCGCCACCCACCATCCACCAGAGCGGTTCGGCTGTGTGTTCGGTTCGGACTACATGCTCACCCTGCCCGACGACTTCACCGCGAGCGTGGCGAAGTGCCGGGCCGCCGACGGCTCCTTCGCCTTCGACATGTGGGCGAGCGACGGCATGCCGCAGCTCACGCCCCTGTGGCTGCTCAAGTACCTCCCCAACATGCCCGCCAGCCACATCGCGATCTACAACGACCTGCGGGGCCCGAGCAACTCCCTGACGCTCCGCGAGGCGAGCGGTCATCTCGCCGTCGGCGAGGCGGTGGTCACGATCCTGCGGGGTGCCGCCGACATCATGGTGGCCGGGGCCACCGGCACCCGCGTGCATCCGATGAAGACCGTGCATGCCCTGCAGAGCGAGCAGGTGGCGACCGGCGACGACGATCCCACCGCCTGGAGCCAGCCCTTCAACAAGCACCGTCGGGGAATGGTGCTCGGCGAGGGGGCGGCGGTCCTGATTCTCGAGGAACTCGCACACGCCGAGCGGCGTGGGGCGACGATCTACGGCGAGGTGGCAGGGCACGCCGCCCGCACCTCGACCGACCGTTCCGGGGTGGGCCGCCGCCGCGAGGCCATCGGGCTGGCGATGCGCCGGGCGCTCGAGATGGCCGGCGTGAGTCCTGCCGACCTCGGCCACGTGCACGCCCACGGGGCCAGCACCGTCACCGGCGACCGCGAGGAGGCCGCCGCGATCACCGACGTGCTCGGCGAGGCGGCTCGGCGCGTGCCAACCGTCGCCGCCAAGAGCCACTTCGGCAATCTCGGTGCGGGCAGCGGGCTCGTCGAGTGCGTGGCGAGCGTCCTCGCCCTGCGGCACGGCGAACTCTTCCCCCTTCTCAACCACGACACGCCCGACCCTGACTGCCCCATCCGGCCCGCCCGACGGGGAGACGCCCCGGGGCCGGTCTTCATCTCCACGTCGGTCACGCCGCAGGGCCAGGCGGGCTCGCTCGTGATCCGGGCGAGGACGACGGCGTGAGTGCCGCGGGGAAGCGGGGCGCTGCTTGACAGCCCCCTGCAGCCGGCTTAATTTCCACAAGTTGCTCTCCTCGTGAGGATGGCTGCTGGTTCGCGGATTCGCTCTCCAAATATCCGGCGCATGAGGTCATGCCCGGGTATTTCGGCGCCCATGTCGTGATATGGCGTCGGCCGTGCCGGCTGCACCATTTCACGGACGGCATCCGAGAACCCCATGAAGCCCGAAGAAATCCTCCGCATCGTCGACGCGATCCACCGCGACAAGAACATCGACAAGGAGATCGTGTTCCAGGCGATCGAGGCGGCCCTGGTCACGGCCCTCGCGCGGCAGTACGGCGAGACGGCGGCCATCACGATCGAGATCGACCGCGAAAACGGTAGCGTGAGCGGAACTCACGACGGCCAACCGCTCGACACCGCCGAGCTCTCCGGCCGCATCGGCGCCCAGACGGCCAAGCAGGTGATCATCCAGAAGATCCGCGAGGCCGAGCGGGATTCGATCCACGACGAGTACGAGGAGCAGGTCGGGCAGATGGTGTCCGGCATGGTCACCCGCTTCGAGGGCGCCACGGCCACGGTCCAGCTCGGCACGCAGGAGGCGATCCTCCCGCGGAGCGAGCAGATCCCCGGCGAGTCGTATCATCCCAACGAGCGGATCCGAGCCACGATCTTCGAGGTGCGGAAGGTGGGGAGCCGGGTGAAGATCATCCTCTCCCGGATCCGCCCGCAACTCGTGCAGCGGCTTTTCGAGCAGGAGATCCCCGAGATCGCCGACGGCGTGATCGAGATCCGGGCGATCGCGCGGGAGCCCGGCTATCGCAGCAAGGTGGCCGTGATCAGCTCCGACAACCGGATTGACTGCGTGGGCGCGTGCGTGGGCGTCCGCGGCAACCGCATCAAGAACATCGTCGAGGAACTCGGCGGCGAGCGGATCGACATCGTCCGCTGGAACGACGACCTCCAGGTGCTCGTGCCCAACGCGTTGCAGCCGGCCGAGGTCGACGAGGTGATCCTCTGCCAGATGCTCGGCCGGGGCATCGTGCTCGTCCGCGAAGACCAGCTCTCGCTGGCGATCGGCCGCCGCGGCCAGAACGTGCGTCTGGCGAGCAAACTCTGCGGCTGGGACATCGAGATCATGACCCGCGAGGAACTCGATCAGCAGATCGAGCGAGCCATCGCTGGATTCTCCTCGATCGAGGGCCTCGAGGAATCGGTCGCGGAGCGGCTCGTGGGCGAGGGCTTCCTCTCCTACGACGACCTCTCGGTGATCGAGCCCGACGATCTCATGGAGATGGGCGGCTTGACCGCGGAGCAGGTCGACGCGATCGTTGCGGAGGCGGAAAAGCGGGCCGCGATGGCGGAAGTGGCGGCGGCCGACGAGCGACGGAAGCAGCGTGAGGCGGAGCGGATCGCGAAAGCGACCGCCGATGCCGACGCGGCCGATGCGCTCGCCGCCGGCGAGGTGTCTTCCGCGGAATCCGGGGTGGCGACCGACGCCGCTCCGGGAACCGCCTCCGAGACGTGATCGGCGGGATGGTTCGTATGTCGGTGTTCGGCGAGAGACGTTGCGAGAGAGGGTCGAGTGGCTGTCCGAATCTATACGCTGGCGAAGGAACTGAAGATCGACAGCAAGGAGCTGGTCGAGCTCTGCACCCGCGCCGGCATCCAGGACAAGGGCTCCGCCCTCGCCAGCATGTCCGACGAGGAAGTGGCGAAACTCAAGGAGTTCCTCGCCGCGAAGTCCCGCCCGCCGGAGCGGCCCGCCGCGGCACCGGTGCGGCCCGCGGCTCCCGCGGCCAAGCCCGCCGCGGGCGGTGCGCTCAAGCGTGAGGATTACATCGCCCCGGCCGGCGTGACGAAGGGCAAGCCGCCGGAATCGCAGCAGCCCCCCAAGCCGGCAGAGCCCCGTCCCCGGCCCACGGTGCGCCCCACGGGCGATGGCCAGAAGCCGGTGCCCCGCCCCGCCTTCAAGCTCGCCCCGGTTCCCGCAGCCGGCCGGGCGCCGATCACCCCCCGGCCCGCATCGCAGGAGCCGGCTGCCCAACAGCCCGACGTCAAGCTTCCGCTCGACGCGATCCGCAGTGCGAAGGCGGGCGGTGCCAAGCCGCTTGCCGACCACATGCGGAAGCACGAGCAGCAGCGGGCTGCCGACGCCCAGCGGGCCCGCACGGGCGGCCTGCTGCGCGGTGGTGCCGGCGCCCCCACGGCCGTGCCCCCGCCCATGGCGCCGGGCGGCGTGCGTCCGCGCCGAACGCCCTCCAAGCCGGGTGCGGGCAAGGACGACTCCCTCGGCGGTCGCGAGCAGCGTCAACTGAACCGCAAAAAGCTGCTGGAGGGCCGCGGGGGCGGCGACGACGAGTTCGGCGGCCGGCGGCGTCGGGGCGCCCGACCCCGCAAGAGCGGCGCGTCCACGGCTGCGCCCCGCAAGACCAACGCCTCGATCCAGGTGCCGTGCAACGTGCGGGCATTCTCCGAAGCGATCGGCCTCTCGGCGAGCGACGTGCTCAAGAAACTGCTCACGTTCGGCATGGAGCAGATGCCGAGCATGGCCACGGTGCTCGACCGCGACACCGTGGAGCTGCTGGCGGCGGAACTGGGCGTCCAGCTCGACATCAAGACGGCCGAAGACCTGGAAAAGGAGCTGCTCGCGGGCTTCGACGCGGTCGACGAGGATCCGGCGCTGCGGCAGCCGCGGGGCCCGGTGGTCACCGTGCTGGGCCATGTCGACCACGGCAAGACGTCGCTGCTCGACAAGATCCTGGGGATCGACGTGGCCGCCCGCGAGAGCGGCGGGATCACCCAGCACATCCGCGCCTACACCGTGGATCGCAACGGCAAGGCGATCACCTTCGTCGACACCCCTGGCCACGAGGCCTTCACCCAGATGCGGGCGCGCGGCGCGAATGTCACCGACTGCGCCGTGATCGTGGTGGCCGCCGACGACGGCGTGATGCCGCAGACGGAGGAGGCGATCAGCCACGCCAAGGCGGCCGGCGTGCCGATCGTGGCCTGCATCAACAAGATCGACCTCCCCGGGGCCGACGTCCAACGTGTCTACCAGCAGCTTGCCGCCGCGGAGCTCCTGCCCACGGAGTGGGGTGGCGAGACCGAGGTGGTGAAGACGAGCGCCCTCACCGGCGAGGGAGTCGACGCCCTGCTCGACACCCTGCTCACGATCGCCGAACTGCACGACCTCAAGGCCAATCCTGATCGCATGGCGGCGGGCGTCTGCCTCGACGCCTCGATCCACGAGGGCCGCGGCGTCATGGCCTGCCTGCTCGTGCAGAAGGGCACGCTCAACATCGGCGACCCGCTCGTCTGCGGCGAGGCGACCGGCAACGTGAAGTCGCTGTTCGACACGCTCAACCGCCGGAAGGTCACCGAGGCCGGCCCGGGCCGGCCCGTGTTCGTCACCGGCCTCGACGTGCCGCCGGGCGCCGGCGACAGGTTCCAGGAGGTCGAGTCGATCGCGCTGGCCCGCGAGGTGGCGATCAAGCGATCGGCCATCCGTCGCCAGTCGAATCTCTCGAGCGCCCCGGTGCACGTCACGCTCGAGAACCTCGCCGACCGGCTGGGTGCCGAGAAGGCTCCCACCCTCAACCTCATCCTCAGGGCCGACGTTCGCGGCTCGATCGAGGCGATCCTCAAGGAACTGCAGAAGCTCGAGCACCCCGAGGTGAAGATCCGGGTGCTGCAGGCGACGGTCGGCGGCGTGACCGAGGCCGACGTGCAGCTGGCCGACGCCTCCGACGCGGTGATCATCGCCTTCAACGTGGTGCCCGACGAGCGGGCGCGGGCGCTCGCCGACGACAAGGGGGTGCAGGTTCGCCGCTACGACATCATCTACCAGGTGACCGACGACCTGAAGAAGGCGCTCGAGGGCATGCTGGCGCCGGAGAAGAAGGAGGCGGAACTCGGCCGCGCCGTCGTGCAGCGGACGTTCTCGATCAGCCGTCTCGGCGTGATCGCCGGCTGCCGCGTGATCGCCGGCATCATTGCCCGGAATGCCCGCCTGCGGGTGATCCGCGACAGCCGCGTGCTCGGCGACTACGGCATCGAATCGCTCAAGCGCGAGAAGGACGATGCCCGGGAGGTCCGTGACGGCCTGGAGTGCGGCATCAAGCTCGCGGGCTTCAACGACGTCAAGGAGGGCGACATCCTCGAGTGCTATCGCGTCGAGGAAGTCGCACGGACCCTCTCGTGAGCGCACGACGACTGCTCAAGGCTGCCGAGGCGGTTCGGGAGGTGGTCAGCATGGCCATCCTGACCGAGGTCCGTGATCCGCGGGTCCGCGACGTGACGGTCACCAGCGTCGAGATGGCCCCCGACATGCGGTCGGCGGTGGTGCACGTCTCGATCATGGGCGGCCCCGCGAAGGAAAAACTGGCCCTGCAGGGGCTCACCCGTTCGGCCGGCTTTCTGCAATCGCGGATCGCCGATCGCATCGAGACACGCTACACGCCGCGGCTGCGGTTCGAACTCGACGGGGGCGTGAAGAAGTCGCTCGAGATCGCCCGCATGCTGCACGAGGTGCTCCCGGCGGCCACTGCGACGGCCGTGGATGACCGGACAGACGAACTCCCCGCGGAACGACAGGACGACGCATGACCGCACCGAAGCGCCCCGCCGCCGGCAAGAAGCCCGCCACCGCCGCGAAGAAGCCGGCTCCCGCCAAAAAGCCGGTGGCCAAGACGGCCGTGAAGCACCCCGCCCCCAAGCATCCCGCGGCGAAGCCGGTGGCAAGCAAGGGCACGGCTGCCAAGCCGACGGCCGTGAAGCCGGCCGCCGCACCGACGCCGGCGCCGAAGCCGGTGCCCGAGAAGATACCGCCCCGCGGGCAACTCCTGCCGAAACTCCATCGCGCGCTCAAGGCCTCGTACAAGCCGTTCGTGCCGAACACCGGTCGCCCGCTGCTCGATCAGGTGCTCGTCGCCTGCTGCCTGGAGAACGCCTCGCTCGACGCGGCGGAGCGGGCCTTCGCGCGTCTCGTCGGCTCCGCCTTCGATTACAACGAGATCCGCGTAACCACGGTCGCTGAACTGGCCGAGACGCTGCACGATCTGCCCGATCCCTCCCATGCCGCCCTCTCGCTGCGGCGTGTCCTGCAGGGCGTCTTCGAGTCGACCTACAACTTCTCGCTCGAGCACGCCAAGAAGCATTCGCTCGCCCACGGCTTGAAGACGCTCGAACACCTCCACGGCATTCCGCCGTTCGTGGTGAACTACGTGGCGTCGACGGCGCTCGGCGGCCACCTGATCCCGCTCGACAGGGGAGCGCTCGCAGGCCTCTGGGTGTGCGGCCTGATCACCCGGCAGGAATACGACTCCGGCCAGGTCGCGGGGCTCGATCGGGTGATCGGCAAGAAGGCGGGCGTGGAGTTCAGCTCGCTGCTTCACCAGTTCGGCATCGACGTGCTGACCAACCTCCATGGAGCGACCGTCCGCAAGGTGATCCAGGCGGTGAACCCGTCGGCACTCAAGGATCGGATGCCCAAGCGGGGTGAGCCGCTCCCCACGCCCGTGCCGCCGCCCACGCCACCGGGCAAGGAAGGGCAGCGGGCGGCCGAGGCAGCCCGCCAGGCCGCCGAGGATCTGCGTCCTGCGGGTCCGCAGGCGGCGGCTCGTCCTGCCGGCAAGACACCGCAGCCGCCCGCCGGCTCGGGCCCCAAGAAGACGGCCGACGGCAAGCCGGGACCGAAGCCCTTCGTCGTGAAGCCCAACGTCGGCAAGCCGCTGACGATCAAGCCGCAGATGGCACCGCCCCCCGAGCCCCCGAAGGCTCCGGCCAAGCCGCCGGCACCGAAGCACTCGGCCCAGTTGAGCAAGCGGAAGCCGAGGTGAAGCCCCCATGGCCGGCCACTCCCACTGGGCGAACATCGCCCGCAAGAAATCGCTGATCGACGCCAAGCGAGGGAAGCTCTGGAGCAAGCTCGCCAAGGCGATCATCGTGGCCGCCAAGCATGGCGGAGCCGACCCCGACGCGAACCTCCGGCTCCGGTACGCGATCGACGCGGCCAAGGCCGTGAGCATGCCGAAGGACAACATCCAGCGGGCGATCAAGACGGGCACGGGCGAGCTCAAGGGGGGCGACCTCGAGGAGTCGCTCTACGAGGGCTACGGTGCCGGCGGGGTGGCTGTGCTGTGCGAGATCCTCACCGACAACAAGAACCGCACGGCCCCCGAGATCCGCAAGATCTTCGAGATGTGCGGCGGCAAGCTCGGCGGCACCGGCTGCGTGGCCTACCTCTTCGAGCGCAAGGGGCTCGTCCGACTGCTGCAGGCCGCCTGCGACGAGGACCGGCTCATGGAGGTGGCGATCGAGGCGGGCGCCGACGACGTGAAGCTCTCGGGCGACCGCTGGGAGGTGACGTGCGATCCAGCCACCATGGCCGCCGTCGTGGATGCCCTCGGGAAGGCGGGCTTGGCCGTCGAGTCGAACGAGATCGTGCGGATCCCGACGAACACGGTCGACGTGGACGACGTCGACACCGCCCGCAGGGTGCTGCAGCTGATGGAGCGGCTCGACGACCACGACGACGTGCAGAGCGTCTCGGCCAACTTCAGCATCCCCGACGAGGCCATGGCCCAGCTGGGCTAGGCTTTTCGCGATCGCTCGGGGCTGCCCGTGCCCCGTCGCCGGACGTTCGCTCCCGGGAAGCCCAATCGCGCAAGCGATGGGGACTGCGTCCTATGGTGCTGCACGCTCGGGGCTGCCCGTGCCCCGTCGCCGGACGTTCGCTCCCGGGAAGCCCAATCGCGTAAGCGATGGGGACTGCGTCTTATGGTGCTGCACGCTCGGGGCTGCCCGTGCCCCGGGAGCCGGGCTCGGCGGCCAGCGGAGGCAGGATGCCGGAGCGCAGCCGGCGTGCAGTGAGCGCAGCCCAGGATGGGCGCAGCGAACGTC
>JBJTDZ010000039.1:0-8197 GCA_046092585.1 Pirellulales bacterium | reverse complement strand
GAATGGCGCGGCATGGCAGGGAAGCTCCTCGTCTGCCGCGGCGGCGTGCCGTCGCCGGGCACCTGCTTGCGTTCGCGGCGCCGCCAGCATATCCCTTGCCGGATGCCCGGTTCTCCGCCGCGGCGCACGCATGGCCGAGATCGCACCCCCGAATCCCGACCCGGAATCGCTGCTCGCGGAGGCGCGTGCCGTCGCGGCCCACGCCCATGCCCCCTATTCCCGGTGGCATGTCGGCGCGGCGGCCGTGTTCGCCGAGGCGCCCGGCGTCGTGCACCGCGGCGCGAACGTCGAGAACGGTTCCTTCGGACTCACGATCTGCGCGGAACGCGCCGCCATCTGCGCGGGCGTCGCGGCGGGCCACCGGCGGCTCGGATGGATCGCGCTGACGTGCCGCGACGCCGACGGCCGGCCCGTCGACGCGGTCGTGCCGTGCGGCGCGTGCCTGCAGGTGATCGCGGAGTTCGGCCATCCGGACACCGTGATCCTGATCGACGGCGGCGGGACGTTCCGGCTGGCTGATTTCCTGCCGCGCCCGTTCGTCTACTGACCGCACGATCGACCGCTCACGCGCGGCCGCGCTGGCGGAAGTACTTGAGGCCCGGCACGAAAAAGCAGACGGCGCTCACGAGCCCGAAGATGACGTGCTGGTAGCGGGGCACCAGGCACATCACGAGCGCCGTCGCGAAGAGCAGGGCAGACTGCATGTAGAAGGCGCCCGACAGGATGCCCGCCTTCACGAAGAAGACCATGCCGGCGATGAGCGCGAGCACGGGGGAGAGCGTGAGCACCTGCAGCTCGCGGCCGTTGTCGTGGAGGAGCGCCTCGACCCAGAAGAGCAGCACGCTCGCGATCATGCCGCCGCCCCAGACATGGGCGATCTGCCGCTCGACGGCCGTCACCGGCCCGGTGCGATGCCGCAGGGCCCAGAAGATCGGCGCCCACAGGGCGAGCCCCCCGCCCCAGAGCACCACGTAGGGCCAGCGGCTCTGCACGCCCTGCCAGGCGAGGACGTCGGTGGTGACGCAGAGCGTGAGGACCACGACCGAGTGCCACATCCAGAGCAGGCCCCAGTTCTCCAGCACGACGGCATGATGCGTCTCGCGGAAGAGGCGGCTGACGATGTCCGCCAGCCCGCCCCGCCGGGCCGCCACCGGCTCGCCGGCGAGGTAGGCACGCAGGTCGGCGGCGAGGTGGGCCGCCGAGGCGTAGCGGAGATCCTGCGGCTTCTGCAGGGAACGCAGGGCGATCATCTCGAGGTCGCGATCGACACCGCGGTCGAGCGACCTTGGAACCGGCGGGTCGGTCTCGAGCACCGCCAGGAGCGTGTCCATCGGGCTGGATGCCTGGAAGGGCGGCCGCCCGGTGAGCATCTGGTAGAGGATCGCCCCGAGGCTCCAGACGTCGGTCGCCGGGCCCACGTCGCCCCGGCTGCCGGCCGCCTGCTCCGGCGACATGTAGCAGGGCGTGCCCAGGATCGCCCCGGTGTGCGTCACCGAATCGGAGTCCTCGCGCCGCTTGGCGAGGCCGAAGTCGGAGACCAGCGGCTCACCGGCGGGGTCGAGGAGAATGTTCGAGGGCTTGAGGTCGCGGTGCAGCACGCCACGGTCGTGCGCCGCCTGCACGGCGTCAGCCACCTTGGCCATGAGCACCGCCGCCTCGCGGGGCGGCAGCGGCCCCTGGGCGAGCCGCTTCGCCAACGTGGTGCCCTCGATGAGCCGCATGCTGTAGAAGGGCAGTCCGTCCTGCTCGCCGACCTCGAAGATCGGCACGATGCCGGGGTGATCGAGCCGGGCCGCGGCCTCGGCCTCGCTGCGAAATCGTGCGAGGTCGGCGTGGCTCGCGAGGTCACGGCGGAGGAGCATCTTCACCGCCACGGTGCGGCCGAGGCTCTGCTGCACCGCGCGATACACGATCCCCATGCCGCCGCGGCCGATCTCCTCGACAAGTTCGTAGTCGCCGAACACCGCCGGCAGCGGTGTGCCGCCGGGCACGAAGGCCGCCACGCCGCTCGTGCGGGGTGCCTCGCGCGGCGCGACCGTCGCCGGACCGCTCCGTCGACCGTCGAAGATGATCGTGGAGTGTTCCGCCACCGCGTCGGTCACGGACATCGCAGCGAAGAGTTCGCGGAGATGGCCGGCGAGGTCGGGATGCGTGGCCGTGAGGTCGTCGAGCCGTGCCTGTGCCTCGGGGCCGGTTCGCTCGGAAAGATCGTCGACGAGCTCCGCGAGCAACGACTCGCGGTCGGGCGAAAGCGTGGTGTCGATGGCCCGCTGGCGTGTCGGCATGGGGTGCGGTGGAATCGGGTGTCTCGGACGCGTCGATCGCATGATAGGCCCGTGCCCACGCCGGGAAACCGGTCGGGCGTCAGGCCTCCGGCCCGCCCCCATCGAGCAACACTCGCAGCCGGCGCATCGCCCGCAGGTAGCGCATGCCGGCCGCGGGCTTGGTCAGCCCGATGACCTCGGCCGCCTCGGCCGTGGAAAGATGCTCGAAGTGCTTGAGCAGCACGATCTGCCGGTCGGCCTCGTCGAGCAGCTCGACGGCGGCGGCGAACCGTCGCTCCAGTTCGTGCCAGGTCGCCGCGGCGGCCGGGGTCAGCTCGCGGTCGGCGAGTTGGCCGACCACGTCGGCCTGCGATGCGTCGCCGTCGCCGGCCGCGATCGGCACCTCACGATCGAGGCTGCGGGTGGACGCCACACGATGCCGGCGATGGGCATCGATCAGGCGATCGCGGGCCATGTGCCGCAGCCAGAGGCCGAAGGGCATCGCGGGGTTTGCCAGGTAGTCGCCGAGCCGCCGGTTGGCCTCGATCATCACGTCCTGCACGATGTCGCTGGCATCGACCCGCCGGGCGATCACCCGGTCCATCCGCTGGTCGATCATCCGCCGGATCGCGGCGCGGTGCCGTTCGAGCAGGCCATTGACGGCGTCGGCATCGCCCTGCCGCACGCGGTCGAGGAGCGTGAGGGTCGGGGGCGACTCCACGGATGCAGACCCCGGGTCATGGGTCGTGCGATCGGCGCCGGTCGTGCGGGGCGAGGGGGCCACGACACCATCCTACCAACGTGTCGCCCGTTCCGTTGCTGACGGTCGTGGCGACGGCGACGGCGACGGAGGGCCGGCGCGGCGGGAATTGGTCGGCGGGAACCCGGCCGGTTTTTGCCCGGCGGTTTTTCGTGATCCATAATCGCCGGCGGTCAATGGAGCGACCGCTGGCTGCCGCGACGATTCGCGGCCCCCTGCGAACGGATGCCCACGTGCCAGTCGCCCGCCCATCGACGTCGCGCGCCCGCCGCCAGCCGTTCGCCGGCTGGCTCGCGCTGGCGGTGTCGCTGGCCTGGGCCGGCTTGGGCTCATCCGCGGAGTTTGCGGGGGGGCCGATTCCGGTCGCTCCCGAGCCTCCGGCACTCCCCGGCCTCGCCCTGCCGGCGCCCCACGAGGATCTGGCCTCGCGAACGACGGCGCTGGCTCACCAGGGACGCTGGTCCGACGTCGTCAGCATCTGCGAAATGGCCGCCCGCAAGGGCACGCTCGACCCGGCCCTTCGCGACCGTTACGACCTCGCCAAACTCCACTGCGATGTGGCCCGGCGGCATGCCGAGCCCGCCTTCCGCGATCGGCTCGCGTCGTTGAGCGAGGCCGATGCCCGGCTTGTCTACGCGGAGGTGCTCGGCCGTATCGGCACGCATCACGTCGACAATCCTGATTACAGCCGTCTCGTGGGCCGCGGCCTGCGGGCACTCGACGTGGCCCTCGAGGAGCCGGCGTTCGCCTCCGCGCACGCTGCCCAGGCCACCATGGAGCGGCGCACGCTCTATCGCGAACAGGTGTCGAGGATCGTCGCCACGCAAACGGTGGCCTCACCGGCGGAAGCCGAGGCGGTCGCCGTCTGGGTCGCTCGCGCCGCCCATTCGATCCTCGGCGTGGCGCCGGCGGTCACGCTCATGGAGATGTCAGCCGCCGCCGTGGGCGGACTCGACGAATACTCCGCGTTTTTGACCAACGGGCAGCTTGACGATCTCTACGCCCAGATCGAGGGCAACTTCGTCGGCCTCGGCGTCGAGCTCAAGAGTGCGACCGACGGCCTGCTCGTGGTGCACGTGATTCCCGGCAGCCCGGCGGAGCGGGCCGGCCTCCGGGCCGGCGACCACCTGGTGGGCGTGGGCGGCCGGTCGCTCGGCGGCATGGGCGTCGACGAGGCGGCCCATCTCCTGCAGGGGCCTGAAGGCTCGCTGGTGACGCTCGCCATCCTCCGGGCGCCGGCACCGGCGCGGGCGGTGACGGTTCGCCGCGAGCACGTGGAGGTGCCGAGCATCGAGCAGGTGCGGATGCTCGACCCGGTCGCCGGCATCGCCGCCCTCAAACTCTCCTCCTTCCAGAAGACGACCGCCGCCGACCTCGAGGCGGCCCTGCGCCGGCTCGACGCCGCCGGGATGCGGTCGCTGGTGATCGACCTGCGGGGCAACCCGGGCGGCCTGCTCTCTGCGGCGGTCGACGTGGCCGACCTGTTCCTCGAGCGGGGGCTCGTCGTCGCCACCCGGGGCCGCAGCCCCGACGAGGACTTCAACTACACGGCCTCCCGGCCGGGCACCTGGCGGATGCCGCTGGTGCTCGTGATCGACGGCGACTCCGCCAGTTCGAGCGAGATCTTCGCCGGCGCGATCCGCGATCATGGCCGCGGCACGATCGTGGGGTCGCGGAGTTACGGCAAGGGTTCGATCCAGGGCATCTTCCCGCTGGAGGCCGGCGGCGTGGGCATGCGGCTGACGACGGCGAAGTTCTTCTCGCCGCGGGGCCTGCCCTACAGCGGCGTGGGCGTGGAGCCCGACGTGGCGGTGCACGCCGTGGCCCGTCCGGCGGAGGGCACGCCCGCCGTGGCCGCCGACTCCGCCCTTGCCGCCGCATTCGACGTCGCCCGGAGGATGACGCCCCGGCCGGCGGCCCGCCCCTCCTCCAGGTCCACGGCGGCCCGGTAGGTGGTCGCCCACAACGAATCCGGGGGCGACTTGAACTGCCCCATTGCCACGGCTAGTCTGCACCCGGTTGGAGTTGGTGGTCCTTCGCTGATCTCTTCTTCTGGCTGCGAGGGGCCGGGCCCGATTCGCAGGCTGCGCGCGTGAGCGGACGCGTGCGGCCCGATCGTCTATTGTTCGGTGTCGCCAGACCCGAAGCCGGAACCGCTTTCACCCCGAAGAAGTAGAAGGACTCTCCATGACCGCCGCCCGTTCGAGCGCCATCGCCGCCATCAACAGCTACAAGTCCACCGGCCAGGCCTGGAACTTCCGCGAAACGCCCACCAGCGAGATCTTCGGCGCCAACGTCTTCAGCGACGCCGTGATGAAGGATCGGCTGCCGAAGAGCGTCTACAAGGCCCTCCAGGCCACGATCAAGCAGGGCAAGCCGATCGACCCGGGCATCGCCGATGCCGTCGCCCTGGCGATGAAGGACTGGGCGATCGAGAAGGGCGCCACGCACTACGCCCATGTCTTCTATCCGCTCACCGGGATCACCGCCGAGAAGCATGACAGCTTCCTCACGCCCACCGGTGATGGTGACGCGATCGCCGAGTTCTCAGGCAAGGAGCTGATCCAGGGCGAGCCCGATGCCTCGAGCTTTCCATCGGGCGGACTCCGGGCCACGTTCGAGGCCCGCGGCTACACCGCCTGGGATCCGACGAGCCCGGCCTACATCCTCGACAATCCCAACGGCACCACGCTCTGCATCCCGACCGCGTTCTGCTCGTGGACGGGCGAGGCGCTCGACAAGAAAACGCCGCTTCTGCGGTCGATGCAGGCGGTCGATAAGCAGGCCCGCCGCGTGCTCGCCCTCTTCGGCCACAAAGACGTGGGCCAGGTGACGGCATCGGCCGGCCCCGAGCAGGAATACTTCCTCATCGACCGCAATTTCTTCTTTGCCAGGCCCGACCTCGTGATGACCGGCCGCACGCTCTTCGGAGCCAAGCCACCCAAGGGCCAGGAGTTCGAGGATCAATACTTCGGCGCCATCCCCGAACGGGTGCTGGCCTGCATGCTCGACGGCGAGCGGGAACTCTTCAAGCTGGGCGTGCCCGTGAAGACGCGGCACAACGAGGTGGCCCCCAGCCAGTATGAGATCGCGCCGATGTACGAAAACGCCAACATCGCGACCGACCATCAGCAGACGATCATGCAGACGCTCACCCGCGTCGCGCAGAAGTACGGCATGACATGCCTGCTGCACGAGAAGCCGTTCGCTGGGATCAATGGCTCGGGCAAGCACGTCAACTGGTCGCTCGGCTGCAAGCTTGGCAACCTTCTCGAGCCGGGCGAGACGCCGCATGCCAACATGCAGTTCCTCGTCTTCTGTGCCGCGGTGATCCGCGCCGTGCACCTCCACGCCGACATGCTCCGGGCGGTCGTCGCCGCCAGCGGCAACGACCACCGTCTCGGTGCCAACGAGGCCCCGCCGGCGATCATCTCGATCTTCCTCGGCGACCAGCTCGCCGATGTGTTCGAGCAGATCGAGAAGGGCAAGGCGACGAGCTCCAAGTCGAGCGGCACGCTCACGGTGGGCGTCGACACGCTCCCCTCGCTGCCGAAGCACGCGGGAGACCGGAATCGCACGAGCCCGTTCGCCTTCACCGGCAACAAGTTCGAGTTCCGCGCCGTTGGCTCCAATCAGTCGATCGCCGGCCCGCTCGTGGCTCTCAACACGATCATGGCCGAGAGCCTCGACTTCATCGCCACGGAGCTCGAGAAGGCGACCGGCGGCGACCAGGCGAAGCTCGCGAGCGCCGTGGAGAAGTTGCTCCAGAAGATGATCTCGGAGCACAAGGCCGTGATCTTCAACGGCAACGGCTACTCGCAGGAGTGGCACGACGAGGCCAAGAAGCGAGGTCTTCCGAACCTGAAGGCGACGCCCGAGGCGCTCGACGTGCTCGTGTCGCCGAAGAACATCGCGTTGTTCGAGAAGTACGGCGTCCTCTCCGAGCGGGAGATGCGAAGCCGCTACGACATCTACATGGAGCGGTACTGCAAGGACATCAACACCGAGGCATGCTCGGCCCTGCAGATCGCCAGGACGATGATCCTCCCAGCCGGGTATCGCTACCAGGGCGAACTCGTGGACACCGCCACCAAGCTCAAGGGCCTGGGTCACACGGTTCACATGGGAACGCTCGAGAAGCTCACGAAGTTCGTGGGTGAATTCGAAGGGCGGATCGACTCGCTCGAGAAGGCCGTTTCCCACCACGGTTCCGGCGACCTCCGGGCCGAGGTGAAGCACTTCCACGACACCGTCATTCCGGCGATGAACGCGGTGCGCGAGACGGCCGATCAGATCGAGACGATCCTGCCCGACGACCTGTGGCCGCTGCCCACCTACCGCGAGATGCTGTTCATCAAGTGATGCAGGACCTTCCCCGAGCGATCGCCGTCGAGTGCGAACGGCTCGGGCTCGAAATTCCGACCCACCCCACCCCGCGGCTCGCCGCATCCGCGGCGAGCCTCTGGTCTTGGAATGAGAAGCTCAATCTCACGCGGCATACGGATGTCGAGAAGTTCGTCTCTCGTGACGTCGCCGACGCAGCCGCGATCGCACCGCATCTGGCGGCCGGCGAGCGGGTGCTCGACGTTGGCACCGGAGGGGGTGTGCCGGGGATCATCCTCGCCATCCTTCGGCCTGACCTGCGGGTGGAGCTTTGCGACAGCGTGGCCAAGAAGGCGCGGGTGGTCGCGGACATCGTGCGGGAGACGGGCCTCGCGATTCCGGTGCACGCCGGCGCGGCCCAGGCGATCGTGGCGGCCCGCCGCGGCGGCGGCAATCGCTTCGACACGCTCGTCGTTCGGGCGGTGGCACCGCTGGTGAAGCTCCTCGGCTGGTTCGAGCCGATCGCCGATGCCTACGGCCGGATGCTTGTCATCAAGGGACCGCGGTGGGAGGAGGAGAAAGGCGAGGCCCGGCATCGGGGCTTCGTGAAGAAGGTCTCCGTTCGCCGCGTGGCCGCCTGGCCGATTCCGGGAAGCGACAACGAGAGCGTGCTCCTCGAAGTCCGCACTCGCCAATAGCATCGCCCCGGCTTCGGGCTGCCCGTACCCCGTCGCCGGACGCTCGCTGCGGGCCTCCCGCCCTCCGCTCACTCGGATGGTGACTGCGCGGCGCCATCCTTGGCTGCGCTTGTCATCATACGCCGGCTCTCGGTTTACGGGCAGCCCGAAGC
>JBJTDZ010000038.1:0-14639 GCA_046092585.1 Pirellulales bacterium | reverse complement strand
TGGAGCGGCGATGTGGCAAGCCAGCCAGGGTAGGTGAGGGGGTCGGCGAACGCTCGAGGAGCCTTGGGCGTATCCTCGCCCCGGCGACGAGACTTTTGCCGCCCCCGAGCCGGCGATACACGTATCTCGAACGCGCTCTAGCCGCCCATCCGTCGCGCCACGGACGTCGCCATGCACGGCCTCATCTTCTTCTTCCTGCACAAGTACGCCGAGCGATTCCCCGCGGTGGCCGCAGCGTGGTCGTCGACGACGGAATCGTCGACGAGCCAGCCCCACCTGCCGTCGGGCGTCTACCCGGATTCGGACGCCGTGGCGATGCTCGGCGAACTCGCCGACGCATCGGGACGTCCGCTCGGCGACGTCGTGCTCGAGTTCGGCGAGTTTCTCGCGCCTCACCTGCTCAAGGTGGCCGCGCCGCACGTGGAGCCCGGCTGGAAGACGCTCGACGTGATCGAGCACACCGAGTCGTTGATCCACACGATGGTGCGCGCGACCAAACCCGGCGCGACGCCACCCGTGCTGGAGACGTTTCGGGCCAGCCCCGACGAGCTTCACCTCGTGTACTCCTCGAAGCGCCGCCTCTGCGGGCTGGCGACGGGGCTGATCCGCGGCCTCGCCCGCCACTTCGACGAGTGCATCCACGTCGATGAGCCGAGCTGCATGCACCGCGGGGCCCCCTTCTGCTCGTTCGTGCTCCGCCGCGAGCACGGCGACACCCATCCCTCCCACGCGCCCACCGAGGCCACGCTCGTGAGCACCGGCGCCGTGGCCGCCGACGACCCCGGCATCGTGTTCGACGACGTGACGCCGACGCGGATCGGGGACTACCGCATCCTCGGCACCATCGGCTCGGGGGCCATGGGCCGCGTCTACCTCGCCGACGACGAACGTCTCGATCGCCGCGTGGCGATCAAGGTGATGAACCCCCGGTACGCGGGCAACCCGGCAGCACGGCAGCGATTTCTCCGCGAGAGCCGGTCGGTGGCGGCGGTCGAGCATCCGCACGTGATGACGATCCACCAGGTGGGCGAGCAGGATGGCATCCCCTACATCGTGATGCAGTTCCTCGAGGGCCGGACGCTCCGTGCCCATTGCGACGCCAACGGACTGCTGCCCCTCGCGGAGGTGCTGCGGATCGGTCGTGAGATCGCCGAAGGGCTGGCGGCGGCCCATCGCCGCGGCCTCGTGCATCGCGACGTCAAGCCGGCCAACATCTTCCTGGAGGGCGACTCCCGCAGCGTGCGGATCATCGACTTCGGCCTCGCCCGCACCTTCGACTCCGCCGCCACCGCGGTGACCCACGACGGGGCGCTCGTCGGCACCCCCTCCTACATGCCCCCGGAGGGCATCGACAACGGGGAGATCGACGCCCGTAGCGACCTCTTCGGGCTCGGCGTGATCCTCTATGAACTCCTGGCAAACCGCCTCCCCTTCGAGGGCCGCACGGTGGCCGCCGTGCTCACGGCGATCGCCGCCGGGAGGCCCGCGCCGCTGCAGGCCACCGCAGCCGACGTCCCGGCCGACGTCTGCGATCTGGTGATGCGGCTGATCGCCCACGCCAAGGCCGATCGCCCGGCCGATGCCCGCACCGTCGCCACCGAACTCGCCGCCCTCGAGAAGCGGCACGCCGGCTAGCCCCGCCGGCCGGCTTCGAGCAGCGAGTGGATCGCGTCGACGAGCACGTGCAGGTCGCCGTGCCAGTCGATCGCGGTGCTCTGCTGCGTGGCGAGGTTCTTGAACTGCGCCGTGCCAGCGGCGAACTCGTCGCTCCCGATCACGACCGCCGCGGGGAAGCCCCGCTTGGCGGCGAGCTTGAGCTGCTGACCGAGCTTCTTCGGCTCGGGAAAGAACTCCACTCCCATGCCCGCCGCCCGGATGGCCGCCGCGATCCGCAGGTAGTCGGCCACGTGACGCTCGTCGAAATGCGCCAGGAACACGTCGGCGGGGGTTTCGATCGTCGTCGTGCGGCCCAGTTCCTCGAGGCCGGCGAGCAGCCGGTCGATGCCCAGCGAGGCACCGACGCCCGGCAGCGGCTGCTTCGTGTAGAGCCCCGCGAGGTTGTCGTACCGGCCACCCGAGCAGATGCTGCCGAGCGACGGCAGGTCGTCGAGGAAACTCTCGAGCACGATGCCGGTGTAGTAGTCAAGGCCGCGGGCGATCGACGGGTCGATCACGACGCGGTCCGCGGCCACGCCGGACGCTGAAGCCCCCGCCACGATGCCGCGGAGTGCCGCCACGCCGGCCCGGCCCGGCTCCGAGTCGGCCACGAGGGCGTCGAGCCGCCCGAGCACCTCATCCGCGGGGCCCGCGAGCCCCGCCATCTCCAGCAGCGCCGCCACGGCATCGTCGGCGACACCGTGCTCGGCGAGCTCGGCCGCCACCGCCGCGGCCGTCGCCTTGCCGAGCTTGTCGAGGCTGCGGAGCACGATCGTGGAGCGGTCGGCGAGGCCGAGCCGACCGAGGATGCCCGAGAGCACGCGGCGGTCGTTGACCCGGATCGTGAAGCGCTCCACCCCGATGGCCGCGAGCAGGTCGTGCACCACCAGCACCATTTCCAGGTCGGCGACGGGGCTCGTGGTGCCGATGGTGTCGAAGTCGCACTGCATGAACTCGCGGTAGCGGCCCCGCTGCGTGTTCTCGCCCCGCCACACGGCCGCCATGTGATACCGCTTGAACGGCAGCCCGAGGTCGTGCACGTGCTGGGCGGCGAACCGCGCGAAGGGCACCGTGAGGTCGAACCGCAGGCCCACGTCGCGGCCACCATGATCCTGGAAGCGGTAGAGCTGCTTGTCGGTCTCCTCGCTACCCTTGCCGGTGAGAATCTCCAGGTATTCCAGCGCCGGCGTGTCGATCGGCGCAAAACCATACGAGCGATAGACGCGGCGGGCGACGTCGAGCACCCGCTCGCGGGCAAGCGCCTGTGCAGGCAGGTGGTCGCGGAAGCCCTTGAGCGTGCGGGGTTCGATCACGTGGCCTGCCCCGTCAGACGACCGGCAGCAGCGGCGGCTTCGGCCCGCGAATCGACCTGCTGCGGTTCTTCTTCTTGCGGCCGTCGCCCACGTGCTCCCCGCCGGGGCCGAGCACGGCGTCCATGTATTCCTCGACCTGCTCGCAGGTCTCGAAATACTGGTCGTAGACCCAGTCGTCCTCGTACTCGCACTCCTTCGTCGTGTACTCGCGGCAGATCTGCGGCCGGGTGTCGTAGATGCCGCAGCGGTGGTCGTCCTGGAGGTGCTTGCAGACGGTGTGCACGCAGACATACCAGTCGCCGTCCTCCGTGAAGACCGTGGCGTGGTCGTGGAGGAGGAACCAGCGGATATATTCGAACTCCTCACGCGTGGTCGGCGTCTCGAGCGGCAGCGCGAAGTAGCGGCAGCACTTGGCGGTGCAGTATTCGCAGAGCACCTTGTCGGACGGCACGTCGCCGCGATTGGGCTTGGCGGTGAGCGTCGGCAACGGAATGTCGGCGACCGGCATGGCGTGGCTCCCGGGAGGGGCCCGATACTATAGCGTGTTTCGGGGGCTTCGCCGCCGGCCTATACTCCGTCAGTTCACTCCCCACGCGGAAGGGATTCCCCGATGCCGAAGCGCTGGCATATCCGTCCGCATGACCGTGCCGCCGTGGCGGCCCTCGAACGGTCGGCCGGCGTGTCGAGCATCCTCGCGGGGCTGCTCGTGGCCCGCGGTGTCACCGATCCCGCCGCGGTGAAGGACTTCCTCTCCGGGTCGCTCGCCAACCTCCGCGATCCCGAACTGCTGCCGGGAGTGCCCGAGGCCGCCGACCGAATCGTCGCTGCCGTGAAGGCGGGGCGTTCCATCGTGATCTATGGCGACTACGACGCCGACGGCATGTGCGCCACCGCAATCCTCGTGAGTTGCCTCGAGGCGCTTGGCGCGAAGCCGGACTGGTACGTGCCCAGCCGCCAGGACGAGGGCTACGGGCTCAACGCCGAGGCGGTCAGGGCGCTGGCCGCGCAGGGGGCGAGCCTGGTGGTGACGGTCGATTGCGGCATCACAGGGGTGGCGGAGGCACGGCTCGCCCGCGAACTGGGCCTCGAGTTGATCGTCACCGACCACCACAACTTCGGCTCCGAGTTGCCGGCGGCCGACGTGCTGGTGCATCCGCGGCTGCCGGGCACCTCGTATCCCTTCGGCGGCCTGTGCGGCGCGGGCGTGGCCTTCAAGCTGGCGTGGGCGATCGCCACGCGGGCGAGCGGTGCGAGCCGGGTCACGCCGCGGCTCCGCGAGGCCCTGCTCCGGGGAGTCGGTCTCGCCGCCTTCGGCACCATCACCGACGTCATGCCGCTGATCGACGAAAACCGGCTCTTGGTGCGGCACGGCCTCGACAACGTGCGGACCCGCGGCGGCCCGGGTCTCGCCCGCCTGATCGAGATCACCGGCCTCGGCACGCGGTCACGGCTGGAGAGCGAAGACGTCGCCTTCAAGCTCGGGCCCCGCCTCAATGCGGCGGGCCGCATGGCCACCGCCTCGAACGGCATCGAGCTGTTGGTCACCGAGGATGCCACCCGCGCTGCGGCGCTCGCCGACTACCTCCACGAACTCAACGGCCAGCGGGAGTCGGAGGAACGGAGCCTCCAGCTGGCGGCCACCAAGCAGGCCAAGGAGCTTTTCGATCCGGAGGCCGATGCGGCGCTCGTGCTCGCCGACCGCGGCTGGCACAAGGGCGTGATCGGCATCGTGGCGGGTCGGCTCGCGGAGCGGTGGCACCGGCCGGTGGTGATGATCGCCCGCGATCCTCTGCAGGGCGGCCCGGCGACCGGCAGCGTCCGCAGCGTGCCGGGCTTCGACGTGCTCGCGGCCCTCAAGGCCTGTGATCGCCACCTGCTCGGCTGCGGCGGGCATGCGGCGGCGGCCGGCCTGCAGGTCGACGACGCCACGATCGACGACTTCCGCCGCGCGTTCGTCGCCGAGGTCGATGCGCGGCTCCCCGCGGCGCTCCGGCGGGCGCAGATCACGCTCGACGGCGAGACCACGCTCGCCGCGCTCACGCTCGACACGGTCGAGCAGCTCGAGCGGCTGGCGCCGTTCGGCGAGGGCAATCGCCGACCCGTGTTCTGCGCCTCGGGCGTGACGCTCGCCGAGCCGCCTCGGACGATGGGCCAGTCGGGCAAGCATCTCCAACTGCAGATCGCGCAGCACGGCAAGAAGATCCGCGGCGTGGCCTTCGGCGCCGGCGAATGGCTGCCCCATCTGCCAGCACCCGGACAGCCGTTTCACGTCGCCTTCCGTCCGAAGATCAACGAGTTTCGTGGCCGGCGGTCGGCCGAACTCGAGATCATCGACTGGCGACCCGACGGCATCGACGTGGCGGCCGACGTCCCCGAACTCACCGCCGCGGCCGAGTGACCGCCCTGCCCCAAGATCGTTCCATGATTCGCCCTCGATGGCTTCTCGGCGTGATCGTGTGTGCCGCTGCCGGTACGGGGGTCGTCTGCGCCGACGATTGGCCGCAGTGGCAGGGGCCCGGCCGCGACGGCGTCTGGCGGGAGCGGGGGCTCGTCGACTCGATGCCCTCCGGCGGCCTGCCGGTGGCGTGGCGAGTGCCGGTGGCGGGGGGCTATGCCGGGCCAGCCGTGGCCGATGGCCGTGTCTATCTCGCCGACTTCGTCATCCGCGAGGGAGAGATCGTCAACGCCCCCAACGACCGCACCGTGCTGGTGGGCACGGAACGCCTGCTCTGCATCGACGCAGCCACGGGCGCGACCATCTGGACTCATGGCCGCGACCGCCGCTACTCCATCTCCTATGCCTCGGGTCCGCGGTGCACGCCCACCGTCACCGATGGCCGTGTCTACGCGCTCGGCGCCGAGGGTGATCTCGACTGCCTCGACGCCGCAACCGGCCGCGTGCTCTGGTCGAAAGATTTCCAGAAGGCCTACGCCGCCCCCGCGCCGATCTGGGGATTCTGCGGCCATCCGCTCGTGGAGGGCGACCTCCTCATCTGCCTCGTCGGTGGGCCGGGGAGCGTGGCGGTGGCCTTCGACCGTGTCACCGGCGAGGAGCGGTGGCGGGCCCTCACCGCCAGCGAGAGCGGCTACTGCCCGCCCACGATCATCGAGGGTGGCGGCTCTCGTCAGCTGCTCATCTGGGATGCCGACAACCTCAACGCCCTCGATCCGCGAACGGGCCGCGTGCTCTGGTCGCAGCCGCTCAAGCCGATGTATGGCATGTCGATCATGGCGCCGCAGGTGGCCGACACGCCCCGGGGCCGGGTGCTCTTCGCCAGCGGCATCGGCCGCGTAGGCGCCCTCTTCGCGCTGGCTGCCGATGCCTCGGCGCCGAAGGTGCTCTGGCGGGGCGAGCCGAAGTCGGCGGTCTACTGCGCCAACTCCACCCCGTTCATCGCGGGTGACACGCTCTACGGCTGCGACTGCGACACCGGCATGCTCACGGCAGTCGATCTTGCCGACGGCAGCCGTCGCTGGGAGACGCTCGCAGCCACCACCGGCGGCGAGCGCCGCAGCAAGCACGGCACGGCCTTCCTCGTGCGGCAGGCGGAGCCGGTGGCCGGCGATCCGCCCGGTGTCACACGAACGTGGATCTTCAGCGAGACGGGCGACCTGATCCTCGCCCGGCTGTCGCCGGAGAAGTACGAGGAGCTCGGCCGGATGCACGCGATCGACCCCACCAATGAGTGCTTCGGCCGCGAGGTGGTCTGGAGCCACCCCGCGTTCGCGGGCGGCTGCATCATCACCAGGAACGACCGCGAGGTCGTCTGCCTGCGGGCCACGCGGTGAACCTCTTGATCCCGGCCGAAACGCCCCCCTACGGCCCCGGGGTGAACGCCGTTGTGGCAGTCCGGCGGAGCGTGTACCCTCTGGGTCTCTCCCACGTGCGTCGGCGGTGCATCCGCCCGAGTCCGCACCAGATCGGGGCGTAGCTCAGCCTGGCTAGAGCGCTACGTTCGGGACGTAGAGGTCGCTGGTTCGAATCCAGTCGCCCCGACTCACCTTGGATAACCGTCGTGCCTCTCGCGGTTGGCGAGGGGTTTCTGAACCGACCGGTGAGTCCGCTTTGCCGCCCCGCGACAAGGATCTCGTTCCGGTCGATCCGCCCTGCCGACTCGGCAGGGCGTTTTGTTTCCCGGGCAGGCAACGCGCCTCGCCGGGATGGTCGTCATGGTGGCCGTGGCGGCAGCCACGGCCGTGGTCGCCGGGCGGGAGACCGCCGGGCATCGGCAGACCACTGCCGGTCCGCAGGGCGCACGGCAGCGGGCGGTTGCCGAAGGCGATGATGCCGCCCTTCAGCTTCCGGACGCGGCGGCCATTGAACATGCCTTCGCGGAACGTGAGTCCGATCCGCACGCCGAGGTCGTTGAAGAGCCGCGGCATGTCCTCGCGGGCAACGGGTTCGGTGCAGAGCGTCTCGACGCGCTCGAGCAGGGCCAGAGCCTTCCGAACCTCGCCCTCCACGTCGAGCTGATCGGGTCGCACCGGCAGCCGCGCCGCGAGCTCCACAAGCGTCTTCTCCCGCTCGGCCAACTCGGCGCGAAGATCGCGCAGGGCGGAATGAAGCATCGCCCGCACGTCATCGTCCTCGGCCTCGAGGATCCGCCGCGGTGCCTGCTCGATCTGCCGGCGGAGCTTCTCCACCTGGCCCCGGACCTCGGCGTGCATCGCCTCCTCGGGAGTCTGCGGCTGGGTGCCCGCTGCCCTCGCCCGCGCCTCGATGGCCGCGCGGAGCTTGTAGGCGCCACCGGCCCGCTTCACGCTCGCCACTATCGTCTGGAGCGTGAACTGCAGCAGGGCCTCCCCGTCCGCCGTGTTGTGGTGGCAATCCTGCCCCTGCGATTTCATGTAGGCGCCGCAGCGGTAGATCGGCCGGCCGTTGCCGCGGTCCTTCCGGACAGTGCCGTACATCACGGAGCCGCAGCCATTGGTGAGGTCGAAGACCCGCGGCGCCAGCGGATACGCGCCGGGATCGGAAGCCTTGCGCTTTCCGGCCTGCGACCCCGACCGCTCCTTCAGTTTTCGCTGGAGCCGTTCCCAGCGGTCGCGGTCGAAATGCGAGAACTCGCCGGCGCTGGCCTCGATCCAGATCGAGCGGTCATTCTCGATGACCTTGCCCGATCCATCAGGCCGCAACTCGTGGCCATCGACGGGCCGCGGGCCGTCGTCACTCACCCGGTAGTGGACGCCTTCGCTATAGCGGCCGTAGATCTTCACGCCGGTGATGATCGCGTTGCCGGCGAGCGTCTTAACCGTGTTGTGATTCCACTTGCCAGAGACTGCGTGCGCGACGCCGTGGTCACGACGCGTGCGGCCCGCGTCCGGTGACGGAATGCCAAGCCGATTGAGCTCGTTGGCGATCCGCTTGTATCCCCAGTCGGCTTCGAGCCACTCGAGGATGCGGATCCAGACCGCGATCTTCGTCTCGTCCTTCGGCAGGAACCGGACGTGGCAGCCCTTCTTCTGCACCTCGACGTTGTCGTCGAGTTCCGCGATCACGGCCCCCGAGCGGGCATCGCAGAGAAACCGGCCGAAGCCGAATGGCGGTCTCCCGCCGGTGCTATAGCCCTCCGCGGCCCGCTGCCTCTGCACGAGCACGATCCGTTCCGAGAGCTTGCGGCTGAACTCGCCGCTCTCGTGGTAGCTGAAGAGCGACAGCGCCGTCTGGCCGAGGGCCGACTGACCATTGGTCGCGGGATCGATAACGCCGTCCGACATCACCAGCGTAATGCCTATGGCGCGCAGGTCCCGCTCGATCACCATCATGTCGACCGGATCCTTCGGCCGACCGAACCGGTCCCGCTTGAAGACGAACAGGTGCGAAATCGACTCGTCCTGCTTGACCTCGGCGATCATGGCGTCGAACGCGGGCCGCTTGGTCTTGCTGCCGCTGGTGGCATCGTCGAGGTAGATGTCCTTGTGGTAGGGCAGCCTGTGCGACTGCATGTATGCCAGGTCGGCTCGCGACGCCCGAAGCGGAATGCCGACTCGCCTCGCCGCATCGATGGCCCACTGCAACTGCGTCTCGAGCGACGACTCCTGGGCGGATGTGCTCCGGCGCAGGTAGACGCGAGCCGCGTTTTTGATACGGATGGTCATCGGGCTGCCTCCTCGCCTTGCCCGCGGTCACGATGGCGCCACGCGAAGTCTGCGAGCGACTCGATGAGCTGCTCGATGTCGCCGTCGTGGTCCCATTCGACGGCGACGTCGCAGCCGAGATGCTCGCGGGCGACAAGCGAGCACGTCTCGCTCCAAGTGCGGATGACCGACACCATCGCCTCGGTCCCGCGGTGATCGCCGGCAAACTCCTCAGGCCCTCGCCGCAGCCGCTCGATGGCCTGCGAGATCAGGTCCTCGACGGTCAGGCCATCGGGGTTGTTCCACTGGATCACACCCGCGTCCTGCCACTCGCGAAGCTGCAGCAGCGCACCGAGTTCCAGAAGGAACTGCGGCGGCAGAATCAGGTCCAGGCGGCCGGCGTCGTCCGCCATGCCGACTGCCCGAAAGAACGCCGCGACGAGGTCCGCCGCGTGGTCCATCTGCCGCAGCGTCGCGGCTATGAAGGCGACCACCTCCGGATCCCTCGTGGTGCGCGGTGCACCACGACGTTGCCGAGCAGGTGATCCAGTGCGTGGTTTCATGTCTCGCTCCGTGAGACTCAGGTCGATCCGTCCGGGCCGTTGCGAAGCCACCATTATCCCAAGTCTGGTTTCCACGTCCAAGCAATTTGCTCCTTCGTTTCATGGTGTTTTCGACACCCGATGACCGGGGCCGGGCCGCGGGCGCCCGGCCCCGGCGCTGAGACCATTGGCTCACCGCGTCGGCTCGCTGCCCCCGCGGGGCGGCCGGTTGCGTTCGGCGAGGATGCGGCGGGCGATCAACTCCGCGAGCAGTCGCCGCAGCCGGTTGACGTGGCCGCCGTACGGCGGATCGACGTCGATCCGATCCTTCTTCCTTTTCTTCCTGCGTTCGGGGTCGGGTGTTCCGTTGTCGTCGTTCGTGTCTGACATGCGTTCGTCTCCAACGTGAAAATGAAAACCGGCGGCGTGCCCGGGAGCCGCTCTGGCTCCTCGTCAGCACGCCGCCGGCTGGAATAGGCCGGGCGGTCAGCCCGCCCGGTTGAAATGGACGACCGATTCAGAAGCCGAGCAACTGCATGGTTCGCATGAAGCTGTCGAGCATCCGGTCGGCGTGATGAACCAGGAGTGCCCGCACGAGCAGCGGGCACTTTTCATAGGGAACGAACCGCGGAGCCAGATTGACCGGCTCGTCGTCGTCGCAGTTCGTGCGCTCGTGATAGTCGTGAAGGTCCCACGCAGCGGCACCGATACCACCCGGTATCACGAGCGCCGCCTGATAGACGACCCGCGCACCGGCGGCGCCGGGCGCCACACCCGTTGGCGGGCACCCGATAAAGGGTCCTTCGAATTGCAGATTTCCGATCCCAATCTCCGCGAGCGTGGCAAGCTGCTCGTTGATGCCGGGGATCGTGGACGCCGCCTCGTCGAGGCTCGACCGCATACGTACAGCGAGCCGCGCAACATCTGCGGCCCGTTGCTTGAGAACATCGTGCATGGCACATTCCTGGGAGAGCACGACGGCCAATACCATAAGGCCGTCCCCGGAATATGCCGCGATTTCGTCCGGTCTTTAGCTCGACCGCCGCCCCACACTTCTCATCGTCTTGCCTTTTCGCTCGCCCGTCGATCCGCGCGACGTCGCCACTGGTGGCTGCAAACGCTGCCCCCTTACTTTGGTGGGGCCACGCCATTGGCAGGGCAGCCCTCACCGAGATCGCCTCGCGCCTCTCGCCAACGACGTGAGACTCCACGACGATGGGTTCCTGCGGGACCGACAGACGCATGTCCGTCTGAGGATCCGCACGAACCGGACAGAACCGAAATGAACCACGACCCCCTCGCCGATGTCGTCTCGGGCCAGTACCGGAAGTGGGTCTACCCTGAGCCCATCCTCGACCTGCCGGCATGGCTCGCCGGCAACTGGCAGTGGTTCGACCCCAGCCATGCCGGGCGGATGTTCTGGCCCGACCGGGGCTCCAAGCCCGACATGCGGATCCTCGTCGCCGGCTGCGGCACGAATCAGGCGGCAGTGTTCGCGTTCACGAATCCCGCGGCGAAGATCATCGCGATCGACGTCAGCCAGCCGTCGCTCGACCACCACCGCTTCCTGAAAGAGAAGCACGGACTGCGGAACCTGGAACTGCGTCTTCTCCCGATCGAGGAGGCCGGCAACCTGGGCCGCGACTTCGACCTCGTCGTCTCCACCGGCGTCCTCCACCACATGGCCGACCCCAAAGCCGGCATGAAGGCGCTCGCAGGATGCCTGAAGCCCGACGGCGTGGCCGCGATCATGCTCTACGCCCGCTACGGCCGGATCGGCGTCGAGATCATGCAGGCGGTATTCCGCGAGCTCGGCCTCTCGCAGGACGAGGCCTCGCTCTTCACGGTGAAGGAGGCGATCGCCCTCCTGCCCCAGGAGCACCCGGTCCGCAGCTACATCTCGATGGCCCCCGACCTTCGGTTCGACGCCGGCCTCGTGGACACGTTCCTCCACGGCCGCGACCGCAGCTACACGGTGGACGACTGCCTCGACCTCGTGGCCTCGGCCGGGCTCGTCTTCCAGGAGTGGTTCCTGAAGACGCCGTACTATCCGCCCTGCCCACCGGCCGGCGGCTTTTATGCGACCGTGGCGGCGCTGCCCGAACGGCAACACTGGTCCGTCATGGAGCGGATCAACACCCGCAACGGCTGCCACTTCTTCACGGCCTGCCGGGCCGACCGCCCGCCGTCCACCTACCGGATCGACTTCGCCTCGCCCGCGATCCTCGATGCCGTGCCGTCGTTTCGGTACCGCTGCGGCTTCGATGGGAGCACGGTGTTCCGCCACGACTGGAGGCTCGCCCTCGAGCCAGCCCGCGCGGCCCTCGTGGGCCTCGTGGACGGCCGCCGCACGATCCGGGAGATCGTCGCAGAGGCAGGGCGGAACGGCGCGCTCGGCCACGGCAGCCAGGCCGACCACGAGTCGCTCGGCCGCACGCTCTTCCAGTCCCTCTGGCAGCGGGACTTCCTGGCCATGGGAATCGCGGCATGATTCCGGGCAGGGACGGCCGGCCGAGCATCTGCCTGGCCATGATCGTGCGCGACGAGACGCACGTCATCCACGAGCTCGTCGCGGCGGTCGCGCCATACATCGACTCGTGGGTGATCGTCGACACCGGCTCGACCGACGGCACGCAGGACGTCGTCCGCCGCCTCATGGCGGAGCGGGGCATTCCCGGGGAACTCCACGAGCGGCCCTGGAAGGATTTCGGCCACAACCGCACCGAGGCGATTGCGCTCGCCCAGGGCCGGTGCGACTACATCTGGATGATGGACGCCGACGACACGGTCGTGGGCACGATCGACTTCCGCGGACTCAAGGCCGATGGCTACACGATGCGTCTCCGCGACGGCACGACCTACTGGCGGCGGATGCTCTTTCGGAACGGCGTGCCCTGGCGCTACGCCGGCGTGCTCCACGAGGTCGCCGTGTGCGACGTACCGCACACGGAGGCACGGCTCGAAGGCGACTACCACGTCGAGTCACGGCGCCTCGGTACGCGGAACCGCGACCCCCTGAAATACGCCCGCGACGCCGCCGTGCTCCAGGCCGAGGTCGACCGCAATCCCGACGACCGGCGGAGCGTCTTCTACCTTGCCCAGAGCTACGCGTGGGCCGGCGACCTGACAAAGGCTCGGCAGTGGTTCGAGCGCCGTGCCGAGATAGGCGGCTGGGACGAGGAGGTCTACTACTCGCTCTTCAGGGCCGCGGAGGTCATGGAGGCGGCCGGGGAGCCGTGGCCGCTCGTGCAGGACGCCTACCTGCGGGCCTGGAGCCGACGCCCCGCCCGCGCCGAGCCGCTGTACGCGATCGCCCGCCACTACCGGGTGAGTGAGCAGTATCGCCTCGGCCACCAGTTCGCCGCGTGGGCCGCGAGCATCCCGCTGCCGCCGGGCGACGTCCTGTTCGTGCGCACCGACGTCTACGACTGGCGGGCGCTCGACGAGCAGGCGGTCTGCGGCTCGTGGATCGGCAAGTTCGCCGAGACGTTCGCGATCTGCCGACGGCTGCTGGCCCGCACCGACCTCCCCGTCGAGGACCGTCGGCGGATCGCCGCCAACCGCGATCTCGCGGCGAAGAACATGCCCGACACCGCCGCGGCACGCCCCGACGCTTCGCCTGCGGCGCCCGCCTCCGCCGACCAGCCGCTCCGCCGGGCGCTCACGCGGCGACTGCTGCGCCGCACGGTGGCCAGCGGCCAGATCCGCCTGCCCGCGGTGCCGGCCATGCTCGACGAGTGTCAGGCGACGTGCCTGCGGTCGTTCGCCGCGCTCGGCGTGGAGTTCAATGCGGAGCAGGTCGCCGGCCTTCGCGCCGCGCTCGAGGGCCAGCTCGCCGCTGCGTTCGCGGCATCGCCGCGGTCCGAAATCGTGGTCGCCTACGAGGCTCCCGTCGGCCTGACGGTGAACTGGCAGGTGACGCCGCAGTGGTCCACGGTCGACACCGCCTATGACGCCTGGGTCGCCACCCGCCAGCCGCCCTACTTCGGCACCGCGCCGGACGCGCGGGTCATGGCGCTCGCGGCCGAGGCCGGCACCCCGTCCGCCTGCCCCGTGCTCGACCTGGGCGCAGGCACCGGCCGCAACGCCCTCGCGCTCGCCCGCCGCGGCCATCCGGTGGACGCGGTCGAGATGACCACGTCGTTCGCCGCCATGCTTCGCGACGGGGCCGCGCGGGAGTCGCTTGCCGTCCGCGTGCTCGAGCGCGACCTGTTCGCGACGCTCGACGACCTGCGGCGCGACTACGGCCTCGTGGTGCTCTCGGAGGTGGCGTCGGACTTCCGCACGACGGCGGATGTGCGGCGGATGTTCGAACTCGCCGCGGCCTGCCTGGCCCCGGGCGGACGGCTGGTCTTCAACGCCTTCCTGCCGCACGTCGGCTACGCGCCCGACGAGGCCGCGCGGCAACTCGGCCAGCAGGTCTACACGTCGATCTTCACGTATCCCGAGATCGCGGCCGCGGCGGCGGGGCTGCCGCTGGAGTTCGTGTCCGACGACTCGGCCCCCGACTACGAGAAGAAAACTCTGCCGGAAGGCGCGTGGCCGCCCACGAGCTGGTACGCGGACTGGGCCAGCGGCCTCGACGTGTTCGACGTCCCGCGGCACGAGTCGCCGATCGAGCTGCGCTGGCTCGTCTTCCGAAAGCCCGGCGGCACCACCGCCTCCATGGCCACCACTCGCGACGCGGGCTCCCGCCACGATTCCTGACCGGCTACGATTGCAGCCTCCCGACGAGGCTCGTTCCGTCCATGGCGAAACTGCACTTCATCTCCGGCCTGCCGCGGTCGGGCTCGACGCTCCTGGCGGCGCTGCTGCGGCAGAACCCCCGTTTCGAGGCCGGGATGTCCGGGCCGCTGGCGGGGCTGTTCGGCGCGCTCGTGGGCCAGATGAGCGCCCGCAACGAGTATTCGGTGTTCATCGACGACGCCCGGCGCGAGCGCGTCCTCCGCGGCCTGTTCGACAGCTTCTACGCCGACTGCCGGGCCGAGGTGATCTTCGACACCAGCCGCGGCTGGTGCGGATGGATGCCCGCGATCGCCAGGCTGTTTCC
>JBJTDZ010000037.1:0-23453 GCA_046092585.1 Pirellulales bacterium | reverse complement strand
GGGTGACTCCGGCGCAGCGAGGCTCCACGCCGGCTGCGCGAGGCAGGCCAGCACCAGGAATCGCATGAAGAAGCCGGTGGCGCGCATGGTGACCCGCCATCACCATCGGGTCCGGATAGGCCGGTCGTGCAGGATTTTCCGGCCGGGCAAGATGGGCAACGCAGGGGACGCCCGCGGGTGCCTCCGTGCAAGCACGATCCACCAGCGTCGTTCGCGAGGCAGCCCTCGGGAATGACCCATGGCCTAGCCTCGGGCAGGCACCGGGGCATGGCGTGCGGGCTTGGCCGGTGGCCAGCGGAACCCCGTTTCGATCGCGAACCGGCAAAGCCGGCGGATCGTCGGCTCGTCGATCGCCGGCGAGGCGAGGTCGGGAACGGCGCGACGCGTGGCCGACGAATCGAAATCCGGATCGTCGCGCCAGTAGGCGCGGTAGACCTGCATCTGGTCGCTGAAGAGCCGCGCGAGGATCGCGGGATCAAAACCGGAAGCAGGCTTGCTGCCGCCGGCCGCGTTCGGCCGCTCCGCCATCTCGACCACCATCTGTTCGAAGACGCGGCAAAGCAGGCCCACGCTCGTGGGTCGGGTGGAGGTCAGGTGATAGGTGGAGCCATGCAACGCAGGATCGAGAATGATCCGGGCCATCACCGCCGACACCCAGTCGACGGGCACGAGGTTCTTGCACTCCGTGCCGCTCATGCCGAGCACGTCGAGCAGAGAGCCCGACTCGAGCGAGGCCTGCAGGAACGACTCGACGAAGGGCTGCACGATCCGCAGCGGCTTGTAGAACCCGTGAAACGTATTTGTGAAGCCGTGGATGAGATCACCGACGATGATGCTTGGCCGATAGACCGTGAGCACGTCGAGAAATGTGGCCGCCCGTACCGCCCGCTCTGACTCGATCTTGCTTCGCTCGTAGTCGTTGCCCGGCGTCTGACCGATGTCGAGTTCCGACTCGAGCACCCGGCCGCGGCGCAGGCCGCAGACATACGCCGTGGAGACGTGGTGCAGCCGACGGATGCCCGCAGTGCGGCAGAGTTCGAGCACGTTGGCCGTACCGCCCACGTTGCTCGCATATGGCTCGCCATCGGCCTCACGGTGGTCGAACGACAGGCTCGCCGCAGAATGCACGACCTCGTCGACATGCGCCGCGACCCACTCCCGGTTGGCCTCGGAAAGACCGAGCCCCAGCTGCGTGATGTCGCCCGGGAGAACCCGCGGCCGCGGCACCTCCACGCCGGCCACCTCGCGCCAGTCGCGGAGGAGATCCTCCACCCGCGATTGGGCGTCGGCCGTCTTGCCGCCGCGCACCAGCACGGCGACCTGGCGGCCCTGCGCCGAGAGATCACGGAGCAGAAAGCGGCCCAGGAGGCCGGTGGCGCCGGTGAGCAGGATGCAGGCAGTGGGGTCGCTCATGCGTGGTTCGTTCGCCCTAAACATGGATCGCCGCTCCTCCATCGACGACGAGTGTCTGCCCCTGCACGAGGTCCGACAGCGGCGAGGCGAGGAACAGAACGGCGTCGGCAACGTCCGCCGCCTCCAGCATCCGCTCGCCCATCATCGTCTTATGCTTGCGGCCCGCGAACATCTCGGCGGCACCAGGCAGCCGCCGCGTGGAGTCGGTTTCCACGAGCCCGGCCTCGACGACATTGACATTCACGCCGCGATCGCCGAGTTCGAGCGCCCAGTGCCGCGCGAGCGCCGTCAGTGCCGCCTTCGAGCCGCCGATCAGGCCATACATCGGCAGGGCCATGTGCGTGCCGTGGCTCGAGAGCACGATCGCCTTGCCGCGGCCTGTCGACGACTCGAGCAGCGGAGACGCCGCCTTGAGCAGGTAGACGAGCGACAACACATTGGTGTGCATCGCAGCGTCGAAGTGACGCTGTGTGGTGGCAGCCAACGGTCGGAAGCCACCCGTGGCGGCATTGTGGACGAGGATGTCGAGGCCGCCGAACTCGCTTTTTGTGAAGCCGATCATCTCGTCGACGTCTTCTTCCTCACCGACGTCGGCGCGGATACAGGCCACGTTGCGGCCCATGGCGGCGATCGCCTCCGCCACCTCCTCCGCCTCACGAGCGCTGGTGACGTAGTTGACGACGACATCGGCGCCCGCCTCCGCGAGCCTGAGGGCACAGGCTTTGCCAATGCCACGGCTCGAGCCGGTGACGAGGGCCACTTTGCCGGTGAGATCGATCATGACACGAGCTCCTGTGTGTGGGCGGAGTGTGAAGGTGCGGCCTTCGCCGGCCAGGGAGCATCGAGCCCCATGCGGTCGAGCAGCCAGCCCTGGAAATGCGTGATCCGCTCTTCGCGGCGGGAGATGAGGCCCGGGCCGGGGTGCCGCGGCGACTCGATGCCGGCCTGCACCTGCGGCAGGATCGCCACGTCCTCGGCGATGATCCGCTGCCAGATGCTCAGAGAACGGCGAACCATCGCCAGCGTGCACACATTCGCCAGTGGGGGCGGCTGCCGGGATTGCCAGGCCAGGCAGCGAAACGAGACACGACAGGTCGTGGGGCCCGTCGGCACGACCGACTGGAATAGCACGAAGAGATCGGTCTCGCCCCACATGAACGACGGATGGACGTGGCAGTGCACATAGCGACCGTCCGCCGGGCGGCCCATGCGGCGGGCGAGAAATCGCTTCACAACGCCCCACCAGGTCGGGTCGCCCGGCGCCTCGAACCGTGAGCAGCCTGGCGACAGTTCATGCAAGCAGGCCTGCTCGGCGGGATATGCCCCGAGCGTCGCGGCATGCACCGTGCCGACGTGGTAGCTCTCGAGATTGTTTTCGACGAGCAGCTTCCAGTTGAAAGGCAGATCGTAATCGGCACGCCAGGCCATGCAGGAGGCCGCATCGAAGCGGTCCTCGATCCGAGCCGCATAGTTCCCGAGCCATTCGCGCACGGGCGCCGCCGTAGGATCGAATGAGAGAAACACGATCGCTCCGACGGTCTCGACGCGGAGCGTGCCGAGGCCGAGTTGGCCCTTCTCGAGCGGCCGAAAACTCGGGGCATCGGGGATCTTCTGCGTCGCTCCCGAGTCGGCGTATTCCCAGCCGTGGTAGTCGCAGCGGAGCATGTCGCAGTGGCCGCTGGGTTTGCTTGTCAGCTTCGCGAGCCGGTGGGCGCAGACATTCCGGTAGCCGTGGATGTGGCCGCCGGAACGCCGCAGGATCACCGGCCCGTCGACGTGATCGAACGTGATGAAGTCGCCGTCGCGCGGGAACTCATCCACGAGCGCCACCGCCCACCACGCCGGACGCAGCACGCGATCCAGTTCGCGTTCGTGCCAGCCGCGGTTCCGATAGGCCTCCGGCGGCAGCAGCTGAGGCAGGTGGGTGTCGCTCACGAACATGCGACCACCTCCGCGTGGCACGACGCCGTCGGAACGTCGGCGGTGTCAAGGGTTTTGGCCGCGACGGCAATGGCCACGAGGCACATGCCGGCGAACGTGAAGACACCCTGTCCGCAGACCGGCCTATGATCACCGCGGACGCGCCAGCGAAAGCCTGTCCGGCCGAGATCGACGATATCCACGGATCGCGGCCGAAATCCGTCGTCGAGCCCCGCCGCCTTGAAGGCGGCCTCCTTGGCGCCCCAGAGCCTCGCCCGCAGAAGGCCGTCTTCATCGGGTAGCAGGGCGAGTTCATCGGGCGTGAACCACACGTCGAGCGAACGGCCAGCCTCGGCCGGGTCGACGACATCGATGCCGACACTGGCGGAGGCGCAGACCGCGGTGGCGATCAGGCTGCCGCTGTGCGACACCGATACAGACGCAGTGGCCACCCGTCCTCGGACCATCGCCACGGGGCGGCCCGACGGCATCAGAGCGGCCACGCGAACCATGCGACGTTCGCAGCCAACCTGCGCAGCGATGAGATCCTCGGCGCGCCGGGCCGCCTCGCCCGAAGCATGGGCAGCGTCCGCCGCCCGGTCGATCGAGACATCGATGCGGCAGCCCGCGATCGCGATCTGGCGATCGATGCCGGTGGGGAAACGATTCGTCGGCGCCGGGCAGTCGATCATCCGCGTGCTTTCTCGTTGCCCATGATCGCCAGGTGCAATCCATCGAGCGCGAGGAGCGCACGGCCGTCGTCGCCGAATAGCACGAGGTCGTAGACGCTCTCCCGGACGTCGTTGGAGCGGAACAAGAGCCTCGCGATGCAGGTCTCGCCGCTCCGGGGCCGGCCCGTGATCCGTAGCCGTTCGAACTTCACGGGAACCTCCACCCGCAGCCCACAGAGGATGTAGGAATAGACGGCGCAGGCCACGATGCAGCCATCGAGCAAGGCGGCCGGCACGGTCCAGCCTGCGGAGCCGCGTGGGGCTGCGACGACGTCGGCCGCCGGCGCGACCAAGCGGCCCCAGCCGCCGCTGCGGTCGAGAAACAAGCCCGTGAGCGTGCGGAACGAGGCGCCGTGCCGCAGCGGCGCATCGTCGGCATAGACCATGGGATTGAAGGGGAGCGGCGGCTCCGACGTCTTGACCACGATCGGCGCGGCTGACTCCGTGGAGACGATGCCGCGAATGGCCGAACGTTGCTCGGCATCCACCCAGCCCACCGCTTGCACGGCGCCTCTGCCGCCGGTGGCAATCTCAACGCGCACCTGCCGCGGCTGGTTGGTCGAAAACGCAATCGGCCGCTCGACCGTGAACTCGCGAATCTCCTGCACCACGCCGCACGCCCCGCTGGCGATGGCCGCCTGCGCGAGAAGCTCGGCCCCCATCACCGCAGGCAGCAGCGGTCGCCCAAACTGCAGATGGTCGAGCAGAAACCGATCCGTGGTGGGATCCAACCGAAACGTGATCGCGGTGGAGGAGGCTCCGCGAGTCACTTCGTGGACGAGGCTGCCGTGCGTGCCAGTGGCGGGACCGGCGGACGAGGCGTCGGCGGCTGCCACCGAATCCGGCACACAGGCTGGCTCGGTGACGAGCACCTCGCCCTCGGGCAATCCGGCCTCGAGTTCGTCCATGAAGCGGCCGACGCCTTCGACCAGCGGCATGAACTTCAGGCCGAACTGCTCCAGTACAAACCGGCTCTCCGGCCGGCTTGCCATACCCACTTCGTCCCAGGCATGCCAATGAAATACCGTGGCCCGCAGCCCACGTTTCCGGCGAGCGCCGAGGATCTTCGCGAGCATGTCGTTGGCGAGTGAATAGTCGGCCTGGCCGTGACCACCGAGACGGCCGCTGGTCGAGCCGAAGCCCACGACTGCCTCGAGAGCCGCCGGATCGACCGCTGCCAGCAGATGTTCGATGCCGGCGCACTTTGGGCCGAGCGTGGCGAGGAGCCCCTCGAGCGTCTTCTTTTCGAAGCGGCAGGCCGATTCAAAGCCGGCGCCGTGCAGCACACCCCGCACCGGCCCCATCTCCCGCACGACCCGCTGCACCAGCGACTGGACGGCTGCTTCGTCGGCGAGATCGCAGGCGAAATACCGGGCATCGACTCCGGCCCCGCGGAATCGGGCCAGCGACTTTTCGATCTCGATCGACTTCTCCACCGAACGCCAGGCAGAGCGGGGATCGCCTCCCCGGCCACGGGCCTCGAGCATCACCCGTCCCTTGAGCTCCTTGAGCCCCGCGTCGTCGAGCCCGAGCCACGACGCATCGACGGCAACGGGGTGCGTTGAGCCGACGAGTGCCAGCACGAGGCCATGCCTGCGGCCGAGGGCCAGGGCACATTCGGCCGTCACGCCGCGAGCGCCTCCTGTCACGATCCATACGCTGCGTTGCGCGAGCGAGGCAAGCGGCTGGCCCGACCGCGGGCGGTGCTCGGTCGGCACAACGGTGACCCGGCGGCCATTCACCAGGCCGACCTCGACCGGGCCGGCCGCATCCTGCATCTCGTCGACAACGGCCGCCGCCAACTCTCGGAGGGCCAGCGAGTTCGGCGCATCGACCACGCGGACGTGCAATGCGGGAAACTCACGGGCGATACCCTTGAAGAGGCCGGCGAGCCCGCCACCCTCGACGGCACCGATGGCGCCCGAGATCCCGAAATCACCGCCGAGATCGATCACCGCCGTGAGCGTGGACGACGGCATGTCGCCCGCCTTCCCCCGCATCGTGATCCAACGCTGGCAGGCGAAGAAGGGCGTGTCGATCGCCTCGTTGCGACGGCCAGTCCAGCCGGCCGAGGATGCCTGTGGCCGCGCGGCCACGATCAGGTGCCGCACCGCGCCGTCGTTCTCGGCCCGCTCGATCAGTTGAAGTGCCTCGTCGAGCGAGCCAGCTTGCACGAGGACCGCGACGGCGCCCTGCGCTTCCACAGCAGAGGCAAGCGAATCGGCGAGGCCGTCGCTCGCCAGGATCATCACCCGCTCGCCGGCCAGATTTCGCGCCGTGCGGGTGGAGCCGATGTCGTGAAGGGCGATCGAATAGCGACGCGTGATGTCGCTCGCTGATGTGGGCGACCAGGCACCGCCACGGATGGCCGCGTCGCTGCCCAGCCATTCGCCGGCGAAGGGGCCTCCCGAGACGGCGTTCGGCCCCGTCTCCAACACGCCGCAGGCGAACCAGCCGCAGGTGGCCGAAAGGGCATCGCGGGCGGCCGACGGGTGCCTGCTGAGCAAGGCCGCGAGGGCCTGCTGGGTATCGATGGTGCCATCGGCCAAGGCCACGCGGTGGAGCACCGACTTCGGATCGCACGCGGTCGAAACCGGATTCGCACCACCGGCGATGTGCGCGACGACGAGGCATCGTGCCAGGGAGAGCCTGCCGATCACTTCTTCGGCGTCCGCAGCGGAACGACACGACGTGAGGATGTCCTCCACGGCAGCCGTGGCCGCCAGGCTGTCACGGCCGTGCATGCCCACCGCGCACGCGATCAGGCCGGCGTCATTCCAGCCAACGAGAGCGCCGGGCAATCCTTCCGCACCGATGAGCGTCGCTCGGAGACCGCCGGCCTCGACACGACGCACCGCTGGCGATGCATGGCGGCCAAAGCAGGCGATCACACCGCGTGGGGCCGCTGCATCGGTCGATCCGACAAGCAGGGCATCAAAGCCGCCGAGCGCGGCCGCGAGGTCGACGCTCGCCGGCTCCTCGCGCACGGGCTGCAACGTCGCCGGCGCACTCGCGGCCGGGCTGGACGACGCACTCACGGCGGCAGTGGCGCCGACGCGGGGGAGCATGTAGTCGAGGAGATGACGGAGCGTCGGGAATTCGGCGAGCGAAACGCTGTCGTCGGCTTTGATCGCATACTTCTGGCCGATCTCGCCGAAGAGTTGCGCCTTGCGGATGCTGTCGATGCCGAGATCGCCCTCGAGGTCGGCATCGAGCTCCACGATCTCTCGTGGATAGCCCGTCTGCTCCACGACGAAATCAATGAGGAAGGCTTCGATCTCATTGCCCGAGGCATGACCCGCGTGCGGCGAGGCGTCAGGCACCGGAGTGCGCGGTGCCCTGGGTGTGGCGACCGCAGGCCGCTCGGCCACGAGCATCGCGGTCGTGCCACGCTGCCATTCGCCGTTGCCCTCCTCGTGATCGCGGCCATTGCCATGCATGTGCGACAAGCCGCTGTGGCCGGCACCCGCCACCGCGGCGGCAATCGGCTGCCTCGACACTCGCACCGCGATCGGGGCCGGCTCGCGCGGCGCGACCCGCGGGCTCGTGCCGGCGCGGTTGCGCTCGCGGCGGCGGGCCGTGGCATCGAATGCGACGACGGTGCCGCGCGACGACTGCGGCCTCTTTTTCACCGGTGACTCAGTCCGGATCGCCCCGGCCATGGCCAGCTGCTCACGCAACCGTGCCAGATGATCGCCGGCGGCGCGGCTCCGGTGGTCGAACTGGAGGAACGTGCAGCCTTCGCGGCCCTCGAGAATCCTCCGCGACAGGCCGGTGAGCACGCCTGAAGGACCAACCTCGACGAAGGTTCGCACACCCGCCGCATAGAGTTTTTCGACCACGCTGATCCAGCGGACGGTTTCCGTCATCTGCCGGATCAGGCTCGCGCGAACGGCCGATGGATCCGCCATCTGCGAAACGGCGGTGCTGCTGAAGATTGGCGTGGCCGGCACCGTGATCGGGATCGCGTCGATCGCGGCGGCCAGGTGCTCGGCTGACCGCGCAAGCAATGGCGTGTGGAACGGGCTCGGTACCGCCAGCCGCTTCGACTTCACTCCCTGCGTCTCGATTAGCACCTCGACCGCATCGACCACGCGGGCCGTGCCGCCGACCACGAACTGCTCGGGCGCATTCTCGGCGCACACCCAGACGTGGCCGGCAAAGGACGAGATCGCCGCGTGCACCGTCGCGCGATCCGCAATCACCGAGAGCATGGCACCATCACGGGGGCCGTGCTGCTCGACGGCATCGGCCCGCGCGCGTGTGGCCCGGGCACCATCCTCGATCGTCCAGGCGGCTGTCGCGGCGAGCGCCGGAAACTCGCCGAAACTGTGACTGGCCACCACATCGGGCGCGAAGCCCATGCCGCGCAGCACGTCCCAGGCAAGGAGGTCGCCGAGATACATCGACCACTGCGTGTCCCAGATCCGCGTGCCAAGGCCGTTGTCGGACCGCCAGGCGATCTCGGCGAGTGTCTGGTGGCCAACCGCCCGCGCCACGGCATCGAGCCGTGCCAGTGACTCGCGCGCTTCCGGCGATTCCGCAACGAGCCCGCGGAACATGTCGGTGTATTGCGAGCCTTGGCCCGGAAAGATCGCCGCGACGAGCGGCCTGCCGGCTGCCGCGGTCACCAACCGTGACGCGGGCGACACGGTGGAACGCTCTGTCGATTCGCCCACCTCGATCCGGCCGACAAGAGTGCCGTGGGAGATGCTGACCGTGCCTTCGGCCCGCGCCTTCGTGAGAGAGAGGAGTTCGGCCGCGGCGGCCACGGCTCCCGTGTGCCCAAACAAGCCCGCGAGCGAGGGCACTGCGTCCTGCGGGGCCGGCCGTGCAGACCTGACGGCGGCGTTGCGGATGATGCCACGAATCCGGTTGCCGGCGGCGCGGGCGTCTTGCAGCCGCTTGAGCACGAACACCACCGCGCCTTCGCCCGGCACCACGCCATCGGCAGTCTCGCCAAGCTTGCCGGCCAACGAGAGCCCCTCGAAGGCCATGAGGTCGAGCGAACGCTGGCCCGCGGCGCAGATCACCGCGTCGCAATCTCCCTGGCGAAGCATGTCGGCCGCAGCCGAGAGCGCGGACACGCTCGAACAGTCACCGGCATCGAGCGCGAGCGCGCCGCCCATGAGGTCGAACGTCTTCGTGAGCCGGCTCGCCAGCGTGCTGCTCGTGAAACTGCCGGTCTCGTCGACGAGCGCGGGCATCCTCTCCAGCAGCGTCTGCTCGTAGGCTTCCACGATGCGGTCGATGTCGGCCGGGGAAACGCCGCGGCGGGCCAGCACGCCCCGGAGATCGCGGCCCGTCTCGGGCAGTCGCAGGCCCAGCTGCAGCTGGTTGGCGAAGTCGCCGCCGAAGAGCGTACCGACGACGACGCCGGTGCGGGCGCGGTCGAGGCCCGCCTGAGGGCCGCCTGCATCGGCGATCGCCGCATCGGCCGCCTCGAGCAGCATGAACTGCAGCGGGTTGGCCGCGGCGATCTGCTTCGGCGGCACCTTGTGACGGCGCCAATCGTAGGCGAAGTCGCGGACGAAGCCGCCGCGATCGGACATCGTGTGCCAGGTGCGTGGCCCGGTGCGATCGATGGCACGGGTCGCCTGCCAGCGGTCGGTCGGCACCGGCCCGATCGCCGATTCACCGCGGTCAATCCGCGAAAAGAAGGCATCGAGCGCAAGCGCGCCGGGCAGCACGCAGCCGGCCCCCACGATCGCGAGGCACTCGTCGTCGGTGGTGTGTGTCACGATCGGTCTCGCTGCGGCAGAAGGCAGATACTCGGAGAGCGCGACGTGCACATTGAGACCGCCGATGCCGAAGGCATTCACCGCGGCATGGCGTGGCGAGCCATCGGCATGGGCCGGCCAGACGAGCGGCGCCCGCGGCACGGTGAAGGGGCCGTTGTGCCAGTCGAACTCGCTGTTGAGTTCCTCGCACGTGGAGCCCGGCGGAATGACGCCATGCTCCATCGCCAGCACCACCTTGACGAGACTGGCGATGCCGGCGGTCTCGAGGGTGTGGCCGATGTTTGCCTTGACGCTGCCGATCGGGATCTGGCGGCCGGTCGAGACGTGGGGCTTCAGGAATCTCGCGAGGGCGGAGAGTTCCGTCGCGTCGCCCACCTGCGTGCTCGTGGCGTGGGCTTCGATGTATTCGATGCGGCCGAGATCGGCCGGGTCGGGGTACGCACGTTCCACGGCCAGAACCTGGCCTTCCTGCCGCGGCGCCCAGAGGCTCTTCCCCTTGCCGTCGCTCGCGACGCCGAGGCCGCGGATTACGGCCCTGATGCGGTCGCCATCGGCGATCGCCCGGGACAGTTTTTTGATCACGAGGGCGACGTAGCCCTCCGCCGTGATGAGCCCGTCGGCCGACTCGCCAAAGGGGCAGGAGCCTCTGTTGCTCACCGATTGCGCGGCGGAAAAGAGCACGAGGCTGTCGGATTTGCAGTACGACGCGCCACCGACGATCGCCTGATCGATGCCCCCCTGCAGCAGCGCGCGGGCCCCGATCGCCATCGCCTGAAGGGACGAGGCGCAGGCGGCATCCACCACGAGGAAAGGGCCGCTCAGATGCAGTGCTTCGTGCACGATCTGCGCGGCGCCGAGCGCGCCAAGGTCGAGCTTCTCGCCGGGCTGTCTGCCTGGATACCGCCGCCGTACGGCTTCGACCACGTCGGCCACGACGTCACCGACGGAGCCGCCCAGCAGCTCGCGGGCGACGGGCGTCTCGGCGAGCAGCGATGCCGCCTCGTCGATGCCGGTGGAATAGACGAGGTCGCCGATCTGCGTGCTGCCGCCGGTGTGGCCCACGTAGACGCCGGTCGTGCGGTCTGTCGGCATGGCGAACGGATCCATGCCCGCATCGCGGCAGGCCAGTGATGCCACCTCCAGGAAGATGCGGTGGGCAATGTCATAGCGAGCGGCATGATCTGCGGTGATCGGGCAGACTGCCGGATCGACAGGCCTGTCAGGCACGACGGCGCCCAGTTCCGAATAACTCTTGCCAACCCGGCTCTTCTCTGGATGGAAATAGAGATCGCGGGGCAGCCGCGATTCGGGCAAGGGCCCCCAGGCGGCGCCGCGTTCCACGACGAGTTTCCAGAAGGCTTCCAGCCCGTCGGCCCCGGGCAGGCGGCAGGCCATGCCCACGATCGCGATTGGTTCGTTCAAATCGGCGTCCTTGTCGTCTGCGAGACACAGCAAGCCCGCGAGAGCGCGATCACGCGCAGCAGCCCGCTGCCGTCATCGACGTGCGTGTCGATGAAAGGGAGATGGGTGGATGGATGAAGGCGACGTTTTTCTCGGAAGAAACGTCCCATCCCTGGGAGGCGCGAGGCGGAAACCGTGGCCGCCACGTAGGTGTGAGGTCAGAAGTATGCGCAGCGTGTGGTGCGGATCAAGGTGCCGACCAGGGGCTTGCACGGTGTCTGTTTTTCAGGGCCGTACCCGCGCCGATCGGGCCGCGAGGGTATGGTCGTAGGCGCCATGAAACGATGCCTCGAAGGCGCCGCTGCACCGTCCTCGCCGACCGCCGGCGGCAGTGGGCCGGTCGAGCCGTTTGACCACGTGATGCTCGTGGATGCCCGGCCCGGGCACCCGATGTGTTTTTTTCTCGAGTGCATCGTCGAGGGGGATCTCGACAAGGACCGCCTGCGGGATGCGCTGGCTCGGGCGGTGCAGCGGCATCCGCGGTTCCGCAGCCGGGTTGTCTGGCGCGGAGGAAGGCCACAGTGGTGTTCGCCGGACGTGCAGCCGGCACTCATCTGCCAGCCGGAGGCGTCGGCGATCGATCCCTGGAGCCCAATCGATCTTGAGCGCGAAAGCGGTCTGCGGATCGTCATTCGCTCGGTCGGCCCGCGGCTGCACGGCATCGTGATGGTGGTGCATCACGCCGTCTGCGACGGTATCGCCGCGTGTGAGTTCATGGGCGACCTCTGGGCCTTCTACGAGGGCATCGAGCCTCGCGGCTTCTCACCGCCCGCAGTGCGCGGCAGCGAGGGGCACGAGCCACCTGCAACGCCAGTTCAGCCGCCAGCGATTGAGCCCTTCGGCGAGGCATTGGCCTTGGCAGCGTTCTTTCCTGCGGCGCTGGCATGCAGTTCGACTTCCGCCGAGCCGCACAAGGCTGCCGAGCCGCCGTATGCATCGATGGAACTCGACGAGGCATCCACGGCGCACCTGCGCGAAGCCGCGGCTGCACGCAACGCCAGCGTCAATGACCTGATCGTGGCAGCGGTGATGCGGGCGGCCATTGCCTGGAACGATCGTGCCGGGAAACGGCGTGGGGGGATCAGGGTGACGATGCCGGTGAGCACGCGAACGCCGCGGCAGCGCGAACCTGCCAGAAACGCGATCAGCTACGCCTTTCTGGATCGCTCTCGCGAGGCATGCGCTGATCGGGAATCGCTGGTCAGGTCACTGGCCGCCGCGTCGCGCTGGATCGTGGCTTCCGGGGCAGTCGCAGGGTTTTTACAGGCGGTGGCGTTTCTCTCGAAGAGCCCGCTGATGCTCAGGGCCGTGACGCGGCTGCCGATCTGCCTCTCGACGGTCATCGTGAGCAACCTGGGGGATGTCAGCCGCAGGATGCGGTCGGGCGTGCCCACGATCGGCGGCCGTGACGCCCCGGGCGGCCTGGTGATTCGTGGCTTCCGAGGTGCGCCGCCCTTGCGGCCGCGGACGCGAGCATCGGTGGCCGTGCTGCGGTATGCCGGTTCGACGACCATCTGCTGCCTGTGCTCGGCAGGTGACGATCCCCGGGCGGCCGGCCGCGATTTTCTGTCCGGCATTCGGCGCCAGCTGGAAGACTTCGCGTAGGGCGGCTGGGGGTACGAACTGGTCCGGGCGCGAGGGGCCGACCCCTTGACGGCCATCCATTGCCGGCTACGCTCTATTTGTTTTCCGAATGAAGCACGGCGGCATCATTCGTTTTGGTAATCAGGGATGAGGCGGAACAGCGTTTTCGGGCCGCACTGAGCGGGCTCCGATGCACCTGAAGTCTCTGAAAATCTTCTGCGACATCATCACCCGGCGCAGCTTTTCCAAGGCTGCCGCCGAGAACGGCGTGTCGCAGTCTTCGGCCAGCCAGGTGGTCGGACAGCTCGAATCACACCTCGGCGTGCGGCTCATCGACCGGTCGACGCGGCCCCTCTCGCCGACCCGCGAGGGCCAGGTTTTCTATGACGGCTGTCGCCGCATGATCGCCGGCTACGACGCCCTCGAGGATCAGGTGCGGACGCTCCACGACGAGGTTGCGGGCCGCGTGCGGGTGGCAGCCATCTATTCGGTGGGCCTGCACCACATGAGCCGCTACGTGCAGGAGTTCATGAGCCGCCATCCGAAGGCCAACGTGCGGCTCGAATACCTCCATCCCGATCGCGTGCTGGAGTCGGTGGAGCAGGGGCAGGCCGACATCGGCATCGTGAGCTACCCGCGCAGCACGCGGACGATCGACGCCGAGCCGTGGCGCGAGGAACCGATCGTGCTCGCCTGCGCCCCCGGCAACCCGTTCGCCGGCCGCGTGCAGATGACGCTCGACGAACTCCACGGCCAGCGGATGGTGGGCTTCGACACCGACCTCGTGATTCGTCACGAACTCGACCGGGCGCTCGCGGGCCACGGTGCCGAGCCGAACGTGGTGATGGAGTTCGACAACATCGAGACGATCAAGCGGGCCGTCGAAATCGACGCCGGCGTGGCCCTGCTGCCCGAGCCGACCGTGGGGCGTGAACTCGCGGCAGGCACGCTCTGCACCGTGCGGCTCGCGGGCGAGGAGCTGGTGCGGCCGCTCGGCATCATCCATGCCCGAGGCAAGCCGCTGCCGCCCACTGCCCAGCGATTCGTCGAGTTGCTCCGCGGCCACGCGCACGACATCGACCTGGCGACCTCCGCGGCCGCCGCCCTCCCCCGCTGACACACCCGACCCGCGGCACGGTGCCGCCTCCATCGAACCCCCCGTTTCCCTTCGCAGCACGCACGAGCATCGCAATGACGCGACTTCCCGGCCGCCCTGTTCCCGGTCTTCCCGTTCGGCAGGGCCTCTACGATCCGGCCAACGAGCACGACGCCTGCGGCGTGGGCTTCGTCGTCAACATGCACGGCGCGAAGAGCCACGAGATCGTCCGCAAGGGCCTCGAGGTGCTCGAAAACCTCACCCATCGCGGAGCCTGCGGCTGCGACCCGCTCACCGGTGACGGCGCCGGGATCCTCATGCAGACGCCGCACGAGTTCTTCGCGGCCGTCGCCCCGCAGGCAGGCATCACGCTGCCGGCGGCCGGCGACTGGGCGGTGGGCAATGTGTTCCTGCCGCCGTCGGAGGGCGACCGCGAGACCGCCGAGCAGTTTTTCGAGAAGGTCGTCCGCGAAGAGGGCATGGTGTTTCTCGGCTGGCGGACGGTGCCCACCGACAACCGCTCGATCGGCGGCACCGCCCGCGAGGTCGAGCCGGTGGTGCGGCAGGCCTTCATCGCCCGCGGGTCGAAGGTGGCCCGCGACCACTTCGAGTGGAAGCTGTTCGTGGCCCGCAAGCGGTTCGGCATCGAACTCGGCAGGCTCGGCCTCTCCGAGCAGGCTTTCTGCTACGTCTGCTCGCTCTCGGCGAAGACGCTCGTCTACAAGGGGCTGCTCCTCGCCGACCAGGTGAGCAAGTACTACCCCGATCTCTCCGATCCGCGGATGACGTCGGCGCTGGCCCTCGTGCACCAGCGGTACAGCACCAACACCTTCCCCACCTGGGATCTCGCGCATCCCTTCCGCTACATCGCCCACAACGGCGAGATCAACACCGTGCGGGGCAACATCAACTGGATGCACGCCCGCGAGAGCATGCTCGCGCATCCGGTGTTCGGACCCGATCTCGAGAAGATCAAGCCGGTGATCCGCGAGGGCGGCAGCGACTCCGCCACCTTCGACAACGTGCTCGAACTGCTCGTGCTCGCCGGGCGGCCGGTCGAGGAGGCGGTGAGCATGCTCATCCCCGAGCCGTGGAGCGGCCACGAGAGCATGGCCGACGACCTCAAGGCCTACTACGAGTTTCAGGCCTGCCTGATGGAGCCGTGGGACGGCCCCGCGGCGCTGGCCTTCACCGACGGCGTGCGGATCGGGGCCACGCTCGACCGCAACGGCCTGCGGCCGGGCCGCTGGTGGCAGATGAAGGACGGCCTGGTGGTGATGGCGAGCGAGGCGGGCGTGCTCCAGCTCCCGGCCGGCGAGGTGGTTCGCAAGGGCCGGCTGCGGCCGGGCCGGATGTTCCTCGTCGACACCAAGCAGGGCCGGATCGTCGAAGACGACGAGATCAAGCGGGCTCTCGCCACCGCCAAGCCGTGGCGGGAATGGGTGGCCGGCAACCAGGTGCGGCTCGACGCGCTGCCCGATCCGGCAGGCGTGGAGGAGGTGACGAAGAGCCGCGCCGTCGAGCCCTCGGAGCTGTTGGCGGGCGGGAAGCCCGACGCCCACGCCCACGCCGTCGATCCCTGGCGTGCCGCCGGCGTCGCGGGCGAGCACTCCAGCCTCGTGGAGCTCCAGCGGAACTTCGGCTTCACGCTCGAGGACCTCAAGGTGATCCTCGCCCCGATGGCCACCGACGGCGCCGAGCCGATCGGCTCGATGGGCAACGACACGCCGCTCGCGGTGCTCTCCGACCGGCCGCAGCTGCTCTCCAACTACTTCAAGCAACTCTTCGCGCAGGTGACCAATCCGCCGCTCGACGCCATCCGTGAGGAGATCATCACCTCGATGATCACCACGATCGGTTGCGAGGGGAACCTGCTCGACTCGACCCCCGAGCAGGCCCGGCTGCTGCGGCTCGAGACGCCCGTGCTCACCCACGCCGAGTGCGCCCGGATCAAGGCGCTCGGCGCGGCCGGCTCGCCGGCCCGGCCGGGGCTGAAGAGCGCCACGATCTCGCTGCTCTTTTCGGCTGCCGACGGTGCGGCGGGCATGCGGCAGCGGCTCGACGACATCCGTGCCGAGGCCTCGGCCGCGATCAAGGCGGGCGCCACGATCATCGTGCTGTCCGACCGCGGCGTGTGCCGTGAGCAGGCCGCGGTGCCGGTGCTGCTGGCGACCGGCGGCGTGCATCATCACCTCGTTCGCGAGGGCACGCGGATCCGCTGCGGCCTCGTGGTGGAGACGGGCGAGGCTCGCGAGGTGCAGCACTTCGCCCTGCTCACCGGCTACGGTGCCGGGGCCGTGAATCCCTACCTCGCCTTCGCCACCATCGACCAGATGCAGGCGGAGAAGATCATCGCCGGCGACTACCCGCGGGAAAAGCTCCACAAGAACTACGTGAAGGCGGCGACGAAGGGCCTGCTCAAGGTGATGAGCAAGATGGGCATCTCGACGCAGCAGAGCTACCGCGGTGCCCAGATCTTCGAGGCGGTGGGGCTCGATCAGCCACTCGTCGACGAGTTCTTCACGCGGACGCCGAGCCGCATCGGCGGCATCGGCATGGAGGGCGTGGCCGAGGAAATGCTCCGCCGCCACGAGCACGCCTGGCCGCAGACCAACGTGCCGCAGACCCTCGAGCTCGACGTGGGCGGCCGCTATGCCTGGCGGCGGAAGGGGGAGGCCCACGTGCTCGCCCCCGACGTGGTCGCATCGCTCCAACGGGCCACGCAGATCAACAGCCGGGAGGAGTTCAAGCGGTATCAGAAGCTGATCGACGAGCAGCAGACGAAGCTCCTCACCCTCCGCGGCCTCCTCGACTTCCAGTGGGCCGAGGCGCCGGTCCCGCTCGACGAGGTCGAGCCCGCCAAGGAGATCGTGAAGCGGTTCGCGACCGGGGCCATGTCGTACGGCTCGATCTCCAAGGAGGCCCACGAGACGCTCGCCGTGGCCATGAACCGGCTCGGCGGCTGGAGCAACACGGGCGAGGGAGGCGAGGATCCCGTTCGCTATCAGCTCGAGCCCAACGGCGACAGCAAGAACTCCAAGATCAAGCAGGTGGCCAGCGGCCGCTTCGGCGTCACGAGCCTCTACCTCGTGAACGCCCAGGAGCTGCAGATCAAGATGGCCCAGGGGGCGAAGCCCGGCGAGGGCGGCCAGCTCCCGGGCCACAAGGTCGACCGGGAGATCGCCCGCATCCGGCACTCGACGCCGGGCGTGGGCCTGATCTCGCCGCCCCCCCATCACGACATCTACTCCATCGAGGACCTGGCCCAGCTGATTCACGACCTCAAGAACGCCAACCATCACGCCCGCATCAGCGTGAAGCTCGTGGCCGAGGTGGGCGTGGGCACCGTGGCGGCCGGCGTGTCGAAGGGCAAGGCCGACGTGGTGCTGATCTCGGGCCACGACGGCGGCACGGGCGCGAGCCCGCAGACCTCCATCATGCACGCCGGGCTCCCCTGGGAACTCGGCCTCGCCGAGGCGCACCAGGTGCTCGTGATGAACGATCTGCGGAGCCGGATCGTCGTGCAGACCGACGGCATGATCCGCACCGCGAAGGACGTGGCCGTGGCCGCGCTCCTCGGGGCCGAGGAGTACGGCATCGCCACGGCGTCGCTGGTGGTGATGGGCTGCATCATGATGCGGAAGTGCCACCTCAACACCTGCCCGGTGGGCATCGCCACGCAGGATCCGGAACTCCGCAAGAAGTTCACGGGCCAGCCGGAGCACGTCGTCAACTTCTTCTTCATGCTCGCCGAGGAGATCCGTGAGCTGATGGCGAAGCTCGGCTTCCGCAGCATCAACGAGATGGTGGGCCGTGTCGACCGGCTCGACACCCGCAAGGCGATCGCGCACTGGAAGGCCCGGGGGCTCGACTTCTCGACGATCCTCCACCGACCGGAGGTGCCGGACCACGTGAAGACCTTCTGCCAGAGCCGGCAGGATCACGGGATCGCCGAATCGCTCGACATGACCACGCTGCTCGACCGCTGCCGGCCGGCCCTCGAACGCCGTGAGCCGGTGAGCCTCGAACTCCCGATTCGCAACATCAACCGCACGGTCGGCACGATTCTCTCCAGCGAGGTGACCAGGCGGCACGGGGCGGCGGGGCTGCCCGATGGCACCATCAAGATCCACTTCCGCGGTTCGGCGGGGCAGAGCATCATGGCCTTCGGCGTGCCGGGCGTGGAGGTGACGGTCGAGGGCGACGTCAACGACTACTGCGGCAAGGGCCTCTCGGGCGGCCGCGTGATCGTGCGGCCCGACCGCTCGGCGCCGTTCTCGGCCGAGGACAACGTGATCGCCGGCAACGTGGTGGCCTACGGGGCCACGAGCGGCGAGATCTTCATCCGCGGGATCTGCGGCGAGCGGTTCTGCGTGCGAAACAGCGGCGCCGAAGCGGTGGTGGAGGGCACGGGCGACCACGGCTGCGAATACATGACCGGCGGCCGGGCGGTGATCCTGGGCGAGACCGGGCGAAACTTCGCCGCCGGCATGAGCGGCGGCATCGCCTACGTCTGGGATGCGTCAGGCAGCTTCCGGCCCAAGGTCAACAAGGAAATGGTGGAACTCGAGGAACTCGACCAGTCGGACCTCGAGTACGTGAAGGGCCGCATCGAGAAGCACGTGGACTACACCGGCAGCACCCGCGGCAAGGCGATCCTCGCCGCGTGGCCCAGCGAGCAGAAGCGGTTCGTGAAGGTGATGCCGACCGACTACAAGCGGGCCCTCGCGGAGTTGCGGAAGCTCGCGGAACAGGATCAGCAAGCAGCCAAGCAGGAAACGGCAGGAACCAGGCAGTAGGGGCAGGTTGTCAACCTGCACGATACAGGTCGGGCAGTGTGCAGGTTGACAACCTGCACCCACACACGGCAATCGAGACGCTTCGGAACACGACCACAGACAGGCACGAACGGGCAAGGAGTCGCAAATCAATGGGTGAGCCACGCGGATTCATGAAGTACGAGCGGAAGGTCTCCGGGTACGCCCCGGTATCGGACCGCCTCAAGCACTACAACGAGTTCCTCACCATCCTGCCCCCGGACGAGGTGAAGACGCAGGGCGCCCGCTGCATGGACTGCGGCGTGCCCTTCTGCCACACCGGCTGCCCGCTCGGGAACATCATTCCCGACTTCAACGACCTCGTGTATCGCCAGCAGTGGCACGAGGCCAGCCAGCGGCTCCATGCCACCAACAACTTCCCGGAGTTCACCGGTCGCGTCTGCCCGGCCCCCTGCGAGGCCGCCTGCGTGCTCGGCATCAACGAGGATCCGGTGGCGATCAAGCAGATCGAGATGACGATCGCCGACAAGGCCTGGGACGAGGGCTGGGTGGTGCCCGAGGCGCCCAACGTGCGCACCGGCAAGCGGGTGGCGGTGGTGGGCAGCGGCCCCGCGGGCCTCGCGGCCGCGCAGCAGCTCAACCGCGCCGGGCACCTCGTCACGCTCTTCGAGCGGGCCGACCGGCCGGGCGGACTGCTCATGTACGGGATCCCCGACTTCAAACTGGAGAAGTGGCGGGTCTGGCAGCGGGTCGAGCAGATGCGTGAGGAAGGGGTCGAGTTTCGCTGTGGCGTGAACGTCGGCAGCGACGTGCCGACGCAGCAGCTGGTCGACGAGTACGACGCCGTGGTGCTCACCGGCGGCGCCACGCTCGGCCGCGACCTGCCGATCCCGGGCCGCGAACTCAAGGGCGTGCACTACGCCATGGAGTTCCTGCCGCAGCAGAACAAGCGGAATGCGGGCGACGAGGTTCCGTCGCAGATCCTGGCCGCTGGCAAGGACGTGATCGTGATCGGTGGCGGCGATACGGGCTCCGACTGCGACGGCACGAGCAACCGGCAGGGCTGCAAGAGCCTCACGCAGTTCGAACTGCTCCCGCAGCCACCGGACCTGGGCAAGTATCCGCGTCGGCACGAGCGGCCCGCGAATACGCCCTGGCCCTCCTGGCCGGTGATGATGCGGACGAGTTCCTCGCACGAGGAAGGCTGCCGCCGCGAATTCGGCATCCTCACGAAGGAGTTTCTCGGCGATGCCGCCGGCAACCTCCGTGGGCTCAAGACCGTGCGGATCGAATGGTATGCCGACGAGGCGACGGGCCAGCAGAAGTTCCGGGAGCTTCCCGGCACCGAGCAGGAGTGGCCCTGCCAACTCGCGCTGCTCGCGATGGGCTTCGTGGGCCCGGAGAAGCACGGGCCGATCGCCGACCTCGGTCTGGAAGTCGATCCCCGCGGCAACGTGAAGGCTGGGCCGAACTACATGACGAGCCGCGAGGGCGTGTTCGCCGCGGGCGACATGCGCCGGGGCCAGTCGCTCGTGGTGTGGGCGATCCACGAGGGCCGCGAGTGCGCCCGGGCGGTCGATCTCTGGCTGATGGGCCAGACGAACCTCCCGAGCACGGCGGCTGGCGAGTTCGCCGTGCACGCGTAGGGCCGGTTGCCCTTGAGCTGCAGGCTCGTGTGCGGGGTGACCTCAACGCCACTGCAGTCGTACCGCTCACGCGGTTACGCTTCCTGCATCTGGAAGCCCAATCGCGTAAGCGATGGGGACCGACTGAGGCTCACGTGTGAGCCGTAGAAGCCCGGCTCCCGGGGGCGTGGCCAGTCCCTCACCCGTCGATTACCGGGAGACGGGCCGTTGGGGGGCGAGGTCGATCGTGAAATGCCCTTCGTCGTCGGCGAGGTCGGCTGGGGGCTCGTTGATTTTCATGGAGAGCGGGCCGTCGGTCGCGGCGGTGAACGTGGCCTCTGTCCCTTCGCCGAGCACGACAAACCGTGGCCGGCCGCCGTCCGCGGGTGACTCCACCCACTGTGCCGCGAGCAGCCGGCCGAGTGGTCGGCCGCGGTACCAGTCGAGCGAGATGCCGCCTGGCTCGGCCTCGATCGTCACGTCGCCCACCGTGCCCAGCCGGCAGCGGCCCGAGGCCCGCAGGCTGTAGTCGCGGCCGGCGACGAGGGCGGCGCCAGTGTTCTGCCAGCCCCGGCCCGCCCGCACATCGAACCGTCGAGCCGCGGTCAGCCGAGTGCCGGGCGACCAGTCGATCGCCGAGCGGGTGAAGTCGTAGCCGTAATCGACATCCGCGGTGAAGGCGTCGAAATCCCGAGCCGCCCGCGCCGGGTCGTAGTCGGCCAGGCCCGCAAGCCGATCGGTGAAGTCGGGTCCGAGCGGGCCGCGCTCGAGCGCGGCGAAGCCCTCGGCATAGGCCGGGTGGAGGGCGAACATCGTCACAGCCGCCCAACTCGCCGCGTAGTCGGCGATCGCGGCATGGCGGCCCACCGGCGTGGCGACCACCGTGTCGAGCCCCGGAGCGGTGCCGGCCTTCCGCATCTCGTGGAGCATTTCGATGCGGCCGAGTTGCTCGACATCTGCCGGGCGGTCGGGCATCGGTGTCGACACGAACCTCGGCCCCTCGGCGTTCGGTTCCACGCGATGCGTGGCCAAAAACTCGGCGATGCCCTCGTTGTACCAGACGGGTGTCGCGAGCCCGCGAGCCGTGAGCGTGAAGGCGTGCACGCCTTCGTGCAGGAGGAGGTGACGGCGGTAGGCGGGGTTCGACTGATCGACGAGCCAAAAGCGGTTGCGGTCGCAGAAGCCGTTGACGAACTCCGGGATGGTGTCGGGCAGGAGCCCGGCTGCGCGGAACCGCTCGCGGTCGACCACGAGGCAGCCGAACGCCCGCCACGTGGGAAGCGTCGCCGCATCGACCCGGTAATGGCGGCACCAGGCGGCGAACGCCTGATCGAAGACGGCCGGGAGTTCGGCCACGCCGTCGCCGTCGCGTGGAGGTCGGTCGGTCGCGAGCACCAGCCGCTTCGATTCCAGCACCCGCAGGCCGGCGCGACGGGCGGCGGCGGCGAGCGGCTCCGCCGGCACGACGTCCGCGGCGGCCGAGAGCCCCGCGGCCTGCAGCAGCAGGATGACGAGACCGGTGCGGATGCCGACGTTCCACATGTCGCCCAGTTCACCCAGATCGCGTCGGGTCGGCAAGGCGAGGACCAAAGCCGGTCGTCGGCTGATGGATCCGGCCGGAAATTCCGATCGCAGAGGACAGGGGCGGGCCGCTACAAGCCGGACTCGCCGGGAGTCACAGGGAGGAGTCGCAGGGCTGTGCGGCAGGGAAGCCAAACACGTGTCTGCTCGCGGTCGCGTTGGATCACCAGCGCGGCGCTGGTGGCGTGCACCTTGATGCGGCAGGCGACCCATGGTGAGGAACCCGCTGTGGCCCCGATCCCGCCGCCCGAAGCGGCTGCTCCGCCGCTCGTCGGCGCCGGTGCCGGCACTCCGCTGCCCGTCTGGCAGGCCCCGCCGCTGCCGCAGGCCGTGATTCAGGCCGGTGCGATTCCACCCGGCTGGCAGCCGCAGGCCGTGCCCTACCAGGGCATCGGACCGGACGGCCGGCCGCTCACGATGTACTTCGCACCGACCTATGTGTTCACGTATCAGGCGGGGCCGCCGGTGCTGGCGCTGCCGACGGTGAACCGCTCGCAGGCCTTGCAGGCCTCGCAGCGCGGCACGGTTCCGCCGCCGGTGACGGTGGCCCGCTACCAGCCGACGCCGTACCAGTTTCCGGTCGATTCGCGGGCCCTTACTGGCACGCCCATCACACCACCGGCGGCGGCGTTACCGCCGCCGGCCGCCACCGTGGCCGCCCCGCCGGCCACTGACCTCGCCCCGCCGCCGAGCCAGTGGGGAGCATCGACCGCACCACCGGCTCCGGCCGCTGGTTCGTCGGGTGACTGGGTGACCGTCGTGCCGCCGGCCGTGGCGAGCGCCGCGCTGGCAGCCGGTGCGACTTCCGCCGCGACGCAGGCGGCCGATCCGCAGATGGCGGCGGTGTCTCCGTCGATGGAGGCCGTGCCGCAGGCAACCGCGACGCCCGCGCAGCCCGTCAGTTCGGGAGGGCTCGTGCCGGCCCAGCCGGCCAACGGTCCGGCCAACTCGCATCTCTGGCGGGTGGTCGGCGTGAGCGACGGCGACACGCTCACCTGCCTCGATGAAAACAACCAGCAGCAGAAGGTGCGGCTCTCCGAGATCGACGCCCCGGAACTCGGCCAGGATTACGGCAAGGCCTCGCGCGAGGCGCTCGCCGCGCTGGCCTTCGGACGGACGGTCGAGGTGCTCGACGAGGGCCGCGATCGCTACGGCCGCTGGGTCGGCCACGTGCTCGTCGACGGCGCCGACGTGAACCGGCAGATGGTGGCCACTGGCAACGCGTGGCACTACGCGAAGTATTCGACCGACCAGTCGCTCGCGGCCCTGCAATCACAGGCCCAGACGCAGCAGATCGGCCTCTGGTCGCAGCCGAATCCCCTGCCCCCGTGGCAGTATCGCGCCAGCGGCGGACAGTAGCAGGCGGCCCGTCACGAGCCGCGGAAAAGCGGGCGAAGGGACTCGAACCCTCGACATCCAGCTTGGGAAGCTAGCGCTCTACCAACTGAGCTACGCCCGCGACTTCACCCGAGTGTAGCAGATCGGCGAGGCATGCCAGCCGCGGGCCGCCGCCGCGTAGAATC
>JBJTDZ010000036.1:0-14134 GCA_046092585.1 Pirellulales bacterium | reverse complement strand
GTCGAGCGCGGTGACGCCGGCGGCCAGCAGGCTGCGGCCACCGACGACGACGGCCCGGCGTGCGCCGTCGTCCACGGCCACGGTGCCCCGTGCCTCGGCCGACCAGGCCAGCCACCGCTTCCAGGCGGGCATCGCGGCGGCTCCGCCGACGAAGGCGGTGCCCACCGGCTCGCCGCGGACGATCCGCTCGAGCACCTCGTCGTCGCGGCCCGACGCGATGATGCACGCTCCGCCCGCCTCGGTCACGATGCGGGCGGCCGCGATCTTGCTCGCCATGCCCCCCTTCGAGACGCCGCCGGGCCGGTCCCTTGCCAGGGCCTCGACGGCCGCGTCGATCCGGGGCACCTGGCGCACGATCTCCGCCCCGGGCTCGCAGGGGTGTCGGTCGTAGAGTCCCTCGACGTCGGAGAGAAGCACGAGCAGGTCGGCGCCGAGGAGCGTCGCGACGAGCGCCGCGAGGCGGTCGTTGTCGCCGAACGACGTCCGCAGTTCCTCGACGCTCACGGTGTCGTTCTCGTTGATGACCGGAACGGCCCCGAAGTCGAGCAGGGACCGCAGCGTGTTGCGGATGTTGAGGTAGCGGGCGCGGTCCTGCAGGTCGTCGGCCACGAGCAGCACCTGCGCGGCGTGCCGGCCGTGCCCGCGGAAGGCCCGCTCGTAGGCTTCGACGAGGCAGCTCTGGCCGACGGCGGCCACGGCCTGGAGGGCGGCGAGTTCCTGCGGCCTCCGGTCGAGACCCAGGCGACCCATGCCCGCGCCGACCGCGCCCGAGCTGACGAGCGCCACCTGCCGGCCGCCGGCCAGGACGGCGTCGATCTGGCGGCCCAGCGCGGCGATGCGGTGATCGTCGAGCAGCCCGTCGGTCCCGGTGAGCACGCGGGTGCCGACCTTGACCACGACGAGGCGGGCGCGGGCGACGAGGCGGGCGCGGTCGGGATCGGTCATGGTGTCTGGCGGGCCTGCCTGGCACGGGGCGACGGCCAGCATCTTACCGTCGCGCTCGCGGCCCACCGGGAACCCGCCGCGGCACGACGGGCCGCGGCGGTTGAGGCCGCGCGGAAGCCGCCCGTATAGTGCCGTCGTGGGCGTCAACGCGGCGCCGGGGCCGTTCTGCCACGGGCGCTGCAGCGATGAGCGATCTCCACCACGAGTGCGGCCTCGCCGCGATCTACCACCTGCCCGTGCCGGCGGCGGCCGCCAGCCCGCTCTGCCCGCCGCAGGGACAGGAGGAGGTCTCGCGGCTCGTGCCCCGGATGCTGCTCGACGTGCAGAACCGCGGCCAGCTCTCCGCGGGGATCACCGCGTGGAATCCCGACCGCAGCCAGCTCCTCGCCACCTACAAGGACGTGGGCACGGTGAGCGAGGTGTTTCGGATGAGCCACCGGGGCAAGTACGAGAGCCTGATGGAGCAGCATTGCGGACGGGCCGCGATCGGCCACGTCCGCTACGCCACCTGCGGCGCGGAGGATCGGGCCTACGCCCAGCCGCTCGAGCGGTCCCACATCCAGCGCCGCAAGTGGTTCGCCTTCGGCTTCAACGGCCAACTGGCCAACTACCCCGAACTGCGGGCGGAGATCCTCGCCGGCGACGACAATCATCTGGCGCGGGACAACGACACCGAGGTGATCATGCACGCGATCGGCCGGGAGCTCTCCGGCACCGCCGATCCCGATCCGGTCGACCTGCTGGCGGCCATCTCGGCCCGCTTCGACGGCGCCTGGAACATCGCCGTGCTCGACGCCTGCGGGAGGCTCATCGTGGCCCGCGACCCGCGGGGTCTTCGGCCCATGGAATACGCCCGGTCCGGTTCGCTCGTGGCGGCGGCCAGCGAGAGCGTGGCCCTGCTCAACCTCGGCTTCCCGGCCGACTCCATCCGCTCGCTCGAGCCGGGCACGGCCCTGATCGTCGATGGCACCAGCGTGCGGATCGAGCGGTTCGCCGAGTCGCCGCGGCGGGCCCACTGCTTCTTCGAGTGGATCTACTTCGCCAACGTCGCCAGCACGATGGACGAACGGAGCGTGTACCTGTCGCGGAAGCGGCTCGGCGAGGAACTGGCGCGGCTGGAGACGGTGCCGATCGACTCCGACACGGTGGTCGTGCCGGTGCCCGACACCAGCAAGGCGGCCGCCGACGCGATGGCCTACCGGCTCTCGATCCCGTGCGTGGAGGGGCTGATCCGCAACCGCTACACCGGCCGCACCTTCATCGACGGCGCCGCCAGCCGCCGCCAGAAAGCGGAGACGAAGTACACGCCGCTGCGCGAGGTGCTGGAGGGCCGCCGGGTGATCCTCGTCGAGGATTCGATCGTCCGCAGCACCACGATGAAGGTGCTCCTCGGCCGGATGCGGTCGCTCGGCCTGGCACGGGAGATCCATGTTCGCGTCGCCTGCCCGCCGATCGTGGCCCCGTGCTTCTACGGCATCGACATGTCGACGATCGACGAGCTCTTCGCCCCGGAGTTCATGCCCGACGGCGTGCTCACCGAGGCGGCCCAGGCGGAGATGGCCGCCCGGCTCGGCGCCGATTCGCTCCGCTACTTGCCGGTCGAGGCGGTGGCGCCGGCCATCGGCTTCGAGGCGGCGGAACTGTGCCAGGCCTGCCTCACCGGCCGCTATCCCACGCCGGCGGGCGAACGGCTCTACGAGATCGCGCTGACGCAGACGGCCCGGGGCGGCGCGGGCCGCACCTACGAGGCGGCCCGCTGACGGCTCACGCCGTCGCCGGCACGATCCGTTCGCAGCCGGCGGGATGATCGTTGCGATCGAGCGCCGCCCGCCAGACGGGAGCCCCGGCCAGCCGCGTGCGCCGCTCGAAGTGGGTGCGGTAGTCGAGGTCGTGCGCGGCGTCGGCGACCTGTTCCTCCCGCGGCTCGGCGAACAGGCCCGTGGCCCGGGCGAAGTCCATCGACTCCTGGAAGTATTCCTCGACGTCGGTCCAGACGTGCAGCGTGGCGCCGGCGGGCAGCACCCGGCCCGCATGCCGCAGGAAAAGTTGCGAGAGCACGCGCCGCTTGCGGTGGCGGGCCTTCCACCAGGGGTCGGGAAAGTAGACGTGCATCCCTGCCAGGCACGCGTCGGGCAGCAGGCTGCGGACGAGGAAGGTGCCATCCCCCTGGATGATCCTCGCGTTCGTGCGGCCTGCGGAGGCCAGCCGCGCCGCGCAGAGCCGGGCATAGCCCGCCGCGAGTTCGACACCGAGGAGGTTGACCTCCGGCGAGCGGCCGGAGGCGGTCAGAAGAAACAGCCCCTTGCCACTGCCGACCTCGAGCTCGACCGGCGCCTGCCGGGGGAAGACCGAGCCCGGATCGAAGGGGGCCGGCAGCGACGCAAGCGTCAGGAGGTGCCCCGAGAGGTCGAGCGATGGATCGGTTTTGCGCGGCGGGCGGCGGGGCATCGGGACCGAAGGTCGGGAGGGGAGCGGATCAGCCGCGGTCGGCACCGACGGAGTCGGTCGCCTCGAGTGCGTCCATCGGCAGCGGCACGCCCTTGATCACGCCGTCAACCACGATGCTGTCGCGAACCAGACCCTGGAAGCGACAGACGATCATGGCCTTCGGACGCACGCGAACCCGTTCGACGGCGATCACCAGGCGGTCGCCCGGACGCACCGGCTCCCGGAACCGCACCTCCTCGAGCCCTCCGAAGCCGATCACCTTCGCATCGAGCAGGTTGTACCGCTGCGTGTAGTAACTCGAGAGTTGGGCCGCCGCCTCGCACATCATCACGCCCGGCATCAGGGGAACGCCGGGGAAATGGCCCCGCACCCAGAATTCATCGGGCGCGAGATCCTTGTAGCCGACGCACAGGCCACGCTCGATGTCTTCGTGCACGATCGCCGTGAGCTGCTCCATCTCGAACCGCTGCCGGTTCCAGCGGCGGATCTCGTGGATGTCGGCGATCACGCGATCGAGGTCGTACTCGCTCGGGTGAATGATGTAGTCGCGAGGAGGCACGGCGAGGCCCTCGGGCTGCAGCGTTGCTCAGGTGCGGATGTGCCGGCGCTTGGCCTTGCGGGCCTTGCTGTTGGCGGGGCGGGCGCCGTGATTCGCCTTCTTGAGCGAGCGGTGGGGTTTGGCCATGGAAGCCTCCGGAATCGTTGCGAGGATCGGTGGTCGAAACCGAAGGTTGTACCACGGTGGCCGAAGCCGTTCCACCGTTGCCGCTACCGCTCGGCCGCGGCCGACGACCGCTCCGCAGCGACCGCCTCGCGGAGGCTCGTCCGCACGATCTCGATGAAACTCGCCGCCAGAAAACCGAACAGCCCGCCGATCACCGCCGATGACACGCCGCCGAGCACCGCGCCGGCCGGCGAACTGTCGGTGAGCGTGGCCAGCGCCACGGCCCCGCTGATGCCGCCGCAGCCGGCGCCGATGCCCGCCGACACCGGCACGAGCCGGCCGAGGCTCACCCGTTGCTCGAGACGGCTGGGCGGCGTTCGGGGGATGGAGGGCAGCGTCCGCCCCTCGGGCACTCTGGCCAGATCGCGGTCGGTGGCCTCGCGCAAGCGGGTGCCCACCGCGTTGCCCGCGACGTGCATGGCGACGCTCGCCACGAGCACCGCCGCGGCCAGCCACCCGGCAAGCCCGAGCCATCCGATCGCGGCGCAGGCCACCCCGAGCACCACTGCCAACCAGGTGTAGGTGACCGGCTGCATCACCGCGCTCCTCGACGCCGATTATAGGCCGTCGGCGACCGCGGCCTACCAGCCGCTGGTGACCGCCTCGGGCCGATAGATCGGCAGCAGGCGGTAGTAGACCTCGAGCGTGAGCACCGCGAGCGCCGTGTGGGCGAGCCGTCCCCCCGGCGCCGTGTCGTGGTCGGCGAAGAACCAGCTGCCAGCCTCGTGGCCGTGGGCCACCTGCCGGGCCACGAGCTGGTCGCGGGCGCGGGCGTTCCACTTCGGCCAGAGCGGATGATCCCGTTGCAGCAGTGCCTGCGAGAGATAGAAGTTGAGGTACACCGCATCGGGATCGGGCCCGCCTTTTGCAAGCGCCGTCAGCCCGCGGTCGATCGTCTCCTCCTCCGGCCAGCCGGTGTAGAGCCGGCAGAGCAGGCCCACCGCCGACGTGCAGGGGCGGGCCTGTGGTGCCTGGTAGCCGTAGGCCTCGCCCCGGCGAACCTGCACGCGGTCGAGGAACCGGCAGATGCCGTCCATGGTGGGCGACGACACCGGCACGCCGGCGAGCGAGGCGCTCTTCAAGGCGGCGAGTTGCCACGCCGTCACGGTGGTGTCGCCGGGCTGGCCCGGCAGGTATCGCCAGCCGCCGCCGTGCCGATCCTGCGCCGTCTCGATGAACCGCACCGCGTCACGGACGTAGGTGGCGAGCGCCTCGTCGCGGGTCATGCCCAGCGCCTCGGCGAGTGCGAGCGTGGCCACGCCATGTCCGTACATCGTGCCCTCGGAGAGGTCGCCTCCCCGCGGCGTCGGCTGCAGCCGGCTCATCAGGTAGTAGATGCCGCGGGTGACGATCTCGCGGTGCGCGCCCTCCACGTGGGTGTGGCCCGCTCCGAGGAAGGGCAAAAGCGCGATGCCGGTGGCCGCGGTGGTGCTCGCCACGGTTCCTGCATCACGGCACGCCCCTTCGCACCGGCAGTTCGAGAGATCGAACCGCCACGAGCCGTCGGCGGCCTGGTGTCGCGCGAGCCAAGCGAGCCCACGCTCGACCGCCGCCTCACTGGCCGCGGTGCCCCCGCGCTCCGCCGCGCCTCGGCCGCGGGAGGGACCGCGCCGCGATGCGAATGCCTGCATGCCGGCCTCGGCCGCCGCCGCCGGCGCGTGGGAAGCCGGCTGGGCGGCCACGCGGGCGGCGCGGTCGTCGGCAACGACGGGCAGTGGCTCCGCCGCCGGCGCGGGATCGATCGTCACATCATCGACCACGGGCACCATCGGGGGGTCGGGCACCACGACCGTCGCGACGGCTTCGGCGAACGCCGGGGGGACGATCGCCACCGCCACGGCGTCGAGATCGCCTCCGGTCGCGGCGGGTTCCGCGTCGATCTCGGCCGTGTCGCCGTGGCCCAGCAGGATGGGGCGGGGCCGTTCGGACCGCTCCCCCGGGATCATCAGCAGGGCCAGCCCGATCAGCACGGCGACATGTGCCACGAGGCTCGTGTAGCCGCTGCGCACGCCCTGGCTGCGAAGGAGCCGTTCGATCAGCGTGGCTGGCTGTGCACCGTCGTGCATCGTGAACACCCCGAGCCGTCGGACACGGGGCGGACCCTGCGGGTTGGGTGGAGTGGAGGGGCGTGGCGCGGCCCCGTCGGCGCGCACCCCGATCCCCCGCAAGGTTTATCGGTCGCCAGGCCGCCGGCGCTGGAGGCGGAGGGATCGCTGCGACGGTGGCGAGCGAGGGGCAGCCCCGACCGCCGCTATTCCTTGAACTCTTCCTCGACCACCTGATTTCGGTAGATCGGAAGGTGGCGGTAGTAGACCTCGAGGATCATCGTCGCGAGGGACGTGCAGTAGAGACGTCCGGCCGCTTCGGCGCCATGGCCCCCGCTCACGCCATGGTGCCAACTGCCCTCCTCGTGGCCGCCCGTGACCTGATGCTTGAGGAGCAGTTCCTTCATCCGCTTGTTCCACGAGATCCACATGTCGCCTTCCATGTGGTGCATGATCTGCGTGGCGTAGTAGTCCAAGTAGAGGTCGGGCGTGGGCCCCTCCTGGGCGAGGTACTTCACGCCGTCCAGCAAGGCCGGGTTGTCCTTCTTCCAGCCGAGGTACATCCGGCACAGCAGGCCGACGGCCGTCAGCGCGTGAGAGGTCCGCGAGTTGTCGGTGTAGCCGTAGCGGGCGCCACCCTGCAGCTCGACCGAGTTGAGGAAGTCCACCGCTTTCTTCACCGTGAGCGGGTTGACCTGCAGATAGGCCATGTTGCCGCTCTTGAGCGCCATGATCTGCCAGCCCACCGCCGACGTGTCGCCGGGCTCCCGCGGGTTGTAGCGCCAGCCGCCGCCGGCCGGATCCTGCGCCTGCATGATGAAGTTGAGCGCCGCCTGTGTCGGGGCGGCGAGCCGGTTGTCCTGCGACATCGCATAGCACTCGGAGAGCGCGATGCCGGCCAGACCCTGCGAATACATGGTTCCCGCTGCCGCTTCGCGGTAGGCCTTGCCCTTGCCCTCCACGGCGAGCCTGGCGAGGAAGGAGATGCCCCGATCGATTGTCGGCTTGTACGGACCCTCGCGGTGGGTGTAGCCGCGGCCGAGGAAGGGCAGCAGGGCCATGGCGGTGGCGCCGCAGCGATCCAGAGCCCTGCTCTTGCCCGATTCGGTGCAATTGCAGCCCTGACATTTCGTGAGATCGAACGACCAGCCACCGTCGGGAAGCTGGTGCTTGGCGAGCCAGGCGAGGGCGCGGTCGACGGCCTGCTCCGTGTCGCCGCCGCCGCCGCCGGCCTTGGCGAGCTTCGCCGACTGCGAGCGGCCTCCGAGCCCTCCGCCGGTGCCACCGATGGCGCCCATCTGCGACATCATGTCGGACGCGGGCGCCGTCTCGGTGCCGAAGTCGGTGAACTCCACCGCCAGCGGAGCGGCATCGAGGTCGTCGGCATTCGCGACCACCTCGACGGGCGTCACGGCCACCTCCGTGGTGACCGCAACCTCGGCGCTGGGATCGGAGGTCTCCACCGTCTGTTCGGGGAGGTCGTCCTCGAACTCGGTGAACTCCTCCTCCACTTCCGGGCCGCTCGAGGTGATGACCCGCGGCTTGTCGGTCTTCGGTGGCTCGCTCACCACCAAGGCCATCGCGAGCAGCACCACGATGTGCACGAGCATGCTGATCGCCCAGGCCGGCGCCTGCTTCACGGCCTCGTCGGCCAGCGACGGATCCTGGTCTGCGTCGGCCTCGGGCTGCGAGGCGGCCGCTGCAGCTGCGGGTGGCGCCTTCGGCGGTGGCCCGGAGGCCTTGGGCGGCGCAGGACGCGTGGCCGCCGGCTTGGCGGGCGGGGCCGTGGGCTTCGCCGCCGGCGGCACGGCCGCAGCCGGCCGGGGCGTCTTCTTGACCGGATCGGGCTCAATTCTGCTCGACATCACGCACGCTCCCAGAACCGAAAATTCGGCCTGCGGCCACCACGGTCGGCGGCGTGAGCGGGCCGTGCCAGAACATGAATCCACTCGCTTGCACGGGAGCACGCACGGAGCACGAACTCCCTCCAAAACTATAGCAGGGGATGGCGGGGTCAGCGGAGCCTCGCCTCCGGCACTGCGTTCGCGGCGGGGAGGGCCGATTATTCCCGCCGACCGGCGAAAGGCCGGTCTTCACGCGGCGGCAGCGACGGCGCTGGCCTTGTCGGGGCCCTCGGGGTAAGGTCTTGTCGGTCATCTCGGGCCGGCGGACGGCACCGATGCCCGCTCCCGCCCGGCTCTCAGCCCCGGCGGCGAGGAATCACCAAGGACTGCGACGACAGCAGGCGACACGGCCATGGCCAAGGGAAAGAAGAAGCTCGAGGTGGTTCACCTCGTCTGCGAGGAGACCGGCGACCAGAACTACACGCTCCGGCGGAAGACCGGCGGCGAAAAGCTCAAGGTCAAGAAGTATTCGCCGCGGCTGCGGAAGCACACGCTGCACCTCGAGAAGCGGAAGTAGTCGCCGCGTCAGGTCGCGTGCGGCCGGTCAGCCGGCCGACTCGAGTGCCGACGTCAGCGAGGTCTCGTCGGTGACCGTCGCGATCTGGCTCGCGGACCTGGCGAGATCCGGCTCGACAGCGGCGGCTGCCGCCGCGAGCACAAGCCGGCATTCGCTCGGCCTCGTGAACAGGGCCGTGCCCGGCCGTACGACGACATCGATCTCGCACGTGGCGCCCGGCGGAGCGAGAGGGGCGGCTCGCAGGTGCGCGGCCAGGGCGCGGCCCAGCGGCGTGGCCATGACATCGGCCGGCAGGCCCCACGCCACATCGTGCGCGCCGCGGGCCACGAGTCCGCGGCGACAGGCCGTAAGCCTTCCGCGGCGTTCGAAGTAGGCCACGTTGGGGCCGTCTCTCCAGCGGGCCGCCGCCGTCGGGTCGGTGGCGTGCCAGACGTGCAGCGACCAGGTGCGATCGAGGATCGACTCGAGGCGAAGGCCGGCGGCTCGCAGCCGCAGGCCGAGATCGTCGTCCTCCTGCCCCCATCCCACGAAACGCTCGTCGAAGCCGTTGACCGCGAGGAAGTCGTCGCGCCACATGCCGAAGTCGCCTCCGGTGAGCCGCGGCTTCGTGGGATGGCGGATCGCGGCGTGCAACCGCGACCTGCGGAGCCGCCTGGCGAGGAGCCGCCGTTCCTCGGCCGGCACCAGGGCCGGCATGTTCTCGGCGGCGAGCCGCTCCGGCGTGAGCGTGCGGCAGGCCTGCTCCGGCAGCCGCGCACAGTATCCCACGAGCACGGTGCCGCGGCGGCGGCGATCGAGATGTGTCGCAACATGGTGCGGCGGGATCATGCAGTCGCCGTCGAGGAAGAGCAGGGAGTCGCCGCGGGCCAGCCGCGCCGCCGCGTTGCGAACCCGCGCCAGGCGGAAGCCATCGTGCGGCTGCGAGGTGAAGCGGACGGGAAAGGGGAGTCGCGTCATGGCGTCGGCCACGAGTTCTTCCGTGCCGTCGTCGGAGCCGTCGTCCGACACCACCACCTCGAGCCGTGCCCCGCCGGCCTGCTGCAGGGCGATCGACTCGAGCACGAGCGCGAGATGGCGTGGCCGGCGAAACGTGTTCACGAGGATCGACACGTCGATCCGGTCCGCGACGTCGGTCACGCGTGCGATTCCCCGACGAAACGCACCGCCGCGGCCACCACCTCGGCCACGTCGTCACCTCCTGCGAGGGCGTGCATCGCGATCTCCACGGCCACCAGCGGCCGGCCGCCGAGGTCGTCTCGCCGGATCTTGACCAGGTCCTTGAGCGTGGTGACGGCCATGTCCGCGCCGCAGGCGGCCGCGCGATCGGCAAGCCGACCGAGATCGGCCGTCGAGTAGGGGTGGTGGTCGGGAAAGACGGCCACGTCGGCGACGTCGCAGCCGAGCGACGCGAGCGTGGTGCGAAACGCCCCCGGATTGCCGATGCCGGCGATGGCCAGCACGCGGGCACCGCGAAGCCGGTCGAGCGGCTGCACGCCGGCGGTTGCCGATCGCAGCGCCACCGGGCGGTGCTCCGCCTCCATCCACGCTCGGGGCAGGCGACCACCGCAGGCGGCTGCGAACGCGGCGCGGATCTCGGCCCTCCTCGCGGCATCGACCTGCGACGCGCGGGTGAGCACCACGGCCGATGCGCGGGCCAGCCCCCGGATCGGCTCCCGGAGCAGGCCGCGGGGAAAGATCCGGCCGCAGCCGAACGGATCGGTGGCGTCGATGGCCACGATGTCGGCGTCGCGCACGAGGCGGCGATGCTGGAAGCCATCGTCGAGCACGACTGCATCGGCTCCCGCGGCCGCCGCGGCCCGCGCCCCCGCGACGCGATCGCGGTCGGCACGGTGTGGAACCCCCGGCAGCACGAGGGCCAGTTCGGCAGCCTCGTCACTCCGCTCGCCCTTTGCCGCCGCGTAGCCGCGGCTCACCACCGCCGGCCGCCGGCCCGCCTCGGCGAGGAGCCGTGCCACCCACGCCACCAGCGGCGTCTTGCCGGTGCCGCCGAGCGTGAGGTTGCCCACGGAGATCACCGGCACGTCGACGGCGAACGAGGGGAGCAACCCGCGGTCGTAGGCGGCGTTGCGGGCTGCGACGGCGGCGGCGTACGGGAGGCTGGCTGCGGCGAGGGCAAGCCTGGCGGCCGCCGGCCCGGGGCCGCGGGCGGAGCCGTCGACCAGCCGCTTGAATCGTTCCGCGTCGGGCAGCAACCGCATCCCGTCTTTCCTGGGTGGCAGGGCCGCCACCGGTGGCCGGTCGCGGCAGGCGGTGCATCGTCGCGGAGGCGTCGCGCCGGTGCCAAGCCCAGGCGTTTTCCCGAGCGGGGCACGCTCGGCAACCGATATAATCGCTGCATGCGCCGCGGCGGGGCGTCTCGTCGCCGCCGTGGGATCCGCATGCCGGAGCAGCGTGATGGCGACGGTCCCCCAGAGCACGACCGATCCGCTCGCCGTCGCGAGGTGGACCGAGGGCGACGAGCCCGAGTCGAAGTCGGAGCGGTACCTCGCGAAGCGACTCGCCGAGGCCGGGTCCGACTACAAGGGCATGGCCCTCACGATCGTTCTCCTGGCGGTGGGCATCGGCGGGATGCTCTGGCTGTTTGCGGGCGTGCTCGTGGAACACTGGCTGGTGGCGGGCGGGCTGCCGGCCTGGGCCCGCTGGGGATGGTGCGGCGTCGCGGCGGCCGCGGTGCTCGCGGCGGTGATCCGTTGGGTGGTGCCACTGATCCGCTACCGGGTGAACCTCGTCTATGCGGCCCGCATGCTCGAGCATGAGCATCCGGAACTGCACAACGACGTGGTCAATGCGGTGCTCGCGCAGGCCCATCCGGACGACGCCGCGCCGTTGGTGCTGAAGTCGCTGCGGCGGCGGGCGGCGAGGCAGCTCTCCTCCGTGCCCGACGACGGCGTCGTCGACCGCACGCTCGCCCTGCGGCTCGCGTACGCGCTGGCGGCGCTTCTGGCCCTCGCCGGCCTCTACGAACTCGCGGCGCCCAAGAGCCTCATTGTCTCGGCCGCGCGGCTCGTGGCCCCGGGGCTCGGGATGGCGCCGCCGTCTCGGGTGCGGATCGCGCCGCCGGTGCTCGCGTGGCGGCTGCCCGACGAGGCCCGCCACGGCGATGCGGGCGATCGCACGCTCGCCGTGCACGACGGCGTGGTGTCGCTCGTGCGCGGCCGTCAGCTCGTGGTCACCAGCGAGGTGAGCGGCCTCGCCTCGGGGGAGCGGCCGCAGCTCGAGGTGTCGCCCGTGCGCGACGACGGCTCCGCCGATCCGGCGGCGGCCTCGTGGCAGGCCTCGATGGCGCCGGCAGGGGGCAAGGCCTACGTGGCCGTGCTGCCCGATGCGGATCGCGGGCTCGATCATCCGCTCGAGGTGGTGATCGCCGCGGGCGACGCGCGAAGCGAGCGGCTTCGCGTCGCGGTGGTCGACGCGCCGTCGCTGCTCGTGCGCGAGGTGCGGTACGACTACCCCGACTACACGGGGCTCGCCGACGAGACGGTCGAGTGGCAGGGCGACCTGCGGGCGGTGGAGGGGACGCGGGTCACGCTCGTCGCCGAATGCAACCATCCGCTGCAGGCGGCATGGGCCGATCTCGGCTGCGACGGCAAGCGGAAGGTGCCGTTATCCGTGGGCCAGCAGGATCTGGCGAGGGCGCGCGGGAGCTTCGCGCTGCAGCTGGCCGCCGATCGGACGGGCCCCGAATACGACTCGTATCGGCTGCTGCTGCAGCCCAGATCGGCGGCCGCCGCCGGCCGCGAGCCGGTGATCGCGGAGAAGATGGAACATCGGATCGACGTGGAGCCCGACCTCGCGCCCGAACTGACGATCGAGGAGCCGACGGACAAGGTGGTGCGGGTGCCGCCGTCGGCGCCGGTGACGATTCGGGTGCGGGCGGCCGATGCGGATTTCTCGCTGGCAAGCGTCACGGTCGAGACGCGGCTGGCCGCGGGAGCCGAGCGTCCCGGTGCCGAGTTGCTGCGGAAGCCCCGGAAGTCGTTCGTCGGGGTGGCCACGCTCGTGCCCGAGCAGCTCGGTGCCGGCGCCGGGGCGGTGCTCGAGTATCGCGCGGTCGCAAAAGACAACCGCCCGGAACGGCCCAACGTGACGACGACCGAGTGGCGGGCGCTGAAGATCGATGCGGCTGCTCCGCCGCGGCAGCCGTCCCCCGCTCCGGCCGAGGAACCGCAGCCCGACGATCAGGGCGCGGGGGACGATGGCAGCGGCGCGATGCCGCCGGAGGATCGCGGTGACGCGGGCGAGCCGCAGGGTGCCGAAGCCGGCGATGGCAGCGGCGATGACAAGGGAGGGGAGTCGCGAGGCGGCGATTCCGAGGACGGCGGCAAGGGCAGGAACGCCGGCGATGCCGGGCAGCCGCAGAAGGGTGAGCAGAAGGGTGAGCAGAAGGGTGAGCAGCGCGATGACGGCAAGCAGCCGCAGACGCAGCAGCAGGATCAGAAACAGGGCGGCAAGCAGGGTGACCCGCAGCAGGGCGAGGAGCAGGGCGGCGGCGAGGGAGGCAAGTCGCAGGATGGCGCCGAGGGCAAGTCGGGGAAGCAGCCGGGGCCGCGGCAGCAGCAGGGCGGCCGCAATGGTGACGGCAACGAGCCGCAGGGGCAGGGAGGCAACCAGCAGCAGGGTGGCGGACGCCAGGGCGATCAGAAGGACGGTGGCGCGGGAGGCGAGCAGCGACAGAGCGGCTCCGGCCAGGAAGCGGGTGGCAACAGGCCCGAGGGGCAGGCCGAAGGGGACGGCGCGAACAATGCGCCCGAGCAGCGTCGTGCGCAGAGAAAACCCGAGCCGAAGAACACCGTGTCGGCCGATGGCACCGACGACGGCGAGGCGATGGAGCGGATCCTCGAACACCGTCGTGAGCAGAAAGAGGGGGCCGGCCAAGGACAGGAACAGGGTCAGAAGCCGGGCCAGGGGCAGAAGCCACATGAAGGGCAGAAGCCTGGCGAGGGGCAACCGCAGAGCGAGCAGGGCCGAGGTCAGCAGCAGGGCGAACAGGGGCAGCAGCAGGGCCCGAAGCAGACGCAGAACCCGAAGGATGGCCAGGGTGATCCGGGGCAGGCTCAAGAGCGGCAACAGCCGCAGCAGGCTGGTGAGCCCGCTGGCCAGAAGCCGCCGGAGTGTGCCGGGGCCGACGGCAAACCGTGCGGCAAGCAGGGGTGCTCGTCGTGCAGCGGCGGCTCGAAGCCGGGAAGTGGTTCGTCAGGTTCAGCCGGCCAGGGCTCGGGGGGCGCCGGACAGGAATCCGGGCAGGGGCAGGGAGCGCCTGACAGCACAGGCGCGGGTCAGCAGGGCGAGGGCAAGCAGGGCGAGGGCAAGCAGGGCGAGGGCAAGCAGGGCGAGGGCAAGCAGGGCGAGGGCAAGCAGGGTGAGGGCAAGCAGGGCGAGGGCAAGCAGGGCGAAGGCAAGCAGGGCGAAGGCAAGCAGGGTGAAGGCAAGCAGGGTGAGGGCAAGCAGGGTGAGGGCAAGCAGGGTGAGGGCAAGCAGGGTGAGGGCAAGCAGGGTGAGGGCAAGCAGGGTGAGGGCAAGCAGGGTGAGG
>JBJTDZ010000035.1:0-20838 GCA_046092585.1 Pirellulales bacterium | reverse complement strand
GGGGTTGTGGTTCTAGCTTTTCGTGGCTGGGGGGGGGTGTGCGCCGCGCGGCGGGCGCCCCCGCGGCCGGGGGAGTGGCCGTGGTAGCCGGCGGTTCATCGCCGTGGGTCGCGGTGACGAGGCAGCAGGCGACGAGGAGCACGGAGAGCACGGGCCGGTTCATGACCGACAGGCTCACAAACCTCCGGCCCGAGAGTCAACCGCAACTGGCTGGCCGGTCACGACGGGGAGTCGAGATAGGGATCCTGGCTCATCTGGATATGGGCCTCGGCCCGCTGCCGCTCGACGTATTCGAGGATCCGCCGCTGCCGCTGGTGCCGGGCCTCGACCCGTTCCTGGGCCCGCTTGAACGTCGCGAGGAGTCGTTCGGGATTGCCGGTGAGCGAACTCCGCAGCCGCGCGGCGATCCGCGCCGCCCGCTTCGGCCCGTAGCCTTGGATCAGGATGTCGTCGTCGAGGGCCACGTACTGCCGCCACGTGCCCGGGTCGCCTTGGCGACCGCAGCGGCCGACGAGCTGGCGGTCGATCCGCGCCGAGTCGTGAAGTTCCGTGCAGATCACGTGCAGGCCGCCCATGTCGTACACGCCGTCACCGAGCTTGATGTCGGTGCCGCGTCCGGCCATGTTGGTCGAGACGGTGATCTGGCCGCGCTGCCCCGCCTGGGCGACGATCTCAGCCTCCTTCTCGATGTGCCGGGCATTGAGCACGGTGTGCACGAGGCCCGCGTCGGTGAGCATCCGGGAGAGCGTCTCCGACTTGTCGATCGAGCGGGTGCCGATCAGCACCGGCCGGCCGAGGGCGTGCATCTCCACCACCTCGGTCACGATCCGCGAGAACTTCTCGGCCTGGTCGGCGCAGACCACCGCGGGGAGGCGCTGGCGGATCGCCGGCCGGTTGGTCGGCACCACCGCCACGGCCACGTCGTAGGTGCGGGAGAGTTCGCGGGCGCTGGTGGCGATCGTGCCCGTCATGCCTGCGATGTGCGGCCAGCGGGCGAAGAGATCCTGGATCGTGATCCGGGCGGCGTGCCCCGACGGCACCGACACCTCGATCTCCTCCTTCGCCTCGACCGCCTGGTGGAGGCCGTCCTTCCAGGTGCGGCCCTCGGCGGCTCGGCCGGTGAACTCGTCGACGATCACGATCTTTCCCTCGCGGACGACGTACTGCCGGTCGCGGGTGAAGAAGCGGTGCGCCCGCAGCGCCCGCTCCACGGCGTCGTAGATGTCGAGGAGGCTCGTCGATTCGAGTTCGGGCGGGCGGTCGAGCGCCCGCACGCGGCTGCGGCCGCGGCCGAGGAGTTCGCAGGTCTGCTTCTGCACGTCCTGCTCGAAGTCGGCCGCACGTTCGAGACCGGCGGCGGCCTTCGCCGCGAAGCGAAAAAGCGCCTGCTGGGCGGCCTGGGCCTCGCCGGGTGGCGAGGCGATGATCAGCGGCGTGCGGGCCTCGTCGATGAGGACATTGTCGGCCTCGTCGACGAGCGCGAACCAGAATGGCCGCTGGAGGAGTTGCGCGGAGCCGGCCGCACGGCCGCCGGTGAGCATCGCGCCGAGGTCGCCCCCTCCCTCGTCGAGTTGCCGCTTGATGAGCCGGTCCTTGAGAAAGTCGAAGCCGAACTCCTTCGCCGTGCCGTAGGTGACGTCGCAGGCGTAGGCCTTGCGCCGTTCGTCGAAATCCATCTGCGACTCGACGATGCCCACCTTGAGCCCGAGGGCCTCGTAGATGGGCGTCATCCACTCGGCGTCACGGCGGGCGAGGTAGTCGTTGACGGTGGCGAGGTGGGCACCCCGGCCGGCGAGGGCGTAGAGCACGAGCGGCAGCGTGGCGACGAGCGTTTTCCCTTCGCCGGTCTGCATCTCGGCGATCGCCCCGTTCACCAGCGCGGCGCCGGCGAGGAGTTGCACGTCGTAGTGCCGCATGCCGAGCCGGCGGCGGCCCGCCTCTCGGGTGGCGGCGAACGATTCGACCAGCAGCGACTCGGACGGCTCGCCCGCCTTCGCCCGGTAGGAGAGCGAGCGGCCGAGCCGCTTCAGGGCCAGGTCGTCGAGCGCCTCCAGCTCGGGCGCGAGCGCGTCAATGTCGCGGACCTTCCGCCAGGTGGCGGCGGTGATCGCGGGGGGACGGCCGGGAGCGATTCCACCGAGCCAGGAAAACATGACGAGCCTCTCGAGGGCGAACGCCTCCATCGTATCGCGCCCGCCGCGAGCCGGCGGGTGACATGCTCGTCGAGCGCCATGAAGGAGGCTCGGGACTGCCCGTGCCCCGGAGCCGGCGTTGCTGGCCGAGCGCAGCCAGGATGGCGAAGCGAGGGCAGCATCGAGCGAGCGGAGGCCACGATGGCCGCAGCGAGCGTCCGGCGATGGGGGATGGGCAGTCCCGAGCCGGCGCGCCACCGGTGACGCTGTCCCCATCGCTTACGCGATTGGGCTTCCCGGGACGCGAGCGTCCGGCGATGGGGGATGGGCAGTCCCGAGCCGGCGCGTCACCACTGCGACGTCGGCGAATCAGTAGCGCGGCACGGCCGTGGAGGGCGTGGCGCGGGCCGGCGGCAGCGACTGGGCGGGCGTCGCGAACGGGTTCCACGACGTCGCGGTCGTCGGCTGCGGCTGGTAGGTCGGCATCTGGGCCGTGACCTGCTGCTGGGCCTGGGGCATGGCCTGCTGCATCTGCTGGGAGTACTGGTTGATCGCGTTCTGCGTCTGGGCGTTGGCCTGCTGCATCTGCTGGTTGGTGTACTGCTGGGCCTGGCCCTGCATCTGGTTGGCATATTGCTGGGCCTGGTTGTTCATGCCCTGGGCGTACTGGTTGGCGGAGTTCTGCAACTGGGCGCCGTACTGCTGCATCGACGGCGGCGCGGTGGTGGGAGGCTGCGACCACGACCAGGAGTTCGGTGCGGGGGCGGCCGGTGGCGCGGTCGGAGCCGGCGCGGCCGACTGCCACTGGGTGGCCGGGCCGGGCATCGGTGGCGGGGTGGTGCCGGGGAGGGCCGGTGCGCTCACGGTGGGCGGATAGGCGGCACCCTGTGGCGGCGTGGCCCAACTTCCGTAGGCCGCGGGCTGGCCGATCATGCCGGTGGCGGGAGGAGCCACGGTCGCGGTCTGGGGTGTCTGGCAGCCGGTGGATGTCGTGAGCAGGAGCGTCGCGAGGGCGGCGAGGAGGCCCGCCCACGGCTGTCGATGCTGCAGGAAAGTCGGCACGTCTCACGCTCCTCGTCGAAGGTTTGGAATCCCGCCGCCGCCAGCGACAATGTCGGGGCGGGACGATAGCGAGTCGGGCCTCCCGGTCCAGACCAGTTCCCCGCAAAGCCCCGGCGGCGGCTCGCCGCCAGCCTGCCCTTCTTGCCAGGCCCATGCATCCAGCCATGCCGACCGCCGCCGACGCAATCGCCGTGGCGGCAGGGCTGCGGTTAGAGGCCCGGCGAATCGGGTTTTCGAGGATCGGCATCACGTCGGTGACCGAGCCGCCGCATCACGGCCAGTTTCGCGACTGGCTCTCGCGGGGGTTGGCCGGGCCGATGGCGGAGTGGCTCGGTCGCCACGAGCCGCTGCGGCGGTCGGCCGCCGCCCTCCTCGACGACGTGCGCAGCGTGGTGATGCTCGCCACCGATCACGCGGCGTTTTCGGCGCCGGAGCCGGCCGCGGGCCGCGGCCGCCTGGCCCGCTACGCCGTCGGCGACGACTACCACGATCTCCTTCGCCGACGGGTCAACGACCTCGGCGCGTGGCTCGAGGCCCGCGTGCCCGGCTGCCACACCCGCGGGGTCGTCGACTCCGCGCCGATCGCCGAGCGCGACTTCGCCTGGCTCGCCGGGCTCGGCTGGTTCGGCAAGAACACGATGCTCATCGATCCCGCGGCGGGCAGCTATTTCCTGCTCACGGCGTTTCTCACCGACGTGCCGCTGCCCGCCGACGAGCCGCTCGCGACCGACCACTGCGGCACCTGCACCGCCTGCCTCGACGCCTGCCCGACCGGTGCGCTGCCCGAGCCGGGCGTCCTCGACGCCGGCCGCTGCATCGGGGCGCTTACCGTCGAGCACCACGGCTCCGTGCCGGCCGAGCTGCGGCCCGGCATGGGGGACTGGATCTTCGGCTGCGACATCTGCCAGGAGGTCTGCCCCTGGAACCGCCATGCACCGGGCTCGGCCGAGCCGACGCTGCAGCCGCATGGTGGGGAGACGACGCTTTCGCTCCCCGAACTGCTCGGACTCGATGAACCGGCCTTCCGCCAGCGATTCAGGGGATCGGCGGTCACGCGGGCCAAACGCACGGGCCTGCTGCGTTCGGCGGCGATCGCGCTGGGCAACCGGCCGGATCCAGCGAGTTTTCCGGCGCTCGCGGCGGCCGCCCGCGATGCCGACCCGGTGATCCGTGAGGCCGCGGCATGGGCGCTCGATCGCTGGATTGCGGCGGGCATCATGGCCGACGCATGCCGCGCGGCGGTCGCCGGTCAGCCCGTGCCGCAGTCGGAGACTTCGTCGACGTCGGCCGCCGGGTCGCGGCCCGGGCCGTCCATCGCGTAGAAGCGGTCGAGCACGGCCTGCCAGTCGGCGTTCACCTTCACCCCGATGAAGGCGTCGCGGACGGCGAGATGCTCGGGATGCACCCGGGCATACTTGATCGCGAACTTCCGCATGCTCCGGCCTGCCACCTGCTCGCCGTGGAGTTCCATCGAGAGCGCCCAGTGCTCCCGGAGGACCTCGCGCTGCTCGTGGATCGTGGGGGGCGGCAGGGGCGGGCGTCCGGCGAGCAGGGCGAGGGTCTGCCGGAAGATCCACGGGTTGCCGATCGCCCCGCGGGCGATGCTCACACCGTCGACGCCCGTCTGCTCGAGCATCGCCACGCAGGCTTCGGCGGAGAACAGGTCGCCCGACCCGATCACGACCCTGTCGCCGGCATGCCGCTTCACGCCGGCGAGAAACTCCCAGTTGCTCGGGCCGACGTACCTCTGCTTCACGGTGCGGCCATGCACGGTCACGGCGGCCACGCCGCGGGCGAAGGCACCGTCGAAGATCGTCCAGAAGTTGTCGAGGCTCTCCGGCGTGTCGTCGAGGCCGCGGCGCATCTTGAGCGTGAGGGGCACGCGGGCCGGCAGCGCCTCGCGGACCTTGGCGACGATCTCGAGCGCCGTTGCGGGCTGCGAGAGCAGGTAGCCGCCGCGGCAGCGGCCGAGCACCTTCTTCACGGGGCAGCCGAAGTTGATGTCGATCACGTCGTAGCCCTCGGCCACGAGCCGCCGCGCCGCGGGCGGGAAGTCGTCGGGGTTGGCCCCCATCAGCTGTCCGCCGACGGGATGCTCCTCGTCGGCCACGGCGAGCCGGGCGAGATTGCGGCGGTTGCTGCCGACCGTGGCCACGAACTGGTCGAGGAGCACCTCGCCGAGCGAGTAGGCCGCGCCGTGCCGGCGAGCGAGCACCCGCATCGCGCGGTCGCTGTAGCCGGAGAGCGCCGCCTGCACCACCGGCGCCCCGATCGGCACGCCGCCGAGGGCGAGCCCGGCGCGGGCCGCCGCCACGTTCATGTCAGCACCGGGCACATGTCGAACCACGTGCGTCCCTGGGAGGCCATCCACTCGAAGCTCGACATCGGTCCCCAGTCGCCGGGCTCGTAGGTGTCGGGCGCCGGCAGCCTGCCCGACGACCAGGTATGCACGAAGGGATCGATGATCTCCCACGACTTCTCCACCTCGTCGGCCCTGGCGAAGAGGCTCGCGTCGCCCGCCATCACGTCGAGCAGCAGGGGCTCGTAGGCTTCCGGCAGCCGGCCCGCGAACTCGCGCGAGTAGCTGAACTCGAGGTCGGTGAGGCGGAGGTTCATGCCCGCACCGGGCACCTTCGTGTGGAAATGCAGCTGGATGCCCTCGGCCGGCTGGATCTGGATCACGAGCCGGTTGGCCTCGCGGGCGTTCGAGGAGCGGCCGTTGGCGAAGAGTTCGAGCGGCGGCTGCCGGAACCCGATCACGATCTGCGTGGTGCGGCAGCTCATCGCCTTGCCGCTCCGCAGATAGAAGGGCACGCCCTGCCACCGCCAGTTGTCGACTTCGAGGCGGATGGCGCCAAAGGTCGCGGTATGGCTGCCGGCCGCCACGCCGGGCTCGCCGAGGTAGCCGCGATACTGGCCGCGGACGCCGGCAGCGGCGACCTCCGCGGCATCGAGCGGCCGGATCGCCTCGAGCACCTTCACCTTCTCGTTGCGGACGGCGTTGGCGTTGAACCGCGCCGGAGCCTCCATCGCCGTCACCATCAGCAGCTGGAGCAGGTGGTTCTGGAACATGTCGCGGAGTACGCCGGCCGAGTCGTAGAACGCGCCGCGACGGCCCACCGGAACCTCCTCGGCCACCGTGATCTGCACGTGGTCGATGTAGCGACGGTTCCAGACCGGCTCGAAAATGGTGTTGGCGAACCGCAGGGCGAGGATGTTCTGCACCGACTCCTTGCCGAGGTAGTGGTCGATGCGGAAGACCTGGCTCTCGCGGAACACCGTGTGGATGTGCGCGTTGAGGGCCTGCGCCGTGGCGAGGTCGGTGCCGAACGGCTTCTCCACGACGATCCGCCGGGCGCCGCGGGTCTGGGCGGCCATCCCGTGGGCGCCGAGCGAGGAGACCACCGGTTCGTAGAACTGCGGGGCGGTGGCCAGATAGTAGACGCGGTCGGCGTCCGCCTGCCTCTCGATCTCGCGGAGCCGGGTCTCGAGGCGGCCCACGTCGTCCGGCTTGCCGATGTCGCCGGGCTGGTAGTGCACCCCGGCCGCGAAGGCCTGCCAGGCGGCCTCGTCGAGCGGGGCGTCGCCGGCGAACTTCGCCGTCCACTCGCGGAGGCTCGCCCGCCACTGGTCGTCGGTCATCGGCGTCCGCGAGAAGCCCACGATCCTCGTCTGTGGCGGCAGCGAGCCGGCCCGCATGAGGTTGTAGAGGGCCGGCACGAGTTTGCGGCTCGTGAGGTCGCCCGAGGCCCCGAAGATCACGATCGTATGTGGCATGGTTGGGGATGGGCCACGGATGGCCCGGCAGGCGTATGGTTCAGATGCTCATCCCGGTGAAGCCGCCGTCGACGTAGACCTCGGCGCCGGTGATGAAGCTCCCGGCGACGGGGGCGCAGAGCAGGATCGCGGCGCCGAGGAGTTCGTCGGGTGTGCCGAAGCGGTTCATCGGCGTCTTCGCCATGATCGAGGCGACCCGCTCGGGGGAAAGGATCTTCCGGTTCTGCTCGGCGGGGAAGAAGCCCGGGCAGAGCACGTTGACCCGCACGCCCCGGGGGGCGAGTTCACGGGCGACGTTCTTCGTGTAGTTGACGACGGCCGCCTTCGACGCCGAGTAGATGAACACCCTCGACAACGGCTTGTCGGCCGAGACGCTGCCAATGTTGAGGATCGCGCCGGCTCCGTGCTCCGCCATGTGCGCGCCGAAGACCTGGCAGCCGAGGTGGGTGCTCTTGAGGTTGGTGTCGAGCACCTTGGCGAAGTCGTCGTCGGGGATGTCGAAGTAGGGCGCCGACGAGTTGACGCCGGCGCAGTTCACGAGGATGTCGGCCTTCCCGCGGGCGTGGATCGTCGCCGTGAGCAGCGCCTTGACGCTCTCGCGGTCCACGGCATCGACGCTCACGAAGGTCGCGTCGCCCCCGGCGTCGCGGATCGCCGCCACGCGGGCCTCGCCACGGTCGGCACCGCGGCCGGCGACCACCACGAAGGCCCCCGCCCGCGCGAGGCCCTCGGCGAGGGCCCCGCCGAGCACGCCCGTGCCGCCGACCACCACGACGGTGCGGCCGGCGAGCGAAAACAGGTTTTCAAGATAGACGTTGGCCATGCAGGGGGGGCCCCTCAGAAGGCCTTCGACCGGAGGTCGAGCCACTCGGTGTGGAACGTGCCGGGCTTGTCGGTTCGCTCGTAGGTGTGGGCGCCGAAGTAGTCACGCTGGGCCTGCAGGAGGTTGGCCGGCAGGGTGGCGTGGCGGTAGCCGTCGTAGTAGGCCAGCGCCGTCATGAAGGCGGGCACCGGCACGCCGATCCTGGCGGCGGTCGCGACGACGTGCCTCCAGGAATCCTGGGCCTTGGCGAGGGCGGCCGTGAAGTACGGCGCGAGCATCAGGTTTTCGAGATCGGGCTTCGCCTTGTAGGCGTCGTAGATCCGCTCCAGGAACTGGGCCCGGATGATGCAGCCGCCCCGCCACATCATGGCGATGGCACCGTAGTCGAGCGGCCAGTCGTGCTCCTTGGCGGCCGCGGCGAGTTGCACGTAGCCCTGGGCGTAGCTGGCGATCTTCGAGGCGTAGAGCGCCTGCCGCACCTGCTCGATGAACGTCGCCCTCTCGGCCGCCGGGATCGTGGCTCCGGCCGCCGGGCCCTGGAGCACGGCGTTGGCCCGCACGCGGGCGTCCTTCAGTGCTGAGAGGCAGCGGGCGTAGACGGCCTCGGTGACGAGCGTGCTGGGAACGCCGAGGTCGAGGGCCAGTTGGCTCATCCACTTGCCGGTGCCCTTCGCGCCGGCCTTGTCGAGGATCAGATCGACCATGAATTGGCCGGAGTCAGGATCCTTCACGGTGAAGATGTCGCGGGTGATCTCGATGAGGTAGCTGTCGAGTTCCCCGCGGTTCCAGTCGTCGAACACCTTCGCGAGTTCGGGGTTGGTCAGGCCCGCGGCGTGCTTGAGGAGCGAGTAGGCCTCGCAGATCAGCTGCATGTCGCCGTACTCGATGCCGTTGTGCACCATCTTCACGTAGTGGCCGGCGCCCCGGGGGCCCACCCAGTCGCAGCAGGGGATGTCGGCCTTCGGCCCCACCTTCGCGGCGATCGCCTGGAAGATCGGCTGCACGAGCGGCCAGGCGGTCTTGGAGCCGCCGGGCATCAGGCTGGGCCCCTTGAGCGCGCCCTCCTCGCCCCCCGACACGCCGGTGCCGATGTAGAGCAGCCCCGCCGCCTCCACCTCCTTCGTCCGCCGTTCGGTGTCGGAGTAGAGCGTGTTGCCGCCGTCGATGATCACGTCGCCCTTGGAGAGGAGCGGGATCAGCGTCTTGATCAGGTCGTCGACGGCCGGCCCCGCCTTCACCATCATCATCACCTTGCGTGGCGGCTTGAGCGCGGCCACGAGATCCTGGAGCGAGTGGCATCCGACGACGGTGGGCTGCTTGCCGCGGCCGGCCGTGAAGGCGTCGGTGACGCTGGTCGTGCGGTTGAAGACCGCGATCGAGTAGCCGCGGCTGGCGATGTTGAGGGCGAGGTTCTCGCCCATGACGGCCAAACCGATCAGGCCGATGTCGCACGTCGCCTGCTTGGTCATCCTGGAAATGCTCCCTGGTGTCCGGCGGTCCCCGGCAGAGACGGCCGAATGGTGGAAAGATGAAGCGGTGCCGCAGACTATATCGGCAGCGGACTGGCGGAACCAAAGCCCGGCCCCGGCCCGGGGAAAACGGAAAGGACTGAAGGAACCGGGGCCCACCGGCCGATTGCTAGGCATCACCGGGAGATCCGTGATCGATGGATTCACCGGCGTGATTCACGCGATCGGAAAACCTTGACCATTCACCCCATTCTTCCGTAGCGTACTCAGGATTCCGACTGCGGCTCCGTAGCCAAGTGGCTAAGGCAGCGGATTGCAAATCCGCCATCGTCGGTTCGACTCCGACCGGAGCCTCTCAACAGAAAGCCCTCGCGAAGACCCGGAACGGCCGGGCTTCGCGGGGGTTTTTTTGTTTTCAGCAGCACTCGATGCCGGCAGGTCAGCAGCCCGCACAGATGCCCCAGAGTGCCAGCCCGAGCCCTCCTGAGCCTCCGCCTCCGGCCGGCTCTGCGGCAGATCCTGCCCCCCGCTGCCATCAAGCCGCTTTCCGGCGGGGCTCGGCATCAACGCTGAGCAGCGATAGGGCAGCACGGATTCGCTCCAACGCTGCGAACAGGTTGCTCTCTCCGCGGTCGAAATCCTCGACCACTGCCTTGATGTCTGCGAATACCAACACTGCGGCGCGGTGGTCTTCGGGTGCCATTGTTCGCCTCCTTCGGTGATTCGACCGGACCCCATCCCTCACAGAGACAGATACCCTAGCGGGGGGGGGCGTCTATGGCAGTTCCTCGGAGCAGCCGGCTCCGGATTGCACGGTGCGCCATCGTCGGTTCGACTTCGACCGCAGCCGCTCACGAGGAAGCCCTCGCGAAGCCCCGGAACGGCCGGGCTTCACGGGGGTTTTTCGTCGGCGGGAGTCGCTCGTTGTCCGTGAGACCCTGACACACCATGCCGCGCCCGCTCCGCCTGTTCGTCGCGATCGACCCACCCCGCGAGACGATCGCTGCCTCCGGAAGGATCATCGAGCGTCTGAAGCGGGCCGGCGTGCAGGCCGCCTGGGTGCAGCCCGAGCGGCAGCACCTCACGCTCCAGTTCCTCGGCGACGAGATCGACGATGCCGACCTGCACCGCATCTGCGTGGCGATCGACGAGGCGGCCTCGGCGGTCGCACCGTTTGCCGTGGCGTATGGAGGCGTTGGCGTGTTTCCCGACACGCGGCGGCCGCGCGTGCTCTGGCTCGGCGTCACGGACGGCGAGGCCGATCTCGTGCGGCTGCACGACGCACTCGCGGCACGGCTCGAGCCCCTCGGCTTTCCCGGCGAGGCACGCCGGTATCGGCCGCACCTCACGCTGGGCCGGTTTCGCGGGGGCGGGCACACCATGTCGGGCGACCTCGCGACGGCACTCGATGCGTGCGCCACGGTCGACGCGGGAGGCGGACCCGTGACCCGTCTCTGTCTCTACGAAAGCCAGATCGCGAAGGAAGGGTCCCGGTACGACCGGCTGCACGTCGTGCAGCTCGGGGCGAAGCGGGGCTGACGGCGGCGCAGCCGCGGGAGATGTCCCGCCGAATGCCCGGCCAAAAACGGCCGGTCGCCGGACGGGTGACGGCCACGACTTGCCTCTGCCGTCGTGTTGGGAAAAGGTTTTCGAGGCCCGGTGAGGCGGGCGGGAGATTCTCCCGTGCGGCTCCGCGGGTGCCCGGTGTCGGACGACGAGTTGCCGGACGCTTCGCCCCTGGCGAAGGCCCGGCGCAGCGTAGGCCGATCGGCGGATGCCGCAGCGTGCGGTTTCGCCCAGGTTGGCTGCGCCGGCGGGATGCGGCGTGATTTCGCGGCAGGAACCGCCGTCCGCAGACCCGAGGCGCCCCCATGCTCGTCAAGGCCGTCGGCATCACCTCCGAGGAGGTGGTGCCGGTCGTCGCGTGCGTGAGTCAGCGTCTCCTTCCGGAGGCCCCGCCATGTTCCGCACCACCGTCTCTCGCCGTCGCTGCGGCAGTGTCCTCGTGCTGCTCGCGGCGCTCGCGCCGGCAGCCGTCGCGCCGGCGTCGACCGTGCTCGTCGACTTCGACGCCCTCAACGCCACCGGCGGGCCCGTGAGCGGCAGTCTGCTCGATGCCTACCTCGCCACCTACGGGATCACCGTGTCGAACGTGGTCGGCAGCGGCTCCCCCCGCGTGGCCAACGCGGGCACCGGCGTGTTTCTCTATCCCGGCTTTTTTTCGCCGCCGTCGGCGCCAAACTTCCTGCAGCAGTCGGCCTCGGAGACTCCTTCGGGCTACCGGCTGACCTTCTCGGAGCCGGTCGCCAGCGTGTCGTTCACGCGCGCGGCGATGGATCCGGAGATGTCGATCACCGGCATGATCGCCGCCGAGTGGACGGCCCGGGCGATCGGCCCATCCGGCACCACGCTCGGACAGGTCGGCGAGCCGAACTACGCCTCCTACGTGCCCGTGCCCGCGGCGACATTCACGTTCGCGTTCCCCGCGCCCGGCATCGCGGCGCTCGTGATCGAGCGGCCGGTGCAGGTGGTGTCGCCCACGCCCACCACGGTCTACTCGCCGGCCATCGACAATCTCGTGCTCGGCACGCCGTTGCCGGAGCCGCACGGGCTGGTCGCCACGGCGGCCGCCGTGGCCCTGGTGGCGGCCCTCGTGCGGCGGAGAAAGCCGTGATGCCACGGGTGGGCGCCGCCGTGTCGCGGCCGGTATTCTGACCATCCATGGACGCATTCATGGCAGCGGCGATCGAGGAGGCGGAGCAGGGGCTTGCCGAAGGGGGCATTCCCATCGGCTCCGTCGTCGTGCACGACGGCCAGATCGTCGGCCGCGGCCACAACCGCCGCGTGCAGCAGCGGAGCACGATTCTTCACGGCGAGATGGATGCCCTCGAGCGGGCGGGCCGGCGTCCGGCCACCTTCTACAGGCAGTGCACCCTCTACACCACGCTCTCGCCGTGCCCCATGTGCAGCGGGGCGATCCTGCTCTACGGAATCCCGCGGGTCGTGATCGGCGAAAACCGTTCGTTCATGGGCGAGGAGACGCTTCTCGCCGAGCGTGGTGTGAGCCTCACCGTGCTGCAGGACGAGCGGTGCATCGCCCTGATGCGGGAGTTCATGCACCGCCATCCGGAACTCTGGGCCGAGGACATCGGCGAGTAGTCGGCCCTCGTCGGCCGTTCCCGGGGGGCTATGGTTTCGGAAGAATCATGGCATCCGTCGTCAATCCCGCGATCACGCCGACCTGGATGGGCCGCTGGCTCCTCGCGGCGGGTGTCTACAACCTCGCCTGGGGTGCGCTCACCGTGCTCCACCCGGCATGGCTCTTCGACCTCACGGGCATGGCCCAGCCCAACTATCCCTTCATCTGGCAGTGCGTCGGAATGGTGGTGGGCGTCTATGGCATCGGCTATCTCGCGGCGGCAGCGGACCCGGTGCGGCACTGGCCGATCGTGCTGGTGGGGTTCCTGGGGAAGATCTTCGGGCCGCTGGGCTACCTGATGGGAGTCATCCGTGGTGACGTGCCTCCGGCGTTCGGCTGGACGCTCCCCACCAACGATCTGCTCTGGTGGATTCCGTTCGCCCTCATCCTCCTCCATGCCCGGCGCATGCATCGCGGGCAGGCGTCCGTTTCCCATGAGTGACCGTCTGCTCGCGGGAATGTCGCTCACGGAAGCGGTGCTCGTGGCGCAGGCGGTGGCCTCCGGGGCGATGTGCGGCCTGATCTGGTTCGTGCAGGTGGTTCACTATCCGCTGTTCGCGGCGATCGGCGGCGATCGATCCAGCGACTACGCCCACGAGAACCAGCGGCGCACCACGCCGGTGGTGCTGCCGTTCATGCTGGTGGAAGTGGTGACCGCGATGACGATCGCAGTCTGGCCGCCGCAGGGGATTCCCCCGTGGCTGGCGGCCGTCGGGTTCGCCCTCGTGGCGATCATCTGGGGCTCCACGTTCCTCCTCCAGGTGCCGCTTCACGGGCGGCTGGCCCGCGACGGCCATGCATCCGACGTGGTCGCGGCGCTGGTTCGCGGCAACTGGATTCGGACCGTCGCCTGGACGGCCCGGGCCGTGCTGGCGGCCTGGATGCTGAGGGCCGCGGGCTGAACGTGCTGGCGGCCGGCCTTGCCGGTGGCTCCGCCGCTGCGTCATCCTGCACGGCCATGGATCGGCAGGAAACAACGACCGCGAGGCTGGAGGGCAGGGCAGAGCCCGTCGAACTTGGCGTGGCCATTCTCGGCGCGGGCTTCGCTGGCATCTGCATGGCGGTGAAACTGCTCGAGGCTGGCCGCCGCGACATCGCGATCCTCGAAAAGGCGGCCGACCTCGGGGGCACCTGGCGCGACAACACCTATCCCGGCTGCGCCTGCGACGTGCCGTCGCACCTCTACTCCTTCTCGTTCGACCAGTCGCCCGACTGGTCGCGGACCTATGCACCGCAGGCGGAGATCCTCGCCTACCTCAGGCGGGTCGCGGCCCGGCACGGTGTCGATCGGCTGATCCACTACGAGACGCCCGTCTCATCGCTCGAGTGGGACGAGGCCGGGCGGCTCTGGCGGCTGGCCACGCCCGACGGAAGGCGGTTCACGGCGCGGGCGGTGGTCTCGGCGGTGGGCGGGTTGCACCTCCCGAAGACGCCCGACATTCCCGGCCTCGACGCCTTCGCCGGCCCGGTGTTTCACACCGCCCGCTGGCGGCACGACGTGAACCTCGCGGGCAAGCGCGTGGCCGTGATCGGCACCGGCGCCAGCGCGATCCAGGTGGTGCCCGCGATCGCGCCGACGGTCGGCGGGCTGACGGTGTTTCAGCGGTCGCCACCCTGGGTGCTGCCGCGAAACGACCGGGTCGTGTCGCGGCTGCGAAAGTGGATCTTTCGGCGCGTGCCCGGGGCGCTCGGCCTGTGGCGGGCCGTGCAGTACTGGCGGGCGGAATCGGTGGCCCTCGGGCTCGTCTACAAGCCGAAGCTGATGAGCATCGGCCAGAAGGAGTCGGCGGAGTTCAAGGAACGGGAGATCGCCGATCCCGCACTGCGGCTGAAGCTCAATCCGTTCTACACGCTCGGCTGCAAGCGGGTGCTTTTGTCCGATGATTTCTACGCCACCATGACGCGGCCCCACGTGGCACTCGTCACGCAGGGGATCGCCGAGGTGCGACCCCACGCCGTGGTCACCGACGACGGCCGCGAATACCCGTGCGACGTGATCGTGCTGGCCACGGGATTCACGCCCTTCAATCCTTCGTGCGGCATCGACATCCGGGGCCGGGATGGCCGCCGGCTGGCCGACGAGTGGCGGGCAGGCCCCGAGGGCTATCGCGGCGTCGTGGTGGCGGGCTTCCCGAACTATTTCATGCTCGTGGGGCCGAACTCCGGCCTCGGCCATACGTCGATCGTGTTCATGATCGAGGCCCAGGTGCGGTACGTGATGCAGTGCCTGGGCTGGATCGTGAGCGGCCGCCTCGATCCGGTCGAGGTGCGCGCCGACGTGCAGGCGGCCTACAACGCCGACCTGCGGAGGCGGTTCGAGCGGACGGTCTGGCGCGACACGCCCGGCACCGCATGGCAACTCCCCTGCCGCAGCTGGTACGTCAATGCCAATGGTCGCAACACGACGCTCTGGCCCGGCATGTCGTGGGGCTACTGGCTGGTGATGCGGTGGGCCCGCCTGCGCGATTACCTGGCGGTGCCGAACAGCCGGAAGCAGAGGCCGAGCAGCGCCGGCACGAGCACGAGCGTGACGAGCGTGGAGACGAGCATGCCGCCGAGGAGCACGGCGCCCAAGCCGCGGTAGAGTTCGCTGCCGGCGCCGGGAAAAACCACCAGCGGGAGGAGGCCGAGCACCGTGGTGAGCGTGGTCATGAAGATCGGCCGCACACGGCTGCGGACCGCCTCCAGGATCGCCTCGGTCGGTTCGACGCCCCCGGGGCGGGCGAGCTGCAGCGCCCGTTCCACGATCAGGATGGGGTTGTTGACCACCGTGCCGATCAGGATCACGAAGCCGAGCATCGTGAGCACGTCGAGCGGCTGGAACACGCCGAAGGATGCGCCGAGGCTGTTGAGCAGCCAGAGTCCCAGGAGGCCACCCACGCTGCCCAGCGGCACCGACGCGATCACGACGGCCGGATAGAGCCACGATTCGAAGAGCGCCGCCATCAGCAGGTAGGTGATCACGCCCGCGATCACGAGGTTGAACCAGAGCGACTTCCAGGTGGCGACGAGCTTGTCGGTGGTGCCGCCGAGGGTGATTCGGTAGCCGCCGTCGAGCGCCCCGGACGCCACGAGCGGCTGGACCACCATCCGCTCGATCCGCTCCTGAGCCTCCTCGAGCGGCATGCGGGCGGGAGGCGAGACCTGCACCGTGATCGCCCGTTCCCGCTCGCGGTGGAGGATCTGCTCCGGTCCGCTGGAGAACTCGCGAACCTCGGCGACCGCCTCGAGCGGCACGAGCTGCCCGCCCGGCGTGACCACCGGAAGCGTCCGCAGGTCCTGCGTGCGTTGCACGAATCGGTCGTCTCCCTTGATGACGAGGTCGATCCGGTCGTTGTCGAGAAAATAATCGGTGGCGTAGCCGCCGTCCACGAAGCAGTCGACGATGTAGCCGAGTTGCCGGGCGTCGAGCCGCATGTCGGCCGCCTGCTCGAGCCGCGGCAGGAGCTGCACCTCGGGGCTGGAGAGGTCGAGCGACGGCTTGGGGAGGTTCTGGCTGCCGGGCGTGGCCTCGGGGAGTTTGCCCATCACCTGCACGCCGAGCTGCACGAGCGTCGCGAGGTCGGGCCCCGTGATCTCGATGTCGACGGTGCGGCCGGAGCCGATGCCGTTCTCGAACAGGCTCGACTGCTTGGCGACGGCGAAGGTTCCCGGCAGGTCGGCCGCGATCCGGCGGACCAGCGGCACGAGTTTCGCGGCCTCGAGCGGGTCGAGCGATCGCAGGCCGATGAACACGCTCCTGCCTCGGGCCACGAAGAAACAGTCCCCGAGGATCGGCGCGTCGAGAGCCCTCGCCTGGGGCGTTCCCGGATCGACGTCCCAGTAGGGGATCAGCCGCTGCTCGACGAGATCGCCCATCCGCAGCAGTTCGTCGATGTTGTAGCCCGGCGGCGGCAGCAGGATGCCGAACACGAGGTTGCGGTTGCCCTCGGGCAGGTACTCGACCTTCGGCATCAACAGCCAGGTCGCGGCCGCGGCGGCACCGACGACCACCGCCGAGGCGATCGCCCCGCGCCAGGCACTCGCCAGAAGAAACGTGTTCATGCCGGTCACGATGCGCATGAACCAGGTTCCGAACCGCGCGAGAAGGTCGGGGGCCGCGGCCGCGACCTCCGGGGCCCTGCCGTCGCCGGTGACGACCGTGGCGGCGGCGCGGGCGTGGCGGCTCTGGAGGAGCAGGGCGGCCGCCGCGGGCACGACGAGCCCGGAGACGGCGATCGAGAGGCCGACCGCAGCGGCGATCGCCAGCGCGATGTCGCCGAAGAGCTGGCCCACCTCGCCCTGCACGAAGAGCACGGGCAGGAAGACGGCGACGTTCGTGAGCGTGCTCGCCAGGATGGCGCCCCAGACCTCCTGCGTGCCCTTGACGGCCGCGGTCGTCGGCTCCTCGCCGGCGGTCCAGTGGACGAAGATGTTTTCGAGCACCACCACGGAGTTGTCGATCAGCATGCCCACGGCGAAGGCGATGCCGGCGAGGCTGATCACGTTGAGCGTGCGGTCGAAGGCGGCGAGGGCGAGGAACGTGCCCATCACGCTCACCGGGATCGACAGCGCCACGATCAGCGTGGAACGGACGTTCCGCAGGAACACCAGCAGCGTGGCGAGCGTGAGCAGGCCGCCCACGAGGATGTTGTCGTTGACGAGGCCGATCGCGGAGTCGATGTAGGTGGTCTCGTCGTAGACGAGCGTGAGCGACAGTCCCCTCGGCTCGAGCTGCTCGTCGATACCCGCGGCGACCTCGCGGAGCCGCCGCATCACGTCGAGCACGTTGGCGCCCGACTCGCGCGTCACGCGGATGGCGATGTTGCGGGCCCCGAACCGGCGCACGATGCCGTCGGGCTTCTTGCTGCCGAGCCGGGCGTGCGCGACGTCGCGCACGTAGACGGGCTTGCCATCGCGCCGGGTGATGATCACGCCCTCCACCTGCTCGGGCGAGCGGAACTGGCCGAGGGTGCGGACGACGTACCTCCGCTTGCCCTCCCAGAGGTCGCCGCCCGACGTGTCCTGGTTCTGGTTGGCCAGCGCGAGCCGGAGGTCCTCGATCGTGAGCGCACGGGCGGCGAGCAGCTGGGGATCGACGACCACCTGCAGCTCGTCCTCGCGGCCTCCGACCAGGTCGGCGCTCGACACCCCATCGACGCGCTCCAGGCGGCTTTCGATGTCGTCCTCGGCCATGCGGCGGACGGCCTCGACGTCGATGGTCGGGGGGGCGAGGCCGGCGAGTTCCGGATGGGAGGCGGTGAGCTTCCTGAGCCGAAACAGGGCCAGGTCGGGCGTGCGGGCGGAGATCACGCGGTTCAGTTCCGCGGCGAGCGCGGGATGGTCGGCCTTCGCCTTTTCGATGATGGCCGTGTCGGGCGCGGCCTGGCCGAGGATGAACCAGGCGACGGGCCTGTCGTTGGCGCTCGCCGTCTTGATCACGGGGCGGTCGGCATCGATCGGCCAGTCGCGAACCTGCTGCACCCTGGTGTTCACCTTCACGAGGGCCTGCGACATGTCGGTGCCGACGGCGAACTCCAGTTCGACCGTGCCGGTCGAACTGCCGGAATCACTGGAGAGCTTGACGAGGCCTTCGACGCTGCGGAGCTGCTCCTCGAGCGGCTGGATCAATTCGCGTTCGATCTCCTGCGGGCTCGCGCCCCGCCAGCGGCACTCGACCGTGATGGTGGGGATCTGCACCTCCGGCGTGAGCTGCACCGGCATCGAGAGGATCGCGAGCACGCCGAAGAGCGTGACCAGGATCACGCCGACGGCCACCTTCACGGGGCTGATGACACAGGCTTCGATCAGGTTCATGGTCGTGCCCGGCGATGCGACGCCGGCAGGCGGTGCGCGGGTCAGTCCGCCGGGCCGGCGAAGGAGACCCTCATTCCCGGCCGCAGCCGCTCGTTGCCGCGAATCACGACGAGCGTGCCGGGCTCCAGGCTGCCGCCGACCGCCACGTGCCCTTCGACGGCGGCGCCGAGCGTGACGTCTGCGGGGCGCACCGTGCCCTCCCCGGAGCCCGAGGGATCGATGCAGTAAACGATTGGTTTCGGGCCACCGAGGACGAGGGCGTCCTTGGGCACGACGGTTGCCGAGCCCGCCGCGCCGACGGGCAGCCACGCGCGGGCCAGCATGCCCCCCTTGATCACGGGCCTGCCGTCGACGATCCGGTTGGCGAGCCGAATTCGCACGGGAAAGCTCCGGCTCAGCAGGTCGGCCTGCGGCACGATCCGAGCGATGGTGCCGATCCATGCCCGGTCGGCCGCGGCGTCGAACTCCAGCCGCACCTCGACGCCCTCGTGGAGCGACGCGATCGATGACTCGGGAACCTGCGCCTCGACCTCCACCGTGTCGAGTTCGGCGATCCGGGCGATCAGCCCGCCCCGGGCCACCCACTGGCCCTTTTCGGTGAACCGCTCGACGACCCAGCCCGCGAAGGGAGCGCGAATGGTGTGCTTGCCGAGTTGGTCGTCGATGCGTTGCACCTCGGCCTCCTGCACCGCTGCCGCCGCGGCTGCCTGTGCGATCTGCTCCGGACGCGGTCCGGCCTCGGCCAGTGCCAGCGCCGCTCGGCTTCCGCGAAGCTGAGCCTCGACGGCTTGGACTTCCGTCTGGGCGTCCTGCAACTCGTCGGCGGTGCTCGTGCCCCTCTCCACGAGCTTGGACAGCCGGGCCATGCGGCTTCTCGCGTAGGCGACACGGGCCTCGTATCCGGCGACCGCGGCGCGAGCCTGCTCGATCTCCTCGGTCCGCGATCCCGCCCGGAGTTCGGCAAGCACCTGGCGGCGGCGGTCGAGTTCCGCGACCGCCCCGGCCCGTTCGATCTCGAGGATGCCGCGAAGCAGCTCCGCAATGGGCTCGTTTTCCGCAACGTGCTGCCCGTCGGTGATCGGGAGGTCGACAAGCCGGCCGTCGACGGCGCTGCCGACGTCGCTGGTTCGTGCCGGCAGCACCGTGCCCACGAACGGCTGCCCGGAGGCCGCCTGCATCGTTGCAGCCCTGGCCGCGACGACAGGCACGGTCGCCGGAGGTTGCCCCCACGCAAGGTGGGCCGTCACCGAGAAGGCGACCGCCATCACCGCCGAACACGCCCCGTCTCTGCCGCGTATCATGCTTCCGGTTATACCTGCGGTGCAGCGGCCAAAATGGCCCGATCGGGCCGGATTTTTTCGGCCGCTTGACGGTTGGGAAGGGTGCCGCTAAGTTTTGGATCTGTCGCGGCCGATCCCTGTTATTCCGGGATCGGTTCCCGCATGCGGGCCGGCAGTGGCTTCGTCCATCGCCGGCTCGTCCCGTTCCTTGACAATTTGGTCGTGGTAATTGGCATCTTGAAAAGAATGCCGAAGGGAAGCCGTCTCAAGCGGCTTTCTGGAAGCGTTCTCCCAAGGCTCGGGACTGTCGTCTGCGGCTCACGCCGCCAGCGGCATGTCCTGAAAAGAGCGAGAAAAAATCGTTCACCGAATCGAGCCGGCTCCCCGCAGTGATGCGATGGGCCAGGCGATGAGATGGTTCGGTGTCCTAGCACGCCCGATCAGGGCTCGTTCGCGAGCACTCGATTCGGGTGGTCAAGCTAGAAAGGGCGCATGGGGGATGACTAGGCATCAAGAGGCTGTGAAGGGCGCGGAAGACTGCGATAAGCCCGGGGTAACCGTCAAACAGGTGATGATCCCGGGATGCCCGAACGAGCTGCATCTGAATTCATAGGCTGCAGCGGCCAACGCGGAGAACTGAAACATCTCAGTACCCGCAGGAAAAGAAAGAAAACTCGATTTCCTCAGTAGCGGCGAGCGAAAGGGAAATAGCCCAAACCGAGGTGGTTTCCACTTCGGGGTTGTAGGGCCCCCGAGGAGTTACAAACAACAGGCTAGCGGAACGATCTGGAAAGTTCGTCCACAGAGGGTGACAGGCCCGTACGCGAAAGCTGTGTTGCTCCGTTGAGGGGGTACCCTGAGTAGGTCGAGTCACGTGGAACCTCGACTGAATCTACGGGGACCATCCCGTAAGGCTAAATACTCCTTGATGACCGATAGTGAACTAGTAGCGCGAGCGAAAGTTGAGAAGAACCCCTGTTAGGGGAGGAATGTGAACCTGAAACCATGTGCCTACAAGCGGTCGGAGCGCTATGGCTGGCAACAGCAATGCGTGACGGCGTGCCTTTTGCATAATGATCCGGCGAGTTACCGTCAGCGGCTCGGTTAAGGACCTCAGGTCCGTAGCCAAAGGGAAACCGAGTCTGAATAGGGCGACAATTGGTCGCTGGTGGTAGACGCGAAACTGCACGAACTACCCATGAGCAGGTTGAACCGCGGGTCAAACCGCGTGGAGGACCGAACCCACTTGGGTTGAAAACCGAGGGGATGACTTGTGGGGAGGAGTGAAAGTCTAATCAAG
>JBJTDZ010000034.1:0-29729 GCA_046092585.1 Pirellulales bacterium | reverse complement strand
ATCCTCGCGTCCGGCCCGCCCCCATCGGCACCGTCCCACGCTCGGGGCTGCCCATGCCCCGGTGTCGGCGTTGCTGACCGAGCGCAGCCACGACCGATCCGTATGAGCGAGGGGCTGCCAGGGCCCCGTCGCCGGACGTTGGCGGCGGGCATCATGCCCGCCGCTCACTCGATGCTGACTGCGCTCCGGCATCCATGCCTCCGCTGGTCAGCAACGCCGGCGACGGGGCACGGGGAGCCCCTCGCTGAGTCGACCACTCGACTGCGCAGCAGCGAACCCCACGGGCACGTGAGGCCGTGGCTGCGCCAACGCGGGCTCCTTGCGTGAAGCGATGAAGACCTCGCGTGCATTGAGGCTGGCGAGTTCGTTGACCCGCGTGATCGTAGCCAGGATCCTGTCCGACGACCGGCAGACGTAACTGCTGCCGGCGGCGTTGATCGCGTTCCGGAGAGGGAGCCCAGCGACGCCCGACCGACCAGAGCGCAACTCGCCTCAGTCGGCCAGGGTTGCCTGGCTTCTGGTGCGCAAATCCCGTGCCGAACAGGATTGCCGGAAACGCTGGAGCGACAAGGGAAACGAGCCTGCCTGCGCGAAGCCGCGGCCGCAGGGCCGTCAGGCGGCGCGGCGCGGGGCTGCGGGCCGGACGCGGGCCCGCAGTGTCGCGGTGGCGAAGTCGTAGAGTTCCAGGTCGTGCCGATTGCGTTCCAGGATCACCGCCTCGTCGGCGGCGCTGGGGATCGTCCGTTCCCGGGAGGCGTTGACGTTGGAGCGACCGATGCCGCTTCCGGCCACCACGGCCGGGAACGCCTCACGCAGCCAGGCCAGCGACAGCTGCTCGTGCTCGCAAACATAGAACCAGCGCATGGCCGCCGTCCGCTCCTTGGCCAGCCTCATCGCCCCGGCGTCGATGGCCCTCGGTGTCCACCCCGATTCCACAATTTGCCTGGCGTGAAAGTCGGCGAGGTAGAGGGCCAGGAACGGGCTGTCGCTCCTCACGAACTCGGCGAACGTAAGCCGCCGGGCCTGCGCTGGCCCGCTGCGGGAAGACAGCCGGAACTTGAAGGGTTCGGCGACGCTGCGCCAGAAATCGTAGAGCGAGACGATCCGCGCCACCGGATGGCGGAAATTGGTGATCAGGGCGTGGCCGGAGAAGTGCCGCCTCGCGACCTCGTGGCCGAAGTGGCCGGCCACGAACCGGCAGTGTGACCAGCGCCGCCAAGCGGCGGGCCGCCGGTCGTGCGGCGAGCTTTCCAAGGTGGGTGCGATCTCCTGAGCCGTGTAACAGCGGCGCAGGGCGTCCGTGATCGACGTGCCGCCGGCTTTCGGGCTGTGCAGGAAGACGATCGGTTCCACGAGGAATCCTCGGCGCGGAGGCGGCCCGGGGCACGAACGGCCCCCCTAGTGATCGGCCGGATCGGCTCCCGGGCAAGAGGCGACCGGGCGAACCTTGCCCGCCTTGCCCGGTCGGGCTCGTTCATCCAGGTGCCGTCGGCTCGCCCGGGCCCACGGCGGCGGGCTTGCGCTCCTGTCTGGCCGAGGAATACTGGCACGCCAGCTACTTCTTTTGGTTTCGCATGTTCCCCGGCGACACCCCCCGTCGACCGGCTGCGCAAACAGCCTTGGAAACAAGGCCTGTTCGATTCGACGTTCACCAACCAGCGGAGAGGGCGGGATTCGAACCCGCGGTCCAGCTTTTGACCGGACACGTCTTTAGCAAAGACGCGCATTCGACCACTCTGCCACCTCTCCGGCAGCGGATCCCCGGCCAAACCCGCCAGCCCGTTCTCGTGGGAAAGGACCGTCGCGGAAACGACCGATGAACCCGTCACGGAAACCCGTGGTCCGGGCATCCCGTGCGAAGGCTATTCTGGACGCCCGCACCACGTCCCGCAAGGAGGCCTGAGGAACGTGCAGCCCGGCGAACCACGAACTGTCACATGCGGCCGCAGGCCACTGCCTGCGATCGTCGCCGTTTTCGCTGTGGTGGTGGCCGGCAGCGCTGCCGATGCTGCCGAACTGATGTCGGCCGCCCACGCCACCATCAAGGCCGCCGATGCCGGCCGCCACGTGCGCACGCTCGCCGACGACACCTTCGAGGGCCGCGAGGGGGGCAGCCGCGGGGGCCGGGCCGCCGCCGCCTACATCGTGGAGCAACTGACCCGCATCGGCCTCGAGCCAGCGGGCGACTCCGGCACCTACTACCAGGCCTTCGGCGGGATGCGAAACATCCTCGCCATCCTGCCGGGCAGCGACCCGGCCCTCGCCTCGGAACTGGTGGTCGTGGGGGCCCACTACGACCACGTCGGCTACGGCAACGCCGACACCAGCTACGGCCCCTTTGGCTACGTGCACAACGGCGCCGACGACAACGCATCGGGCGTGGCCGGGCTGCTCGAGGTGGGCGAGGCGATGCGGCATCTCCCCTCCCCGCCACGCCGCTCGATCCTCTTTGCCTTCTGGGACGGCGAGGAGCAGGGCCTGCTCGGATCCGCCCACTTTCTCCGCGTCCGCCCGGCCTCCGTGAGCGGCATGCGGATCGTCTTCTCGCTCAATCTCGACATGATCGGCCGACTCCGCGGCAATCGGCTCGAGGTCTACGGATGCCGCACGGCGACGGGACTCCGCGAGGCCGTGCTCCAGGCCAACAATCGCCCCGGCAACGCGGCGAATCTGGATTTCGTGCACGTCTGGGATATCGACGAGGACTCCGACCACTACACCTTCATCACCGCTGGCATCCCCACGGTGATGTTCCATACGGGGCTGCACGACAACTACCACCGGCCCAGTGACGACGCCCACCTCGTGAACCTCGACGGCATCGAGCCCGTGGCCCGGCTGACGCTCGGCTTCGTGACGGGCATGGCCGATGATCCCGCGCCGCTGCCGGGCTTCCGGCCGGCGTGCCGCAGCGAGTCGAACGCGACCCGCCACCGGCTCGAGGCGGCCATCGCCGACACCGACGGCAGCCCGCGGGGCCGCTGGGGCATCGGCACCAGGAGCGACCCCGGCGAGCCGGCGGCGCCGGTCGTGGTGCGAGTCTGGCGGGGGTCTCCCGCCGCAAACGCCGGGCTCGCGGCGGGCGATCGTATCCTCACCATCGACGGCGCACGGATCACGAGCCAAGACGACATGATCGCCCGCCTGAAGACGGCCGGCCCACGAGCCGCGGTCGACGTGGAACGCCGAGGGCACATCGTGCGGCTCGAACTGGTGGAGCAGCCTTGATGGCGAGGCCCGCCATCAACGTCCGCACGCGGAGAAAACTCGTGAGGCGCGGACAAGCCCTTGCGTCGCGGACAAACCGCGTGGGCGCATGAAAAAGTGCCCGTTGGGGCACTCCTCGCGGCACTGAAGGGCCACGCCAGAAGGGCATGGCCGACGGCCTCGAACGCAAAGAGGCCCTGCCTTCACGAGACCCGTGGAGTCACGAGGTCCTGTGCGCTGACCGCGGGTCAGTCGTCATCTCCTTCGTCGTCGTCCTCGTCTTCGTCCTCTTCATCCTCGTCGTCGTCTTCCCACTCCTCGTCGTCGTCGTCTTCCCACTCCTCGTCCTCTTCCTCGTCTTCGTCTTCCTCGTCGGATTCCTCTTCGTCGTCGTCCTCGTCGTCGACCTCCTCCCAGTCCTCCTCCTCCTCGTCCTCCTCCTCGTCGGAGTCGTCGTCTTCATCATCGTCGTCGTCGAAGTCGTCGTCCTCGTCCTCGAGATCATCATCGTCTTCGTCGCCCCGAGCCTCGACGGCATCGGCGAACGTACCCCAGCCCGAGGCCGCCGGTGCAGCGGCGATCACGCCTGTCGACCCGCCGGCGATCTCGCCCCCACCGCAGACCTCGAACAGGTCCTCGGCCGCCAGCAGCTCGGGCAGCTCGTTCCACGAGAACACGTCGGCGTCGGAAACGTCTCGATGCTCCCGGCTACTTGCGGCGATCGTCACGATGAAAACCTCCTGGAACTGGTCTACGTCAGATACCTATCGGCCATTTCTCTACCCGATCGAAACTCGGCCGTCCAATCGTCCAGCCCGAAATTGAGTTGGTCCGGCGTACGACGACCCCGAACGGCTCAACAGTGTGGCGCCACGCACCGCGTCGTGCAAGTCGCACAACCGGCATTTCGCGGCCGCCGGAGGGGCGTCAGCCCGCCTGTCCGGCCGCGTCGCCGGCCTCCGCCGCGGACCCGGCCTCGATCGGCGGGAGATCCTCGATCCGTGCCAGGCCGAACGCGGCCAGAAACCGCCGCGTCGTGACGTACACGTTGGGCCGCCCGAGATCCTCGGCACGGCCGCCGACCGCCACCAGATCGCGTTCCAGGAGCTGCCGGAGCATCTCTTCGCTGCCGACGCCCCGGATCGACTCGATTTCAGCCCGGGTGACCGGCTGCCGGTAGGCGACGATCGCCAGTGTCTCGAGCGCCGCGGCGGAGAGGCGGCTCACCGCGGGCTGATCGTGGAGCCGACGCACCCAGGGGCCGAACGGGCCCCGGGTGAGCAGCTGGTAGCCGCCCGCGATCTGCTCCACGCGAAACGCGCTGCCGGCCGCATCGTGCAACTGCCGAAGCTCCCGGAGCAGGACCCTCGCCCGGGTGCCGTCGGACAGCCGGGCCAACTTGGCGAGCCGCCGCGTGCTGAGTGGCTCCCGTGCGAGGAAGAGCGCCGCCTCGAGCCTCGCGAGTTCGTCGGAGCGAACGTGGTGGCCTCCGGACATCGGCTCACGGGCGGCACCCGGGGCTTCGCCGCACGGCCACCGGCGACGACGACGCGAGGGCGCCGAGAGCGGATGCAGGGCGCGATCGCGGGCGGCGAACATGGCCTGCAGCGTGCCGCACGACGGGCCGAAGGGTTGCATGACTGGCTCGACGGAAAAACCGTGGTGGCTAGAACCTCCGCCCGGACTCCGGCGTCCCGGCGGCACCCGCCGGCAGCTCCCGGTGGGCCATGCGTTCTTTCCATGCCAGCACGTCGGCGAGAAGTGATCGCACGGCCGATTCCGCGTCGGCCCCCGACGCATGAAACACCCGGACCAACTGGCCGGAGGCGTCGAGCCCGACTCGACACGAGGCGACGTGCATGCCGGTCACGCCTTCCACCTGCCGACAGTCGATCGTGGAGGCGCCTGCCTCGCGAAGCCGGTCTGCCGCATTGCCGGCCATGGTCCGTACCGGCGTTGAGCCGATCGTCACCGGCGGAGCGACCGCGGGCGGGGTGCCCGACGGCGTGGGAGCGTGGGGCCCGACCTCGATCGGCACGGCCGTGACCGGGGCGACGGCCGGGGGGGCCGCGGCGACGGCTGCCTCGGCGGCGGGCACGGCCGCGGGGGGAGGTGCGGGCGTTTTCCACCGCGACACCAGCCGGTCGAATCCTGCGCGCGCGGCGGCCCGCACGTCCGCCGGAATGCGGTGCGAGAACATCGCCATCGCGGGCACGACGAGCATGCACGCGAACAGCAGGGCAGAGCGGATCTTCATGCGCTGGGGCCCAATCGGGCGAGGGAGCGTAGCGGCCGTCGCCCCCGGCCACAATCGAAAAACAGCCCCCCAAACCCTCGTTCCAGAGGACATCGCGCCGGAGGCCCTCACGCGCCCTGAGGCCTCACGGCCCCGCCGGGGCCGGAGCGACGATCACCCGCCGCGGCTGCGGCCCCTCGGCCGGCGTCTCAGGATCGAAGTGCGGCACCCCCGGGGAGTACTCCACCGGCGTGCTCCGCCGGGCCGCCGCAACGAGTTCCAGCACCAGCCGGCCGGCCAGAAGTTTCTCGATCTTCGGCCGCACCGACTCGAGCCCCAGACGGCCCGGATCCACGTCCGTGATCTTGGCAATGTGCACCCCGAAGGGCGTGACGAACGGTTTGGAAATGTCGCCCTTCGCGAGCGCGAACACCGGCCGGGCGAAGGCGTCGACCATCGGCCCCTCGCGGCCAACCCAGCCCAGATCGCCGCCGCGATGCCGGCTCGGCCCGGCCGAATACCGGCGCGTCGCCTCGTCGAAGGTCATGCGACCCTGGAGGATGTCCCGGCGGATCGTTTCGGCCTGCTTGAGCCGGCGCTCGATGCCGTCCGGGCTGGCGATGTCGGGCCGCAGCACGAGATGGCTCACCCGCATCCGCGTGCCGTCGACCTCCCGGCGCCGCGCGGTGAACTCCGTATTCACCACGTCGGGCGTCATCCGCCGGCGTACGTACTTGTCGAGACCGATCTCCAAGGCGATCTGGGCCCGCACGGAGGCCAGGTCGCGGTTCGACTCGGTGAGAAACTCCTCGAGCGTCCGCCCCCGTTCGGAGAACTGGGAGCGCAGCCGCTCCACGCCGGCATCGACCTCCGAATCAGCCACGGCGATGAGCTGCCGTTCCAGTTCGGCGCGAAGCAGGAGTTCGTCGACGAGTTGCTCGAGGACGGCGGCCTCGACCTGCTGCCGCTGCGCCGGGCCGACCGCGGCCGTGGGGTTGAGCCGCTGGATCACAGACTCGAGCGAGCCGCGAACGATCGTGGCGTCGCCGACGCGGGCCAGGATCGCATCGTCGTCCGCCCGCGCCACGACGGAGACGACGAGACACCAGGCCACGGAGAGGGCGCCGACGCATCGCCGTCCGCCCGCGGAGTTCCACGACGCTGCTCTGGAGGCGGGGATCATGCGATGGCTTCGGATGGTGAAGGAGTTTCGTTCCGCCCGTTCAGCATCCTACGCGACCGGCCGATGGTCCAGAAGCCCGCCCGCCGGCTGGCCGCCCACCCGGATCTGGATCAGAATCAGCATGGTGTCGTCGACCCCGCGCCCGCCGCGCTCCCGCCCGAGGCCACGCTCATGCCCACCATCGCCATCAGCCTCTGCGGGGAGGGGCGGGGTCATGCCACCCGCGTGGACGCCCTGATCGAACAGCTCGCGGCCGACCACGACATTCTCGTCTGGACGTCGGCCGACGCCCTCGAGTTTCTCGCGGCGCGATACGCGGCAGGGCATCCCCGGGTGCGGGTGGAGCAGATTCCCGGAATGGTCTTCGAGTACACCGGCGGACGGCTCGACGTGCTCAAGTCGATCTCCGCCGGCATCGACTACCGGGCGCGAAGCCTCGGCCCGCTCGTCGACCGGATGATGCGGGAACTCGAGGCCTCCGGGGTCGACCTCGCGATCACCGACTTCGAGCCCGCGCTGCCGCGGGCGGCCATGCGGCTGGGCATCCCGGTGGTCAGCGTCGACCACCAGCATTTCCTCCTGGCCTATGATCTCGACGTGCTGCCCTGGAGCCTCCGCTGGAACGCCTGGGCGATGGGGCACGCCGTCTGGATGTGCGTGCCGCAGACGACCGACACGGTGGTTTCGGCCTTCTTTCGTCCGCCGCTCCGTCGCGGCTGGGAACACGTGGTGCAGGTGGGTCCGCTGCTGCGGCCGCAGGTCCGCGATGCCGCCGCCCGCGACGAGGGCTTCATCGTCAGCTATCTCCGCCGTCACACGCCCTTCTCGGCCGTCGAGGCCCTCGTCGACTGCGGCATGCCGGTGCGGGTGTACGGGCTGGGCCGCCGCGAGCACATCGGCAACGTGTCGTTCCACGACATCGACGAGCACCGCTTCGTCACCGACCTCGCGGCCTGCCATGCCCTCGTCTCGGCGGCGGGCAACCAACTCATCGGCGAGGCGCTGCACCTCGGCAAGCCCCTCCTCGTGCTTCCCGAGCGGGCCCACGCCGAACAGCTGATGAACGCCCACTTCCTGCGGTCGATGGGATGCGGCGACTTCTGCCTCCTCGAGGAGGCGAGTCGCGACAGTGTCCGCGGCTTTCTCGACGCCGTCGCCGCCTACCGGCCGGCGCTGCACGCCGTGGCCGGCCGGCTCGACGGCACCGATCAGGTCGTACAGGTCGTCGATCACCGTCTCGCCCACGCGGCGACCGCCGGAGCCTGAACTCAGGCGGCCGCAAGCAACCGCACGAGAGCCGGCAGGATGGCCCGCAGCGCCCGGCTGCGGTGGCTGATCACCGCCTTTACCACCGGCGGAAGTTCGCCGAAGGTGCGGTGGTATTCCGGCACGACGAACAGCGGGTCGTAGCCGAAACCGCCGCCACCAACCGGCGCACGCGCGATCACGCCCCGACATTCGCCCGCGGCCTCCGCCACGATCCGTCCGCCGGGATCGGCGAGCGCCGCATGGCAGGCGTAGTGGGCGCCGCGGTCGCCGACGCCGGCAAGCCGTTCCAGGAGCAGCGCATTGTTGCGGGCATCGAGCACTTCTCGACCGGCTGCATCATCCACGCCGGAGAACCGTGCGGAGTGCACGCCCGGAGCGCCACCGAGGGCTGGAACCACGAGCCCGCTGTCTTCGGCAAGCACCCAGGCGCCGAGTGCGACGGCCTGCTGACCCGCCTTGAGCGCGGCATTCTCGGCGAAGGAGCTGCCGATCTCCTCCACCTCCACGGCTCCGGAGACCTCGGCAAGCGACCGGCAGCCGATGCGATGGGGCGAAAGCAGGTCGAGCAGTTCACGAACCTTGCCGGGATTCGTGGTGCCGAGCACCAGTGCCGGGGTCATCGCCGGCCCGCCGGGGGCCGCGGCACGTCGATCGGCTTCGGCTGCACGTCGAGCATGATGCCGTCGAACGAACGGGGCAGGATCTGCCCCCGAGCCAAGGCGGCGGGGTCGGGGCCGAGTGCGCCCACGATGCGGGCGATCTCCGGGTGGGGCGACTGCCGTCCGCCGGGGCCGGGCACCACCAGCTGGTCGATGCTGCCCACGCAGACGATGCTCGAGTCGCGGTCGTGAAACTCCCAGGCGGGCCAGCCGTGTTTCCGCAGCGACTCGGTGAGGCGGTGGGCCCGATCGGCCGCCTCGACGAGCCGGCTCTCCTGCTGCACGCCCCGCACCTGTGGATCCTTCCAGCCGTTGCCCTTGAGCGCCTCGAGGAAGCGGCTGACGTCGACCAGACCATTCCCGGCCGAGTCGGCCTCGACGCTCCCGGCCGATGTGTTGAAGGTTCCCGCGCCCGTGAAGGTCGCCACCCGAACGGTGTAGCGGCCCGGGCAGTCGAGCAGGCTGTGCGCGACGTCGGCGTTCATCTCCGTCACAAACTCATCGACCTGCTGCCGGGAAAAGTAATCGGCCGGCAGCAGGGGGTTGGGAATGAGGATCGCGGCCCGCAGCGGCTGCGTGCCATCGGCGGGCGGCCGCACGTGCTCGCGGTTCGCCTGCAGAAACTCGTTTTCAAGGCGATCGTTGCCCACGCTCTCGAGCGACTTCGGCCGCAGGCCCTTCACTTTCTGCAGGATCTTCTGGCCACGGGGGTCGTCGCACGATGCGAAGTCGCCGACGAGCACCGCCACCTCGACCACCTGCCCCGCCTGGGCATACCGCATCCGCTTTGGAGTGCCGTCGGGGTTGAGTCCCATGCCCCGCTGCTCGCCGGTGTAGTCGAAGGCCTTCTCGTGGGTGTAGGCCTGAAGCCGCTGCGACGACCGCAGTTCCTGCACGAGCTTTCGCGCGTCGTCGCGAGCTCCCTCGCCGCGGAAGGTCGTGGCCAGCACGAGCCAGGGGCCGTCCTTCTCCGCCAGCGGATACATCGCCTTGGGGTCGACGTCGCCCGATGAAAACCAGCTGGTGGGCAGCCAGCCGCCCTGGCCGTGGGCCGACGAATGCCCGGCGAGGGCGCAGGCGGCGGCCACAGCCACGAGGGCGAGCCGCCGGCCGGCGACGAAACGCTTCACGGGTGAAACTCCTCTGCTCGATCGGAACCGGGCATGCCTGGGATCGCCCGGGGGCCGCGGACGGTAGCAACCGCGCGCGGGCGATGCCAGACTGGATTGCCCTGGGAAATCTGGGCGGCCCTGGCAGACCGGGGCCCGCATACTCGGAGACGACGCGATGCCTCGCTCCCGCGCCAGCACCCTGCTCACCGCGGCCGTGGTTGCAGCCTGGTTGACGCTCGTCGCCGGTCCCCCGGCGGCCCTGCTGGCCTGGCGGGGCCAGCGGCTCGCAACGCTCACGGGCCCCGAGGCGCAAGCCGAGTGGGATGCATTTCGCGCCGACATGCGGCGGCAATCGGGTCGCGACGGGCCCGTGCAACGCAAGGTCCCGAAGAGCGCGGAACCGCCGGAACTCGTCTGGCTTCGCGACCACGTGCCACTGGCGGTGGTCGCCTGGCTCACGCTCGGGGGCGTGCTCGGAGGATTCCTCGCCGTGCTGGTGCTCGGCGTGGCCCGCGACCGCTCAGCGGCCGAGGATCAGCCGACCGGTCAGGGCGACGACGAAGAACAGCACCAGCGTGATGCCCAGCACACCGACGAGCGACGACACGGCTGACTCCCGAAAATGAAGGGCGGCGGTGCGGCACCGCCGCCACCGCCGACGATCCTAGACAGCCCCCGGGAGCCGAACAAGACGGGCTGAGCCCCTCAGGATCCGAAGCCGCGACGGAACACGTCTTCCGACACCACCGCCCGGCCCGTCCTCCCCACGTCGTCGAGCGTCCGCCGCTGGCCCACGGTGTGCCAGGGCGTCACGTCGGAGAGCTCCGGCATGATCTCGAGGATCTGCTCGACGAGCATCGTCACGAGGCGGCCCACGGGCTGCCCCTGCGTCCGCTCACGGATGGCGGCGGCGGTTTTCATCAGCTTCACCATCCGCGACCGCTCGAGCACCGGCCCCGAGAGCTGGCCCTCCCCCTCCACGAGCAGCTCCGCGACCGGCACCTCCAGCACCTGCTGCCAGCGGAGCAGATCGGAGACCCGCAGATCGCAGTCGGCCTGCTCCTGCCGCCGAACCAGGGGCAGCGACATGCCGAGCCGCCGGGCGACGTTGCGCAGGGTCACACCCTGCTGCTGCCGCACCGCGGCGATGCGATGGAGCGCCGGCCGCTGACGATCGCGGGCCATCCCCGTCGGGTTGGCCTCGTACGCGGCGCGGGCCGCATCGGAGTGCTCCGTGTCGGCGACCGCGAGCGGGTCGTCGAAGAAGGAGTCGGAATCGTCGAAGCCGTCATTGCAGCCGCGGTCCTGATGCACGGTGGCCATGGGGGCGAACCTCCTGCGGGATGCCTGGTCCGCCTCGGTCGCGGACGCGTCGCATGATCGACGTGGAACCAATACGCGGCCCGTTCCCCGAGCGTTCGCGCCGTTTTTTCCCACCTCGCGAAAATCGTCCGCCTGCGGCTCGGTGGCGGCGTGGTAGGGTGGAGCGGGCCATGCCTGCCACCCCGCCATCCGCCGCCTCCGACCACGGCTACCGGGCTCTTCGCGAGTCGGCGGCCTGGGTGGATCTGGGGCCGCGTGGCACGGTCGCGGCCGCCGGCGACGATGCGGTGCGATTTGTCGACAAGTTCACCACCGCTCCCGTGGCCGCGCTCGACGTGGACGCGGGCACCGAGGGCTTCTTCTGCGACGCCAAGGGCCACGTGCTCGCCCTGGCCACGATCCTGCGGACCGACGACGGACTTCTGCTCGATTGCAGCGCCAGCATGGCAGGCACGCTTCGCGACCATCTCGAGCACTATCACATCCGCGAACGGCTCGACCTCGTCGATGCCACCGCCGACACCGCCGCCGTCGTGATCGCGGGGCCGAAGGCGGCGCCGTGGCTCGCCGAGCGGGCCGCCGTGCCAACGCGGCTGGGCGACCACGTCCGCACGAGCTTCGGGGGCATCCCCGTGCAGCTCGTGGCCACCGGCATGCTCGGCAGCGGCACGTTCCTGGCGCGGGTCGCCGCAGCCGACGCCCCGCCGCTTCGCGAATGGCTGGCGGTGCAGGGTCTGCCACGGGCGAAGGCCGCGGCGTTCGAGGCGGTGCGGATCGAGGAACGCTATCCAGAGCCCGCCGACATTCCCGACAAGGTGCTGCCGCAGGAGCTCGACCGCACGGGGCAGGCGATCTCGTTCACGAAGGGCTGCTACCTCGGACAGGAGACGGTGGCCCGGCTCGACGCGCTCGGCCACGTGAACCGGATTCTCTCGCTCGTGGCGATCGACGCGCCTGGCCCGCCGCCGCCGGGCACCCCGCTGCTTCTCGACGGACAGGACGTCGGCGTGCTCACGTCGACGGGCATGTCGCCGCGACTCGGCGCGATCGGCCTCGGGCTGGTGCACCGCCGCGGAGCATCCGCGGTGCTCACGGTTGGCGGCGCCGCGGCGAGGGTCGTCGACGCCGCACGATCCTCACGCCAGGAGCCGCGCCCATGACCGAGCCGCGCGCAGCCGACGAGATGCTCCTCCAGACGCGACGGTTCAACGTCGTGCGCCGGCACGAGGCCTGCCGCGACGGCACCAACCGGGTTCGCGAGGTCGTGATCCATCCCGGCAGTGTCGTGGTGGTGCCGCTGGTCGCGCCCGACGCGGTCTGCCTCGTGGAGGTGGTCCGCACGGCGGTCGGCCGGACGCTGCTGGAACTTCCCGCCGGCACCCTCGACCGGGAGGAGTCGCTCGCCGACGCCGCCCGCCGCGAACTGGCCGAGGAAACTGGCTACCGTGCCGGCCGCATCGAGCCGATCGGCGCCTTCTGGATGTCGCCGGGCATCCTCCGCGAACGCATGCACCTCTTCGTGGCCGATGGCCTCGTGCCCGGCCCGCAGGCGCTCGAGCCGGGCGAGCAGATCACCACGCAGCTGGTCGCCTGGCACGAGGCGCTGGCGATGTGTCGCGACGGCCGCATCGACGATGCCAAGACCGTGGCCGGACTGCTGCTCGTCGACGCCCTGCGCCGGGTGGGGTTTCCGCCGGTCTCCTGAGGCCGGCGCTCAGGCGGCGGGGCTTGGCCCCGGCGCATCGGAAGGCGCAGGATCGGCGGCCGACGACGCCCGGGCCGTGCGATCGAACAACGCCAGCACGCCGCCGACGAGCCCGGTCAGGATCGTGCTCAGGCCCCAGAGCAGCGCCACGGCCACGCCCGTGGCCGGCGGCACGCCCTGCTCGGCCAGCAAGAGGCTCATGGCACTTTCGCGGACGCCGAATCCGCCGATGCTGATCGGCAGCACCATCGCCAACGCGACGAGCGGCACCACCGAAAACCAGAGCGAGAGCGGCTCGTCGATGCCGAGCGCCCGGCCGCTGAAGGCCACGGCGACCGCCCCCCCCATCTGCACGACGAAGCTCCAGCCGACCGCCTTGGCGATCAGGCTCGGCCGCTGCTGGTAGGGCAGCAACTGGGCCAGCAGGCTGCGCAGCCCGTGGGGGGCGGGCAGCTTTGAAATCAGGCGATCGAGCATCGACAGGCTGAAGAGAAACGCCCCGAGCACGCCGGCCAGCAGCACGCCCGCCACCGCGAGGGAGGCCGGCAGGCTCAGGCCATGCTCGCGGGCCGCGAACGCGGCACCGCCGAGCACGCCAAGCGCGGAAAGGCCCGTGAGCCTGTCGGCCAGCACGGAGCAACCGGCCAGCAGCCGCCGCTGTGTGGTGTCGCCGATGCGGTATGCCTTGATCACGTCACCGCCGATCGACGAGGGCAGGCAGAGGCTGAAGAACGCCCCCTCGAAGAACCGACGCACGAACGACAGCCGGGAGTGCGCGAAGCCGAGCGGCCGGGCCAGTTCGGCCCAGCGGATGCCGGCCACGACCTGCACCGCCACGCCGGTCGCGAGGCCCAGCGCCCACCAGGCCCAGTTCGCCTCGGCGAGCACGGTGACCATGCCCTTCGTCACGATTCCATCGACCTCGCGGTCACGCCACGTGATCCCGCTGAGCGCGTAGGCCATCAGGGCGACGGTGGCGATCAGCCGCGCCACGACGGCGGCCCAAGGGGGCAGCGTCGCACGAACAGCGGGAGGAGGAGGGTCGACAGTGTCCATGACGCCCGTGTGCCGCCGGAAAGCCATCGGGCTTTCGCCGGATGATTTGAATCGGGGAGACGGGTACCCTACACGAATCCCCGTCGCAGGCCCATCGTGCCCATCGCCCCCGCGCTTTCCATGATCGGCCTCGAATCCGTGCCGTATGCCGAGATGGGCGTCGTTGCCGCCGCGTTCGTCTGCGGCGCAATCCTCGGCAGTTTCATCAACGTGGTGGCGCATCGCGTGCCGCGGGGCGAATCAGTGTCGGGCCGATCATGCTGCCCGCACTGCCGCGCCGGCATCCGGCCTCGCGACAACATTCCCGTGCTCGGTTGGCTCCTGCTTGGCGGACGCTGCCGCGACTGCGCAGCGGCGATCTCGGCCCGCTACCCGCTCGTCGAGGCTGCCTGCGGGGGAATCACCGCCGTCGTGGCGGCGGCCGAACTCGTCGGCGGTGGCCGCTGGCTGCCTGCGTTCACCGGTGGAACTGGTTCGGGCATCGATCGACTCCTCCTGCACGGCGACTGGCAGTTGCTGGCCGCCTGCGTGTTGCACGTCGCGGTGCTCCTCTGCATCCTGACCTGGAACCTGCCGGAGGTGAGCCGCTCCCCGGCCTGCTGTCGCGGAGCGGCCATGGCCGTCGGCGGCACGCTCGCGCTTGCCTGGGCACTGCCCGCACTCGGCCCGGCGGGCGCATGGCCCGACGGCCCCGGGTGGCCGGAGACTTCCCGGGGCGTGCAGGCCGTGCTCGCGGCAGCCTGCGGATCGGCAGCGGGGCTGGCGATGGGCACTCTGCTCGGACGCCGTGCCGACCGATGCAGCTTTGCCCTCCTCGGCACCGCCTTCGGCTGGCAGGTGGTGCTGGTGGTAGGGGTCGTGACGGCGATGCTGCGGATGGCGGCCCGCGGCGTGAAAACCCGGCGCGCGGGAGTTACTATGGAGGGCAGGGTCTGAGCACGGGGCGAACCTCTTCCACCTTCGCACATGAGTTTCCCCTCTCCCATCGTTCCCCTGAATCGGCCGGCGGCCGAGCGCCGTCCCGCGGAGCCCGCGGTTGCTGCGGCGGCCGATCCCGACGAAGGATTGCTCGAGGGGGCACTTCGTCGCGGCCGCGAGTTCGCCGCCGACATGCGGTCGGCCGACCAGCGGGCCCCCTGGATCGCGATCGCGGTGCTCTTCGCGATGCTGGTCTACAGCTACTGGCCGGGCCTGCTCAACGCCCGCTCGAGCTGGGACAATCCCCAGTATCAGCATGGCTGGATCGTGCCGGTGTTCACCGCCCTCCTCCTCTTCTGGTGGCGCAAGCCGGTCGGCCCGATCACGCCGTCGGAACGGGCCGCGGGCATCGGCCTGCTGGCGGGCAGCTTTCTGCTGCGGATGTGCTGCGCGTACTACCGCATCGTGACGCTCGACATGTACACGTTCGTGCCCGCGCTCATGGGCGTGTTTCTGCTGGCGGGCGGCTGGAGCATGTTCCGCTGGTCGTGGGCGCCGATCGCCGCCCTGATCTTCATGTATCCCCTCCCCGACGAGGCCACCCGCTACCTTCTCGGCCCCCTCCAGACGCTGGCCACGATCCTCAGCACCTACGCCCTGCAGACGCTCGGTCTTGATGCCTACCGCGAAGGCAATCGGATCATTCTGGGCGACGGCCAGGTGCTCGGCGTGGTCGATGCCTGCAGCGGGCTGAAGATGTTGACGATCTTCGTCTGGCTCGCCGCGATGCTGATGCTCGTCGGCGGGCTCGAATGGTGGGAAAACGCGGTGATCGCCGCGAGCGCCATCCCGATCGCCTTGGTCTGCAATGCGTTCCGCATCACGGTCGCCGGCGTCCTCTACCACTTCCAATCATCGCTCGAGGGCCCGTCGGCGTGGCTCGCCGGCATGGGCATGCTCGAGAAGGGGCAGTCCCTTGCCGAGGCATTTCACGACAGCCTGCCGGCGGCGGTCCTGATGATGGTGCTGGCCATGGGCCTCTTGGTGCTGGAGATGAAGATTCTCTCCTGGCTGGTCGTCACGGAGGACATGGCGCCGGAACGGGTGGCCTTTCCCGGACCCACGGCCCCAGCCGCCCCGGCTCGGATCTCGCCCTCGCCCATGGCCAGCCGGAGCACCGCCGGTTTCCCAGTGCTTCCCACGGGAAAATTCCGGGAAACGCGGGGCGAGCCCCCGCCGCCGGCCGACGGCGGAAAAATGGGGTAAACTGCATGATTGGAAAGGGGATTCACGGAGTGCGTGCGGCAGTGGCGCGACCCCCTGAGCGAGGCTCTGCGTAATACGGGCACCTGGCGACATGAGCGACTTCCCCTCACAGCCCGACGGATCCACCCAGACCGCCGCCGCCTCGGCGGCGACGGCCACGGTCGGCATGCTCGCGCCGCTCCGGGATTCGTCGCTCGCTCCGGTGGGGCAGGGGCCTGCCTCCACCGCGTACGCGCCCTTCGGCGATCCCCTTGCCGGCGGCATCGACTATCGCCGCGCCTGGCACTCCTTCCGGCGCCGCTGGCTCCCGGCGACTGCCCTGGCGGTTTCGTGCGCCACCCTGGCCGCCCTGCTCACGTGGCTCTTCCTGCCCCGCGGCTACGAGGCGGTGGCGTGGTTGCGGGTTCGTGACAAGTCGGGGATGTTCGCCGGCGGCGGCCGCGACAACGCCGAATACGAGGCCTACCGCAAGACGCAGGTGCAGCTGATCAAGAGCCCCTTCGTGCTCACGTCGGCGCTGCGGCGTCCGGGAATCTCCTCCCTGTCGATCCTGGCCGACGAGCAGGATCCGGTGGGTTACCTGATGCGGAACGTGCAGGTATCGGCCCCGATGGAATCGGAGGTGGTGCAGATCCGCCTGCGCGGGGAGGACGCGGCGGAGGTCACCAAGATCGTCAACGCCGTCACCGGGTCCTACCTCAACGACGTCGTCAACAAGGAGAAGTCGGAGCGTCTCCAACGACACGACAATCTCGAGCGGAAGTACAAGGAGAACATGGCCGAGGTGCGGAGCAGCCTCGACACCTACAACAACCTTGCCAAGTCGCTCGGGACCGCCGACAGCATCGAGGTGGCCACCCAACGCAGCCTGCTGCTCGATCATCTCGGAACCCTCCGCGCCCAGGTCAACCAGACGCAGCGCGACCTGGCACTGATCGACTCCGAACTCGCCATCCTCGATGCCAAGGAGCGGGGGGAGATCTCGCTCGGCGAGTCCGTTCCCGACGAGACGATCGACGCCCTGCTCCTCCGAGATCAGCAGTTCGTCGAACTTCGTGAGCGGCTGGCTGCCATCGAGGAGTCGATGGCCTACCAGGCGGAACGGAGCGCCCGCGGCGGCAACGATCCGGCCGTGAAGCGTCTCGAGGCGATGCACGACGCGATGCTGCGGCGGATGGAGGATCGCAAGGAGGAACTCCGGCCCCAGATCGTGGCCCAGTTGTCGCTCGAGTCGACGGCGCGGCGGACGGGCGCGGCGGCCGAAAGCCCGGTCGTCCTCCGGATGCGGCGGGACCTGCTGGCGCGGCAGCTCGACCAGACGAGCCGGGAGTTCGACAAGGTGGCCGACGAGGTGAAGGCCCTCGGCGCCGCGAACGCCGACCTCATCGCCCGCAAGCAGGAGATCGAGCACCTCATGAAGGTGACCGACCAGATGGGCGTGCAGCTCAACGCCAACGAGATCGACGTGGGCATGCCCAACCGCGTCGAACTGATCGAGGAAGCGAGCGTGCCCGAGGGAAGCGACGAGCTTTTCCGCACGATGCTCACCGGGCTGGCGGCCATCGCCGGGCTCGTGCTCGGTGGCGGATCGGTGGTCTGCTTCGAATACCTCCGCGATCGCCTGAGCTCCGCCGACGAGGTGTCGCAGCGGCTCGGGCTGCGGGTCATCGGCACCGTGCCGCGGATCTCGCGTTCGCGGAAGCGGCCGAACGACGGCCACGTGGCCGAGTGCGTCGACGGCATCCGGGCCGTGATCAGCCAGACGGGCCGGGAATCGCCGAAGGTGATCCTCGTCACCAGCGCCGTCGAGCACGAGGGCAAGACGACCTTCGCCGCCCAGCTCGCCGCGAGCCTCGCCCGCTCCGGCAAGCGGACGCTGCTCCTCGACGGCGATCTCCGGCATCCCAATGTGCACTTGGCCCTCGGCCTCGATCTGCGGGCGGGATTTCCGGAGCTGCTGCGGGGCGAGGTCGGCCATGACGAGGCGGTGCAGCCGACGACGATCGACGGCCTCTTCGCGGTGACGGGCGGCGCCTGCGACTACGCCGCGATCACGGCCCTCTCGCGGCCCGAGACGGCGGCCGCCATCAAGCACTACCGCGAGTCCTTCGACGAGGTGGTGATCGATGCCGGCCCCGTGCTGGCCTTCGCCGACGTGCTGCTCCTCGGCCAGCTCAGCGACATCGGGCTCGTGGTGACGATGCGGGACGTGAGCCGGATGCCGCTCGTGACCAGCGCCGTCGACAAGCTGCGATCGGTGGGGGTGCGGGTGCTCGGCAGCGTCGTCAACGGGGTGGCCGACTCCTCGCTGCGGCGGCTCTACGCGTCGCCCGCTCCGGCATGACGACGGACGTGGGGGGAGCGAGGCCGTGAAGGCGAACGGATCGTGGCTCGCGCTCGCCGGTGCGGCGGCGCTCGTGGCAGGCGTGACGGCCCTCCAGGGCTCGTGGACCGATCGCTGGAAGGACAGGAAGAGCGTCAGCCGCGAACTCCAGGCGGCGGCCACGCTCATGGAAACGGTGTTCCCGACGTCGTTCGGGGACTGGGAACTCGAGCGGGACCTGGAGAGCGATCCGAAGGAACTCGAGCGGGCCGGTGCCGTGGGGCACGTCTCGCGGCTCTACCGGAACGCCAGGACAAAGGCCCGGGTTTCGGCGTTCGTCGTCTGTGCGCGGCCTCACGACGCATCAGGGCACACCCCAGACCGCTGTTACCCCGGAGCGGGCTTTGAAATCGGCCAGTCGGAGCACCGCCAGGCGGTGACGCTCGCCAACGGCCGCTCGGCCGAAGCCTTCACCGGCACGTTCCGCAAGCGCGGACAGACCCTGCGGATCTTCTGGACCTACGGCACCCGCGACGCGGCGAGCGTCAAGGCGGAGCAGGTGGCGGTGCCAAGGTCGTGGATCGCACCGCAGATCGCCCGGCTCGCCCTCGCCAACGAGCCGGCCGTCTACAAGCTCTACGCCATCGTCGACGAGACCCGCATCACCGACGCCCAGGCGATGGTGGAGTGCGAAGACTTCCTGGCGAACCTTCTACCGGCCCTCGACGCGGCCCTGGCGGCGGCCGACGGGCAGGCCGCGGCGGAATCGACCGCGGCCCACGACGCGGCCGCGGCCGGCAACTGATTCACCGGAGACCTCGACACGCATGACGACCAACGCGAAGCGGGCCCTCGTGACGGGCATCACGGGGCAGGATGGCTCCTACCTCGCCGAACTCCTGCTCGACAAGGGCTACGAGGTGCACGGGTTGGTGCGCCGCTCGAGCACCTTCGGCACGCAGCGGATCGAGCACCTCTACCGCGACATCCACGAGGTGGATCGACCGCTCGTGCTGCACCACGGCGACATGGCCGACGGCAACGGACTCGCCCGGCTGATCAGGGAGATCCGACCGACGGAGGTCTACAATCTCGCCGCACAGAGCCATGTCCGCGTGAGCTTCGACCAGCCCGCCTACACGGCCGACGTCACGGCGGTGGGCACGCTGCGGCTCCTCGAGGCCGTTCGCGACTTCCAGGATGCCACCGGGCAGCAGATCCGCTTCTACCAGGCGTCCAGTTCCGAGATGTACGGCAAGGTGGCCGAAATCCCCCAGTCGGAAACGACCCCGTTTCACCCGCGAAGCCCGTACGGCGTGGCCAAGCTCTACAGCCACTGGATCACGATCAACTACCGGGAAAGCTACGGCATCCACGGCTCCTGCGGCATCCTCTTCAACCACGAGAGCCCCCGCCGCGGCGAGACCTTCGTGACGCGGAAGATCACCCGCGCCGCCACCCGCATCAAGCTCGGCCTGCAGCGGAAACTCTACCTCGGCAACCTCGACGCCCAGCGCGACTGGGGCTTCGCCGGCGACTACGTCGAGGCGATGTGGCGGATGCTCCAGCAGGAGGAGCCGGACGATTACGTGGTGTCGACCGACGAAACCCACTCGGTGCGGGAGTTCTGCGAGAAGGTCTTCTCGCGGCTCGACCTCGACTACCGCGAGTTCGTCGAGATCGATCCCCGCTACTTCCGGCCCGCGGAGGTCGACCTGCTGCTGGGCGACTCGCGAAAGGCCCGGCAGCGGCTGGGCTGGGCGCCGCGGGTATCGTTCGACGGCCTCGTCGACCTCATGGTGGACGCCGACCTCGAACTCGCCCGCAGGGAGCAGGTGCTCCTCGCCGCCGGCCACGATCCATCGATCCCCGGTCGCTGACTCCGCCTCCCCCGCCGTGCCACATGCTCGACCTGTCGACGCAACGCATCGTGGTGACCGGCGGGGCCGGATTCCTGGGCCAGGCCGTCACGAGGGTGCTCCGTGAACGGGGTGTTCCCGACGACCGGATCGTGGTGCCACGGCGCCGCGACTTCGACCTCACCGTCGAGGCCGACGTGGAGCGACTCTACGACGCGGCCCGGCCCGACGTCGTCATCCACCTCGCGGCGGAGGTGGGGGGCATCGGGGCCAACATGGCCCATCCGGGCAGGTTCTTCTACGCCAACATGGCGATGGGGCTGCATCTCGTGGAGCACGCCCGGCGGCGCCGGCTGCGGAAGTTCATCCACACGGGAACCGTCTGCGCGTATCCGAAGCACTGTCCGATCCCGTTTCGCGAGGAGACCATCTGGGACGGCTATCCCGAGGAGACGAACGCCCCCTACGGGGTCGCGAAGAAGGCCGTGTTCGTGATGCTCGACGGCTACCGTCGCGAGTACGGCCTCGCCAGCGGGGTCGTGGTGCCGGTCAATCTCTACGGCCCGGGCGACAACTTCGACCCGTCCTCCAGCCACGTGATTCCCGCCCTGATCCGCAAATGCGAGGAGGCACGCAGGGCGGGGGCCGCGGAGGTGGTCTGCTGGGGCACGGGGGCCGCGACCCGCGAGTTCCTCCACGTCGACGACGCGGCCGAGGGCGTCGTGCGGGCCGCCGAGGTCATGGAGGAGCCCGTGCCGATCAACCTCGGGGGTGGCACGGAAATTTCGATCCGGGACCTCGTCGGCAGGATCGCCCGTGCCTGCGACTACGGGGGCCGCATCACCTGGGACACGACCAAGCCCGACGGCCAGCCACGCCGAAGCCTCGACATCTCCCGGGCACGGGCACTCCTCGGCTGGTCACCACGGCAGGATTTCGATGCGGGCCTCGCTGCCACCGTCGCCTGGTGGCGGAGTCATTCGGCCTGATCGCCCGAGGGCTCGAGGGCCCCGTGGCCGAGGATGAACTTCCGGGTGCCGGCATCCCCGTCGAAGAGCACCGTGCCCACCGCCCGCGGCCCGGTGCCGCTGATCCCGGCAAGCACGCCCTCGCCGTACTCGGCGTGCCGCACCCGTTGCCCGACCGCGAACGTCCGCCCCGGGCGGGCCGCCCCTGCCATGCGGGCTGCCCATTCCGAGGCCGGCGCGACCACGGCATCGAATCCCCGCCGGCGCGGGCGTGACGTGACCGGCTGCGGGGCCTGATCGTCCTGAGAATCGTCGAGGTCGATGGTGAGCCCGTCGCCCCGCCGCACCGTGGCCGGAGCCCCGGCCCGGCCGGACGGCGGCTCCTGGGCGAACTCGTCGAAGTCGCCGCGGGCTCGCCCCGCCGCGTCGCCGAAGGGATCGTAGCCATCGGTCGGCGCCGGCGCCTCGCTGCCGACGACGACCGTCTCCGTCCCCTGCATCTCGGTGAGGAAGAGACTCGGGGCCGAGATCCGCCGGGTGCCGCGATAGTCGCGCATCCGCGCGCAACTCGCGTGCACCTCCTCGCGTCCGCGGGTGATGCCCACGAACACGAGCCGCCGCTCCTCCTCCAGGTGCTCGGGACGGTCGAGGCTCCGCTCGTGCGGCAGGATGCCGTCTTCCATCGCCACGAGGTAGACGACGGGGAACTCGAGCCCCTTGGCGGCATGGAAGGTCATCAGGGCCACGCGGTCGGCGGCAGCATCCCAGACATCCGTGTCGGCGACGAGCGCGGTCGTCTCCAGGAACCCGCCAAGGGCATCCTCCCCCTCGCCGGCGATGAAGCCGTCGTCGAACTGCCGGGCGGCGGTCACGAGTTCCTCGACGTTGGCCAGCCGATCCTGCCCCTCCTCGTCGCCGTCTTCCTCCGCCTCCAGCATGGCCCGGTAGCCCGTGCGGTCGACAACCGCCTCGAGAAGCGCGGCCACCGACGGCTCGCGGGCCGACGTCGCGGCCAGGTCGGCGTGCAGCCGGGCGAAGCCGGATAGCGCCGTCGCCGCCCGCTTCGGCATCCCGGGAATCGCGGCGGCGCTGGCGGCCGCCTCCAGCCGGGGCATCCCGTGATCCTCGGCCCAGGCAGCGAGCCGGTCGAGCGACTGCCGGCCGATTCCGCGCGGGGGCACGTTGACGACCCGCAAAAACGCCTCGTCGTCGCGGGGATTCCGCAGCAGCCGCAGCCACGCGACCACGTCGCGGATCTCCCGTCGCTTGAAGAACTCGAGGCCGCGCACGAGCTGGTAGGCGATGCCCTGCGCCCGCAGCGCCAGTTCGAACGACCGGGACAGGGCATTGGCGCGGAACAGGATCGCGAAGTCACGGGCGGCGCGACTGCCCGTGGCGACGCCGACCGAAATCTCCGTGGCGATCCGCTCCGCCTCCTCGAGCCCCGAGCCATCGAGCACGATCCGCACCGGCGCCCCCGGCGCGGCCGCGGTCACCAGCCGCTTCGGCTTGCGACGCGCGTTGTGGGCGATCAACCGGTCGGCCGTGGCGAGGATGTTGGCCGTGCTGCGGTAGTTGTCCTCGAGCTTCACGATCGTCGCGGTCGGGTAGTCGCGTTCGAACTCGAGGATGTTGCGGATGCTGGCGCCGCGCCAGCCGTAGATCGCCTGGTCGGGGTCGCCGGTCACGGCGAGGTGGGGATGGTCGATCGAGAGGCCGCGGAGGATCGCGTACTGGGCGGCGTTGGTGTCCTGGTACTCGTCGACGAGGATGAAGCGGTGCCGTGCATCGAGTTCGCGACGCAGGTCGGGGTTGTCGACGAGCAGCGTCGCCACGTGCACGAGCAGATCGTCGAAGTCGACGGAGTTGGCCCGCAGGAGCATCTGCTGATAGACGGGCCAGGCCCGCAGCGCGAGGTCGTCGACGGGCCGTCCCCAGCGGGGCTCGAAGGTGGAGGGGGTGAGGAGGTCGTTCTTGGCCCGCGAGATCACGCCCGCCACGCGGTCGACCGGCGTATGGGTCGCGGCCAGACCGAGCGACTTCACCGCCCGCTTGAGCACGGCGGAAGCGTCGTCGGTGTCGAGGATCGAGAAATCGCTCGTCAGGCCGACAAGCCTGGCGTGCCGCCGGAGGAGGCGGGCGGCAAATCGATGGAAGGTGCCCATCTCGACCGGCTGCGGACCCACGAGCTCCGTCACCCGGCGCCGCATCTCGTCGGCAGCCTTGTTGGTGAACGTCAGGGCCACGATCCGCTCTGGCGGCACGCCCGATGAGATCAGGTGGGCCAGACGATGCGTGACCACGCGCGTCTTGCCGCTTCCCGGGCCCGCCAGCACCAGGAGCGGCCCCTCGACGTGCGCAACCGCCCGCCGCTGCGGTTCGTTGAGGGATTCGATGCTCGAGGGCCCCACGGCGTGCCGCTCCCAACCGGGTAATCGGGGAGGGTGCGGAGGTGGCGGCGACATCCCGCCGCGTCCCGCGTAGCCGAAATCCCGACGACTGGAGTATATTCCTCGTTGGCCACGACCGGGCGCCGGTGCCCGTCGGCCACCACCACGTCTCGATTCGCACGGGAGGGACCCCATGCCACGAGTGCCGTACAAGAACCTGACGCAGTCCGACGAGATGGCCGAGAAGCTCGAAATGAGCACGGCCGAGATCGGGCTCTCCGTCCGCACGACCAACTGCCTCGAGGAGCGGGGCATCTTCACGGTGCATGACCTGCTCAACTGCACGCGGGCCGACCTGCTCTCGATCTCCAACTTCGGAGAGAAGACGCTGGAGGAGGTCTACAAGTCGCTGGAACGGATCGGTTTTTTCCGTTCCCAGAGGCCGACCGACGACACGGCGGATCGCCAGCCGGAGGCCGCCGGACAGTCGTCGTAACGGCCGGCGAGGATCGCCGGCGTCGACGCCCCGCCCACGCCCTCCCCGGCGGGGCCGCCGCGGACGGCGAGGAGAGCGATCGTGAGGTTGCCCCGATTCTTCGGCAAGAAGCGCGGACATCGACGCACCGGCTCGCCAGCCTGGGCATCGCTCGGCGACGGCGCATTCCACGCCGCGCTGCTGGTGGCGGGCCTGCTCTTCGGCGGCCTGCTGCTGTCGGGCGTGGCGGTGCCGGAGTGGCGGATCAACCACCACTTCGTGCCCACCGCCTGCACGATCCTCGGCAAAGGTCTGCAGCGGCGCAGCCCGGCCCAGCCGGCGGCCATGGCCGCGACCTGGCAGCCATGTCTCCGTGTGCGGTATCGCGTCGATGACCGCGACGTGGAGTCGTGGAGTCGGCCGTCTCGATCGACGCTCACGAGCGACCGGGACGAGGCTGTCGCGCGGCTGGCGGCATGGCGGCTGGGCGATTCGGTGACCGGCTGGTACGACCCTGCCGACCCGGGAACCGTCGTGCTCGAGCGCGGCTTCAACTGGTGGATGTGGCTCTTCACCTTCCTGCTTCCCGGGGCGCTCGTCGCCTTCGGCGGTTCGGGCCTCGCGCGGGCGATCCATCGCTGGGGGCGTTCGGAGGAACGCTGTGCCGTGCCCACGCGGTTTACCGGCATGCTCGACCCGCTCGCGGCGGCGCGGCGAAGCTCCCCCGACCATCCTGGCATCCCCACGTGCGACGACATGACCAACTCGCCGGGCACGGTGCTGGCCTATCGGCTCCCGATCGAAAGCCCTGAAAGTTGGAGCCTGCTCGGATTCGGCCTCTTCGCCCTGCTCTGGAACATGGTGCTCGCCCTGCTGGCGATCGGAGCAGGTGTCGACCTGCTCGGTGGTCGTGCCGACTGGAGACTGCTGGCGCTCCTGGTCCCCTTCGCCGCGGTCGGCGTCGCGGCGATCGTGACCTTCACGAGGGCCCTGCTGCTGGCCACCGCCGCAGGCACGACCCAACTGGAGATCTCGATACAGCCGCTGCGGCCCGGAGGAAGCTACGACGTGCTCGTGGCGCAGGGAGGATCCGGCATGCTCGAGTCGCTCACGATGACGCTCGAGGTGGAGGAGCAGGCGACGTTCCGCCAGGGCACCGACACCCGCACCGAACGGCTCACGCTCTGGTCGCAGCCCATCCGCTCCTGGACGGGGCTGGCACTCGCTCCCGGCACGCGGTTCGAGGGGCGGGCGGTATTCGCGATCCCCTCGTCGGCGATGCACTCCTTCGTGTCGGAGCACAACGCCATCCGCTGGAGCATCGTCGTCAACGGTGTGCCGACACGCTGGCCCGCCTTCACCCGCACGTTTCCACTCGTCGTGGTGCCGGCCGCCGTGGAGCGGGCCCCCGAGAAGGTGCCATCATGACCGACTCGGGCTCCCTCCAGCGATCTCCCCGGGTCGTCGTGCTCTTCTGCCATGCCGACCGCCAGTACGAGCCGCTCGACGAGATCACCGTGCGATACGAGGTGGAGGGCATCGGCAGTGAGCCACCGCGGGCGGTGGAGCACTCCGTGCTGTGGTTCACCGAGGGCAAGGGCGAGGAGGATCTTGGCGTGCACTTCTTCGAGCGGATCGTCGATCCGGCCCGCCTGCCGCCCGCAATCGCCGCGGAAGGCTTTGCGACCCGCCTGCCCGCCAGTCCGCTCTCCTACGAGGGGGTGATCGTGAAGATTCGCTGGTGCGTGCGGGTGCGATTCTTCTTCGCCGCGGGCCGCGATTTCGTGTCCGAGCATGAGTTCACCGTCGGGCAGGTGCCGCCTGCGCGGCTCCCGAAATCCGGTCCGGCATGACGGCGTCGCTTCCGGCTCCAGGCCGCATCCTCCCGGCGAACCCGTTCGCGACGCGGTTCACGCAGCCGGGCATGCTGGCCCCGTGCGATGCCGACGGGTTTCCGATCGACACGGCGGCGGTGGCCGCGGGCCTGCCCTCGGCCGCCGCTGCCCTGGCGATCATCGCCCCGCACGGGCATGGCAAGACGACGCTCCTGCTGGCGTTGCTGCAGGAAGCGTCGGCACTCGGGCGGCCCGTGGCCCTGCGACGCATCGGCTCCTGGGGCGACGCCTGCCGACTCCTCGGCGCCGTCGCCCTTGGGCAACGCGGCGGGATCATCGGCATCGACGGCTGGGACGCGGTCCCGGGGGCTTTACGGCTCGCCGTGCGGGTACTGGCGGGCCTGCGGCGGCAGACGCTGCTCGTCACGGCGCACTCCCCCTGCGGTCTGCCTGAACTGGCGCGGCTGCGGACATCGTCGCGTCTGCTTGCGGCACTCGTCGACCGACTACCGCCGCACGGCGGGGTGATCGGCCCGGACGACGTCGCCGAGGCATACGCCAATCATTCGGGCAACATCCGCGACGCGCTCTTCGACCTCTACGACCGCTTCGAGCGGCAGATCCGCTGAGCCTGCGAGCGGCGGACCGATCCCTCACGGAGTTCATGCGGCTTCTCCGCTCGCCGGGCCGGATGGTGCGGATATGCCGGCCGGACCCGATATGCCGATCGTGCCGCCAGCCGTGCGGAAATTCACGATTGCTCCCCGGATTTTTTCGCCAGCCCCGACTCGGCGCAACCTAGGCTTGCGTGATGCCGCCGATCGCCCGGGATTTCACCGGTCGACACGGCATGCGGAGGAACGTGAGATGAAGTTGCGTCGTGTGACCGCTGCCGCCCTGGCGTATGCCGGTCTTCTCGTCACCTTCGGCACCGAGGCAAACGCACAGTGCTGCCTCGACAGCCTGTTCGCGGGCTGCGGTGCCTGCTTCAAGAAGGCGCCACCGGTCTACGCGGTGGCACCGATCGCCCCCGTGGCCGCCCCGGTGATGGCGCCGGTGCCGGCGCCGCCGCCGCCCGTGATGGTGCCGGTGCAGCAGACGAGCTACGTTCCCGAAACCACCTACCGCACGCAGTACCAGACCGTGCCGGTCACCACCTACAAGCCGTCGTCCGAGATCGACCCCTGCACCGGCTGCCCGCGGGAGTGCATGCAGCCGGTCACGCAGTACGTGCAGCAGGCGGTGAACGTGCCCGTCACCCAATACCGCGCCGTGACGACGACGAAGTACGTGCAGATGCAGCCCGGTTATGCGGCAGGCGGTTATCCCGCGCAGCCCGCCGCCGGCGTTCCCGCGCTGCCCGCCGCGCCGGCAGCGAGCCCCTTCGCCGCCCCGGTGCAGACCACGCCCCCGGCATGGGGCGCGGCCGGCGCCGACGTGCCGCAGCAGCTCGTGCCCGGCAACGCCCCTCCGGCCCTGCCCGCCGCAGTTCCGCAGCAGACGTACCAGCAGCCGATCGCCCCGCAGTCGGGCAGCTACGCGCCGGGCCCCGCCCCGGTGGCCCCCCAGCCGCAAGCGACGCAGCCTCCGATGCTGTCCCCCACGCCGTCGCTGAAGCCGATTCCCGAACTGCCCAAGGCAGGCAGTTCGCCGGGGGCTGCGACCAACGGCACCAGTGGCCCCGCGGCTGCCGGTGGTGCGCCCTCTTCCCCGGCGATCGGTGGCAGCTCCGGCTCGCAGATCTCCGCTCCGCAGGGCATGCCCGTGATCCCAGGCGAGGGCCCCAAGGCCTCGACCGGTGCGTTCCCGCGTCTGCTCGAACCGACCGGCCACACCACCTCGTGGCAGCCCTCGACGCCGATCTCGCTCCCGGCCGGCCGACCCGGGTATCCGACCGCGGCCCTGCCGTCACGGCTGCAGCAGTAGACAGGCTGCGGCCGACAACGGCTTGCCAGGCGAGGCCCAACCGCCCACACTTCCGACGATGGCACCCGGGCGAGGGCTGCCGGTGGCAGTGACGGGCGGCACGTGACCAACTCCGAGATTGCAGCGAGTTTCGACCACGTGGCCGACCTCCTGGAATACCAGGGGGGCAACGTCTTTCGCGTGCGGGCCTACCGCAACGCGGCCCGAATGATCGGTTCGCTGGTCGAGTCGCTCGCGTCGGTTCGCGGCGATCCGCACCGCAGCCTGACGGATCTGGAGGGCATCGGGGCCGACCTCGCCGGCAAGATCGAGACGCTCCTGGACACGGGTCGGCTGCCCCTGCTCGATGAACTCCGCCGGGAGGTACCGGCGGCGGTCTTCGAGCTGATGCGCGTTCCCGGGCTCGGTCCCAAGAAGGTCAAGGCGCTCGTCGACGAGTTGGGCATCGACTCGCTCGACGCCCTCGAACGCGCCTGCCGTGAGAGCCGCGTGGAGACCGTCAAGGGATTTGGCGCGAAGACCCAGGCAGCGATCCTCGACAACATCGCCTTCGCGAAGAGCCCCGAACATGCGCGGCTGCTCTGGAACGAGGTCGACGCCATCGCCACCGCACTCATCGAGTGGATGCGGAGCTGCCCCGCGGCGCGGCAGGTGGAGGGGGCAGGCAGTTGGCGGCGCGGGCGGGAGACCGTGGGCGACCTCGACGTGGTGGTCGACAGCGACGATCCGAATGCCGTGATGGATCACCTCGCCCGCTGGCCCGAGGCGGGTGCGGTCCTCCTTCGCGGCGAGACCAAGACGAGCATCCGCGGGCCTCGCGACGTGCAGATCGACCTGCGGGTCGTCGAGTCCGAGTCGTTCGGAGCCGCCCTGCTGTATTTCACGGGTTCCAAGGAACACAACGTGAAGCTTCGGTCGCGGGCGAGGGACCGCGGCCTGACGATCAACGAATACGGCGTGCACCGGCTCGAACCGGGCGCCGCCGAGGATTCCCGCCCCACCCGGGGCCGGTGGCTGGCCGGACGCAGCGAGGCCGACATCTACGAGGCCGTCGACCTGCCGTGGATTCCCCCCGAACTCCGTGAGGGGATCGACGAGATCACGCTGGCCGAGCGGGGCGAACTCCCCACGCTCGTCGAGTGTGCCGACATCCGGGGTGATCTCCACATGCACACCACCGCAACCGACGGGGAGGATACGCTCGGCGAGATGGTGCGGGCGGCGATCGAGCGCGGGCTCGAATACATCGCGATCACCGACCATGGCCAGCGCGTCACGATGGCTCACGGTCTCGACCGGAGGCGGCTCCTCAAGCAGTGGGACGAGGTCGACCGGCTGAACGAGTCGCTCTCTCGCGACGGTGCCCCGCCCATCGTCGTGCTCAAGGGCATCGAGGTCGACATGCTGGAGAAGGGCGGACTCGATCTTCCCGACCACGTGCTGGCGAAGGCCGACTGGGTCGTGGCGAGCCTGCACTACGGCCAAAACCAGCCGCGAGCCCGGATCACGGCCCGGATCATCGAAGCGATAGAACATCCGGCCGTTCGCGTGATCGGCCATCCCACGGGTCGGCTGATCAACCGGAGGCCTCCCTACGACGTCGACCTCGACGCGGTGATCGAGGCCGCCGCCCGCACCGGCACGTTTCTCGAGATCAACGCCAACCCCTGGAGGCTCGATCTCGACGACCGGCATGCCGCCGCGGCGAAGCGCGCGGGCGTGAAGCTCGTGATCTCGACCGACGCCCACTCCACCCGCGGCCTCGACGTGATGCGCTGCGGCGTGCTCCAGGCCCGCCGTGCCGGGCTCGAGGCCGGAGACGTCGCCAACACCCGCACGCTCGCGGCCTTGCGCAAACTGGCACGAATCTGACTGACTCGCCTAGAGCGCGTTCGAGATACGTGTATCGCCGGCTCGGGGGCGGCAAAAGTCTCGTCGCCGGGGCGAGGATACGCCCAAGGCTCCTCGAGCGTTTGCCGACCCCCTCGCCTACCCTCTCTGGTTTGCCACGTCGCCGCT
>JBJTDZ010000033.1:0-18792 GCA_046092585.1 Pirellulales bacterium | reverse complement strand
CGGCCACCCAGCGATAGTGCGGCCAGATGGCCAGCATCATCCAGAGAATCGTTCCCCACACGCCGAGGATGTCAGCTGCCGCCAGCGGCAGGTTTCGCATGCCGAACTGGATTGGCGTGAAGATCAGGTTCGCCACGAGGTTGATGGCGAATGGCACGGCCACGAGCAGCGGCAGCCGGCCTCGGCCGGCCTGCACGAACACGAAGCCGAACGTCGCGAGGATGATGGGATAGAGGATCTGCCAGATGAGGCCAATCGTCCGCGGCGCAGGCGTCCACGACGGCTTGGCCAGGGTCTGATACCACTCCATCCACGGAACGTCGGTCATCCGAGCCCCGCGCAGCCGCCCATGCCGCACTGCGGGCGACCGCAGCCCTCGGCCGCGGCGGTGTTGCCGCCACCACCCGCCACGTGGCCACTGACGACGCTCAAGAGCTTGGTGAGCTTGGTGCTCTGGCAGTGCGGGCACGCAGGCTTCTCGTCGCCGCGAATGAGCAACTCGATTTTCTGGCTGCAATTCTGGCAGGAATATTCGTACAACGGCATCGACTTCAGCTCCCTGACGCGAAGGAATGCAGTTTACATGGACACGTTTGACGCGATCAATCAACGACGGTCGGTGAAGGCTTTTGACCCGAGCCACCGGTTCACGGCCGCCGAGGAAACGAAACTGCTCGAGGCCGCGATCCAGTCGCCGACGTCGTTCAATATGCAGAACTGGCGGTTCGTGATCGTTCGTGACCCGGCACTGCGAAAGCAGATTCGTGCCGCCGCGGTCGATCAGGCGCAAGTGACCGATGCCTCGCTCCTGATCGTGCTCACTGCCGACCTCAAGGCCTGGAAAAAGTCGCCCGAGCGGTACTGGCGGAACGCTACGCCCGATGTCCAAAAGCTCGTCACGGGCTGGCTGGGGCCGTTCTACGAAGGGAAAGAGCAACTGCAGCGTGACGAGGCGATGCGGTCGTGCGGGCTCGCGGGGCAGACGATCATGCTTGCGGCCAAGGCCATGGGCTACGACTCCTGCCCGATGATCGGCTTCGACCCGGTGAAAGTGGCCGAGATCATCAACCTCCCGAGCGACCACGTGATCGGCTTCATGATCGCCGTCGGCAAGGCCACGAAACCTGCCATGCCGAAGGGTGGCCAACTGGCCCTGTCCGAGGTGGTGGTGCAGGACCGGTTCGTGTGAGGCGCTTTTGCGGCCGGACGATCACCGCTTTCCCACCCCGTGACTCGCGCTACTCGTGGCCCTTCTTGAACGTGCCGACGAGTTCGGCCCGTGCCAAGACGTGCCCATCCATGGACTTCTCCAGTTTGGCCTTCGTCGGATGCTCCAAGTCTCGGAGCATGCAGTCGAGCGCGTAGAGTTTGAAGAAGTATCGGTGTCGGCCAATTGGCGGACATGGCCCGCCATAGCCGACCTTCTTCCAGTCGTTAAGGCCTTCGAGCGTCCCCGGCGGCAGGTCCTCGCCGCCGATGCCCTCGCGGAGGCCCATGACGTCAGGCGGAATGTCGTAGAGCACCCAGTGAACCCACACACGCCTTGGCGCGGCAGGGTCAGGAGCGTCGGGGTCATCCACGATCAACGCCAGACTCTTCGTGGCCTCGGGAACCCCTGACCACTCCACGGCCGGCGAAATGTCGTCGCCGTCGCAGGTGTATCGGCGCGACATGGGTTGGCCGTGCTCGAAGGCCGGGGAAGCGATCCGGAGGGCCATGGCAAGACTCCTGCGCAGGAAACCAAGCAGCTCGAACGACGGCGAAATACTACGGATGCTGCTTCGCCCTGGGCCATTGAGGGCCGCGACCGCCGTTTTCCGAGGCGTCGAAAGAGATGGCCCGGTACGCTGGTGCCCATGACGCTCTCCAGCCACAGCCAGCCGCACTCCGAGTTGCATTTCACGGGCTCTGAACTCGTCCGTGACATCGTGATCGGCATGTCGGACGGGCTGACGGTGCCGTTTGCGCTCGCGGCAGGCTTGTCTGGCGCTGTGGAATCAAGCGGCATCATTCTGACCGCTGGGCTGGCCGAGGTCGCAGCCGGGGCGATCGCCATGGGGCTCGGCGGCTACATGGCAGGCCGGACAGACATTGAGCATTTCGCGTCTGAGCGGGCCCGAGAAGAACGAGAGACCGTCGAGGTACCCCACAAAGAGACAGCCGAGGTTCACGACATCCTTCGGTCCTATGGGCTGGACGAAGATGATGCCACCCGGGTCGCCAACTCAATCAAGGCCGACACAAAGCGCTGGGTGGATTTCATGATGCGGTTCGAACTGGGCCTTGAAGCACCAGACCCGAAGCAAGCCGGCCGGAGTGCCCTGACGATCTCCTTGGCATACATCGCGGGCGGGCTGATTCCGTTGGCGCCGTATTTCTTCTTTGGTTCAGTGACAACAGCCCTCCTGGCGTCTGTCGTCGTGACGCTCTTGGCCCTTCTCGTGTTTGGCTACATCAAGGGCATGTTTACGACCGGCAAACCAGTTCGCAGTGCCATCCAGACCGTCATCGTGGGCGGACTGGCGGCATCGGCGGCTTTCCTGATCGCGAAGGCGTTGGGATAGGAGGAATGACGAAAACACTTCGTTCCGCATGATCAGGCGAACGAAGCCGCTCGCTGTTCACGAACGACCGCCCTGATCGAACAGCCCGGTTTCCATGGCGAACCTCGTCAGTTCCGCGCGGTCTTTGAGCCCCAGCTTCGTCATCAAGCGAGCCCGGTATGACTCGACTGTCTTGACGCTCAGAAACAACTTGTCGGCGATTTGCTGGTTCGTGTGTCCTTGGGCGATGAATACCAACACTTCCCGCTCTCGGTCGCTAAGTGTGTCGATGGCAGGCCTCCCTCCGTCTCGTACGGAGGCCTGTTTTCGAGGCTCGGGCACAATTGTTGACACGCTGCTGTGCATCCCGCCACGCGCCACCGTACGGATGGCCGTCACCAATTCGGTATCGGCCGCGGATTTTACGACGTAGGCGCTTGCGCCCGCCGCGATCGCCATTCGGGCATAGCTTGGATCCTCATGCATCGTCAGGACGACGATTCGCGTCTGCGGATGATGCCGAACGACGTCCTGGATCAAGAAGGAGGGGGATCCGCCTGGCATGGTCAGGTCCAGCGTAACCACGTCGACCGGCTCCTGTCGGCTTGCGAGGGCAGTGAGGAGTTCCTGGTGGGTTCCACATTCGCCGACCACATGAATATCGGCGTGGCTCGACAGGAGCAGGCGCAGCCCAGCCCGTACCAGCGTATGGTCGTCGGCGATGAACACGGAGATTGCCTTGGTCACGATTTCCCCCCAGCGGAAGAGAGCGGCACGCGAACGTGAACGGTCGTGCCCCGACCGGCATCGCTTGTGAACGTGACTGAGCCGCCGAACGGCCGGATTCGCTCCTGCATGCCCAAAAGCCCGAACGGCGGCTGCTCGCCGTTCAATACGCTCGTGACGTGGAATCCGCCGCCGTCATCGGCGACCGTGATGAGCGCCTCGTCGTCGCTTCTCGTGAACTTCACCGTGAGATGACTCGCGCGAGAATGCCTGATCGCATTCGTGACGGCCTCTTGAATGATGCGATAGAGGGCTGTTTCCAGCGCGGCCGGCAGCCGCTCGACAACCTGGTCTGCGCCTATGAAGGTGGCGGCGATACCGCTGGCCTCCTGGATGTCGCCCAGCTGCTTCTCCACGGCCGCGGATAGCCCGAGATCGTCGAGCACTGGAGGGCGGGTCTCGCGCACGACACGGTGCAGATCTTCCAGCGAGGTCGCCGCGATCCGTCGCAGCGTGCCCACGTGTTCGCGGGTGACGTCGTTCGTGGACGTATCCTCGATGACGCGAAGGTGAAGCAGCATCGACGTCAGATTCTGCCCCAGGCCGTCATGCAGATCCCGGGCAATCCGCGTGCGTTCGGTTTCCTGTGCTGAAAGGATGCGTTCAAGGAGTCGGCCGCGATCGTCGTGCAGGCGCCAAAGCGGTACGAGGAAGACCCGCCACACGACGGGGGCAAGCACCACGGTGAGCAGCGTGGCATCGAGCATGGCGCCGGCCATGGGAGGCATGGTGGACGGCAGGAGCCACGGCAGGACTGCCATGACCAACGCCTCGACAACGAACGTCGTGAGAAGAAACAGAAAGAAAAGGCGAATCGAGGCCCCAAAATCCGAGGCCCGTCCGGCAAGTGCTTCTGCCAACAGTCGCATCTTCGCGGCTCCTTTCCTTGGTGGGCGCGACGTTCCTCTGCGTTTCAGCCAGACACCCAGCTTCCGTGTATACCCGGCAGCAGCAATAGGATGTGACAGGCCGCCCATGTGGGCGTTCTGGGGCCTGGGCCTGCCGGGGTTTCCCCGGCGGGGGCTGCGGAATACCGACTTTCCCCGGCAGCGAGCCGTTGAGCGTAGCCGTATAGTTTCGTCGATGAGTGTCAGGGGCTCGTTGGCGCTCACAACCTCGTGAAAGGATCTCAGCCATGGCCGGTTACCGCAACGTCCGTCGTGCAATGAAGAGGCGCCCCTACCGCCCCGAGTCGCACCTCCATGTCGAGTCGCTCGAGGGTCGCATCGTCCTGACCGCCAGCGTCGGTTTCGACACGCGGCAGGGTGTGCTGGCGATCATGGGGTCCGACGGCAACGATACCGCCGTGGTGACCCGCCAAGGCGCGAACGTCGTGGCGTCGATCACGACACCATCGGGCACGATCTCGAAGTCGGTCGCCGCCTACCGCGTGAGGTCGATCGCATTCAGTGGCCTCTCCGGCAACGACTCTTTCACGAACAACACGGCCATCACTTCCCGTGCGGATGGCGGCGCCGGCAACGACACGCTCCGCGGCGGTAGCAGTGCCGACACGCTGATCGGCGGGGACGACAACGATTCGTTGGTCGGAAACGGCGGCAACGACAACTTGAGCGGCGGAGCTGGTGCCGATTCGCTCGACGGAGGTGCGGGCAACGACTATGTCGACGGCGGTGATGGCAACGACGTCGAGCGCGGCGGCCTCGGTAACGACCGCCTCCTCGGCGGCGCCGGCAACGACTCGCTCCTCGGCGACGATGGCAACGACTCGATCTCCGGCGGCAGCGGCGACGATTCGCTCGACGGTGGCGCCGGCAACGACACCGAGAACGGCGATGACGGTAAGGACGTCCTGCTCGGAGGCCTCGGCGCCGACAACCTCTCGGGTGGGCTCGACGACGACCTGCTCGACGGCGGTGAGGGGAGCGACGTGGAGGACGGCGGTGCCGGCAGCGACGAGGTGAGCGGTGGCGTCGGCAACGACCGGCTCTACGGCGGCATCGGCAACGACCGGCTCTCCGGGAATATCGGCAACGACTACCTCTCGGGCGACGACGGCGACGACTGGCTCAACGGCGACGAGGGGGATGACAGCATCCTGGGTGGCGACGGCAATGACGACAACTTCGACGATGCCGATGAAACCGAGGACGAGGACGCCGAGGACGACGGCGACAATGGTCATAGCCACGACGGAATCGCCGTGAACCCGATAGCGATCTCCTTCGACGACACCGGCGCAGCCCAGATCAGCGGGACTTCCGCCAGTTGCCGCGATCCGCAGTTCTATTCGTTCGTCGCTGCGGCGAACGGGAAGCTGACGGTGACGATCCAGGCGGGTACCGACGGTCGGTTTGCAGACCTCGCCGCGTATGACTCGACGGTCCACGAGGAACTGCTGGAGCTCGAGCCGAGTGACGGTGATCCGCGCACCGCGACGATCGACGTCGTCGCCGGCCGGACCTACGTCCTGCGGCTGCGGGCGCCGAACCTCACTCCGATCGGCTTCACGGTCGACCTGAAACTCACTGCCGCGGTGTGAGAACGACTGACCACGACGCCGTCGATCTCCACGAATGGCAATCGTGGGGCAGCGTGATGGCAGTGCCACTCCACCAGGGGTTCTGCGCCGCACCCCTGGTGGAGTGATGCGTACAGCAACTCCCGGCGTGATTCGAACACACGCCCAAGGGATGGGGTGCGGACAGGAGTCGCAAGGCCGCCGTCATGCCGCCTCTCGGATGACGTCCAGATATGCCCGCCAGCCTCTCTCCCGCGTCCCTGCGTAGGATTGCCCGAGGCACTCACGGTCCTTTCGACAGCCCGGCACCCCGGAAAGGTAGCCATGGCCACACCCAGCACTCTTTCTCGGGCCGATCTTCTATCAAAGCTTGTGACTGTCGCGACGGCGAACACGGGCACTTCCTTAACAGCCACAGACGGCACCATCACGGGCACACTCACGGCGATCAAGGCAAAATGGTTCCTCGGCGGCCGGAAGGTTACGAGCAATTTCCGATGCACGCTCGACCCGGCGAGTCATGAGGCGCACTTCCAGGAGTCGGCCATGGAGAGCTCGTGGGGCCTGCCGCCGCCCACGTTCACCATCGAGACCACGTCGCAGTTCGGCTCGCGTGTGAACACAACCCGGACGGACACAGGCGTGGGTGGCGGCGGCAGACTCGAGTTTGGCAAGTTCCGGCAAGACTTTGAGCGGGCGGTGCAGGACGCTGGCTGGAAGTTCGTCTACGAGATCGCCTGACGGCCGTGCCCACCACGATCTCGATCAACCGGGCGCCCGTACTCACGCTCTGGGCAGCCGTCGTCGCACAGCGACTCGGGTTCCGCTGGGATGAGTCGTTGAGCCTCGGCAAGGCATTGGCGGGCCTAAACGCCCAGTCCAAGGGGCAGCGGCTGGGGATCTTCAAGCCGCACGAGGAGAAGACGAAGGCCGCCCGCGAGCGGGAGCGGAGCGAGCCGTTTTGGATCGAACTCTGCGGCCGCCCGGTGCCAGCGAAGAACACGGCGGATGGTATCCGAGCGGTGAGCGGCCGGGCCGTCGTGACCGCCGAGTGTGCGGAGGCCTATCTGGAAACGAAGTTTGGCAACCATCTGGAGGCGGCCCGGGCCGCGATGTCGACGCTGGCCCATGCGTACCGCCCGCGGGCGTTGGCGGACGAGGCGTTCGCTCTCTACGAGGAGTTCCGCCCCGCGGTCCCCGAAGGCGTGAAGGGCTGGGGGGCGAAGGGCGTTCTCGACCTGCGAAAGATCCGTTCGCTCGCCAAGGGGTAGGCTTCGCGCCAGGGGGCCTCGCGGGATGAGGTCGTGGCCGTCGAGGGCATGGTCGACACCAAGCGAAAGCCCGCCCGTCCGCCAAAGCTCACGAGTCTCGAGAGCCTGTGCCAGGCAGCCGAATGCCTCAAGACCCTCGCCCACCCCCACCGGCTCCGCATCGTGCAGATGCTGCTCGGCGGCCGCTACACGGTGGGCGAACTGGCCGAGGCCTGTGAGATCCCGAGCCATATGGCCTCGGAACACCTACGGCTCATGCAGCGGTGTGGGCTGTTTGATGTGGAGAAGGAGGGGCGGTGTGTCTACTACACGATCGCCGAGCCCCATCTCGCCAACATCATGGCCTGCATCGAGGCCCGATTCGGTGGCCCGAAGTCACCGCGAACCAGCGTGTCGGCCTAGGAGTGCACCTGCTACTGTCCCGCCCATCATGCTCCACTACGTATCGACAGATCGCGATACTTTGATCCTTAAGTACCTTTCCTGACCTTTCGGAGGACGTTTTCATGATCGCCACGATTTCCCCGACGATGCTCGCCGATCTCCGCCGCAAGGGAGACAAGCTCACGCTCATCGACGTGCGCACGCCCGCCGAGTTCGGCGAGGTGCACGTCGATTTCGCCCAGAACATTCCGCTCGATCGGCTCGACCTGCAGGCCGTGAAGGCGGTGGCCGGCGACGGGCCCGTGTACTTCGTCTGCAAGTCGGGCAACCGCAGTCAGAAGGCCTGTGAGAAACTGCTCGCTGCAGGACTCAAGGACGTGATCAGCGTCGAAGGGGGCACGGCAGCCTGCGAGGCCGCCGGCGTGCCCGTCGTGCGGGGACGCAAAGTGATGTCGCTCGAGCGGCAGGTGCGGATCGCGGCCGGGGCGCTCGTCGCCATCGGGGCCGCGTTGGCCGCCTTCGGCCCCGAGGCGCCAGTGAATTGGCAGGCGATCGGTGCGGGCTTGGCCGGCTTCGTCGGCTGCGGCCTCGTGTTCGCTGGAGTCACCGACACCTGTGGCATGGCGATGCTGATTGCCCGGATGCCGTGGAACCAGGTGTCTGGCGGCTGCTGCCGCACGGTCACCACCTGCTCGCGAGCCGTTCTGCTCGGGCTCGTGCTCGGGGCCATCTCCGGCACCGCGATCGCCGAGCACACGAAGGACTCGCTCGACGTCGTGAAGCAGGCAGTCGCGCAGCAGAAGGCGGTGATCATCGACGTGCGCGAGCCGGACGAATGGCAGGAGGGTCACCTCGCCGGTGCCGGTCTGCTTCCGTTGAGCGCGATCGAGCGCGGCGTGCCCCCACAGGAGCTCGCCAAGATCCTGCCGAAGGACAAGATCATCTACTGCTACTGCCTCGCCGGCGGCCGCTGCATGGAAGCCGCCGAGATGCTCAAGCCTCTTGGGTACGACGTGCGGGCCTTGAAGCCCGGCTACCCGCAACTCGTGAAGGCCGGCTTCCCGGCCGTCGTGGGCAAGTAACGAGCCGGCTCGCCGTCCCCACACCACCAGCGGAGTTATCGCCATGAAGATCCAGCAGTATTACCTCTCGTGCCTGTCGCACGCGTCGTACCTGATCACCGACGAAAAGACGAAGACGGCCGCCGTCGTCGATCCCCAGCGGGACATCGACCAGTATCTCGCCGACGCCAAGGCCGGCGGGTACACGATCAAGCACGTCTTTCTCACGCACTTTCATGCCGACTTCGTCGCCGGCCACATCGAGCTGCGTGACAAGGCCGGGGCGACGATCCACCTCGGCCGGCGTGCGGAGGCGGAGTTCTCGTGCGTGAAGATGCAGGATGGCGACGTGATCGAGTTCGGCGACGTGAGGCTCGAGATCATGGAGACGCCGGGGCATACGCCCGAGGGCATCTCGATCGTCGTCTTTGACCTGGCGAAGAGCCTCACCGAGCCGCAAGCCGTGCTCACCGGCGACACGCTCTTCATCGGTGACGTCGGCCGGCCAGACCTGCTGGCAAGCATCGGCGTGACCGCCGACGAGCTGGCCGACATGCTTTACGAGAGCATCACGAACAAGCTCGTGAAGCTGCCTGACGCCACGCTCGTCTATCCAGCTCACGGGGCGGGCAGCATGTGTGGCAAGAGCCTGTCGAAGGAGACCGTCTCCACGATCGGCGAGCAGAAGAAGTTCAACTACGCCCTCCAGCCGATGAGCCGCGAGGAGTTCAAGAAGATCGTCACGGCCGACCAGCCGGAGGCGCCCGACTACTTCGTCCATGACGCGATCCTGAACCGCAAGGAGCGGGCGTCGCTTGGCGCGGCGATGGAGAAGACGCTTAAGCCCCTCACGCTCGATGAAGTGCTCGCCCTTGGGAAATCAGGGGCGCAGCTCCTCGACGTCCGTGATGGCATCGACTTCGAGGGAGGGCACCTCAAGGGGGCCCTGAATATCGCTCTCAACGGCAAGTACGCGACGTGGGCAGGTTCGATGCTCGCCCATGACAAGCCGATCGTCGTGATTGCCGAGGAAGGTGGGGAGGAAGAGGCCGTGATACGGCTTGGCCGCATCGGCTTCGACAACGTCGCGGGTTACCTCGCCGGCGGCATGAGTGCCTTGGCTTCCCGCGACGATCTCGTGGAGCGGACGGAGCGGATCACGGCGATGGCCCTCGGCGAATGGCTCGCCGGGAAGCGGCCTGACGCTGGTGCGGCACCGATCATCGTTGACGTGCGAAGCGAGGCGGAGCATGCGGGTGGCCACATCGCTGGCGCCTTGAACATCCCGCTCACACATCTCGACGAGCGGATCGGTGAGATTCCGGCCGGCCGGCCCGTGGCCGTGCACTGTGAAGGAGGCTATCGCTCCGCGATCGCCGCGAGCCTGCTGCAGAAGCTCGGCCGCCGCGACGTGCACGACATGGTGGGCGGTTACAAGGCCTGGCTCGCAGCAAAGCTACCCACATGATCGCCCCCGTACTGGCTGCCATCGACGCCGTCGCGGCCACGACTCCCCCCACGTGGGCAGCGGCGGCATCGGTGGTAGCTGGGAGTCTCGTCGGTCTTTCGCTGGGGCTGACTGGCGGCGGCGGCGCGATCTTCGCCGTGCCGCTGCTCGTCTACTGGATCGGCGTCGATCCGCGGACGGCCGTGAGCATCTCGCTCGTCACGGTGGCGGCGACGGCGCTCGTCGGCGCAGTCGAGCGGTGGTGGTATGGCCAGGTCGAAGTCCGCACGGGGCTGCTCTTCGCAGCGGCGGGCATGCTGACCGCTCCAGCCGGCAGTTGGCTCGGCGGGCGTGTGCCGCCGCAGACGCTCATGGCCGCGTTTGCGGGGCTCATGCTGCTGATCGCCGCCAGGATGTGGCGTAAGGCGGCGGATCGGACCGAGCGGGCGGCGGCCGGCGTGTTTGCCGGGGGCGTCGGCCCAACCTGCAGCCGCGACGCAGAAGGCCGGTTGCGGATGACCACTCGCTGCTTCGTGCTCCTCACGCTCGTGGGGCTCGTGGTCGGGCTACTCTCCGGCCTGTTCGGCGTCGGGGGCGGATTCCTCATCGTGCCGGCGATCGTCGCGTTCGCCACGATGGACGTCTTTCGTGCCGTCGGGACTTCGCTCTTCGTGATGACACTTGTGGGAGCCGCGGCGGTGGCCGCCCAGGTGGCTGCGGGCCGCAGCATTCCGCTCGACATCGCTGGCAGCTTCGTGGGTGGCGGCGTGGCCGCCCTGTTCGTCGGCTCGTGGATCGGCCGCCGGATTGGTGGCCCGACGCTAGCCCGCGTCTTCTCCGTGGCGATTGTCCTCGTCGCGGCCTTCATCATCTTCAAGACCCTGATAGGCATCTGAGTTCAAGGCGTTCGCCGCGACGCAGAGAATAGTCTCTCAGGTGAGCACTCGGAGAAAGGGCAGATGGCCACTCGTGCTGAGCATTGGAATCAACTTTTTGCAAGCAAGGCCGACAAGGAACTCGGCTGGTACGAAGGTGACGTCAGGCAGACGCTCGCCTTCCTCGATCGCATCCCCTTCGCACCATCGCAGACGGTATTTCTGCCCGGAGCGGGCACGTCACTTCTCGTCGATGAACTGCTGGCGAGAGGGAAGAGGCTTGTCCTCAACGATATCAGCAGTGAGGCGCTGGCAAGACTTCGGGGGCGGATCGGTGCGCGGAGCGATCAGATCGAATGGCTGCATCAGGACATCTCGACGCCGTTGCCCGCTGGTGTGACGCAGGCCGATATCTGGATTGACCGGGCTGTCCTCCATTTCCTGCTGACAGAGCCGGAGATCGACGGCTACTTCGGGAACGTGCGTGCGGTTGTGAAGCCTGGCGGGCACGTGCTGCTTGCTGAATTCTCCGAGACCGGTGCGCCCCGATGTGCCGGACTCGATGTCCACCGCTATACCGTGGACGAGATGCGCCTGAGGCTAGGGCAGGGTTTTTCGTTGGTGTGGGCGGAGAACTACACGTTCGTGAATCCGGCCGGTGATCCGCGGCCGTATGTCTATGCCCTCTTTCAGCGCATCTGAGCCGTCAGTGCCGGAAGCCCAGCAAGTGCGGCAGCCCACGACTCTCCGAATGCGTGCCGCGTGGCGAGGCTGTCCAGCAGATAGACGCCCCTGACGTGAAAAACATAAGAGCCGCGTTGGTTGTGACGCCCGTCGGTCATGGCCCCGCCTAGGCCCTTGGCCGGCCTGCATCCCAGATGCGTAGAGTTCCGGCGACCGGTTCCCCCTCGCCTACAGAAAGGGCCGACACATGCTGCCGCCGACCATGCCGCTCGTGATGCGTTTCCTTCTCGCTGCCGCCGTGACCCTGCCGGCTATCGCCCATGCCGCCGATGCCCCGCACGCCGATGCCGCCGCCAAGGATGCGTGCATCAAGGCCTGCAATGAATGCATCCGGGCCTGCCGCGAATGCGTTCTGGGCTGCGACTGCCCGGGCTGCGAGAAAATCTGCCTGACCTGCATCGAGACGTGCCGGACGTGCGTCGCGCTGCTTGAGTACGACTCCGCGATGGCCGAGGAGATGTGCGAGGTCTGCGAGGAGGCGTGCGAGCAGTGCGCCGACGAATGCACCAAGTGCGGTGACAAGCCCTGCTGCAAGGCATGTGCCGAGGCCTGCAGTAAGTGCCACGACGCCTGCAAGGCGATGACGCGGTGAGCACCGGGGGCTACCGGCGGGTGCCCATCATGATTCCCGAAACACGAAGTAGACGGCCGCGCAAATGCATAGGGCCGCCCACACGTAGTTCAGTTTCAGGGGCTGCTTCATGTAAAGCACTGCGAACGGCACGAACACGGAGAGCGCGATCACCTCCTGCAGGATCTTCAGTTGCCCGAGGTTCATGGTCGTGTAGCCGATCCTGTTGGCGGGCACCTGCAGCAGGTACTCCGCCAACGCCACACCCCAACTGACCAGCGCCGCGATGAACCACGGCCGTCCACTCATGTCCTTGAGGTGCGCATACCAAGCGAACGTCATGAACACGTTCGAACAGATGAGCAGGAGTGACGTCTGGAGTAGAACAGGCATGGGGCGGTGATACTCCAAGGGCGGTGTCAAAAAACTGTGTCACTCTACTCGCCGGGGCAGTTTGACTGGGAGGTTTCCCCCGGAGTGTCGGCCCGTGATTCCCGAGGGCGCGAAGGGCCTTCTCGACCCGTAGAAGATCCGCTCACTCCCCAAGGGTTAGGCTCCGCGCCGGGGGCGGTCGGCCCCGGGCGCGCGAGACATTTCTCACCCGGCCCACGATGGAGCGGTTTTGCATGGGACGCTTGAGCCTCAAGGTGGTGCCGGGGTCGTCGCGGGACCAAGTCGTCGGATGGCTCGGTGAGGTGCTCAAGGTGAAGGTGAAGGCGCCGCCGGAGAGAGGGCGGGCCAACGAGGCCGTCGTCGCCCTGCTCGCCGACCGTCTCGGGATCGACCCATCGAGCATTGCCGTGGTGAGCGGCCACGGGTCGCCCGCCAAGGTCGTCGAGGTTGACGGCATGGCCGACGAGGCGATTTGTCAGGCGTTTTCCCCCGAGAAACCCGGGGAAAGGGGCGGCGCGACTCCGGGGCCGGGGGCCGGTATCCCAAGGAGCTATGTGGGCGGACGGTATTGTAGGCCCTCCGCCAGCGCTCGATCAGCACCTTGTCCTCAAGCAGGGTGTCGAACACCTCGCGTGCCAATAGCTCATCCCGAAGCTTCCCGGTGAAGCTCTCGATGTAGAGCGTCTTCACCCCAACCCGCCCGAGCCATTCGTGTACCCGCTTGGCGGTGAACTCACTGCCGTTGTCGCTGCGGATATGGTCCGGCACACCCCGACGTACGAACGGATCGCTCAGCCGCTCCAGCACGTCCTCGCTCGTCAACTTGCGCGCTACGTCGATCGCGAGACACTCCCGCGTGAACTCATCGACGATCGTCAGCATCCGGAACGAACGGCCGTCTGCTGTTCGATCCATCACGAAGTCATAGGTCCAGACGTGGTTCCGATGCGTCGGCCGCAGTCGGATGCACGACCCATCTCCAAGCCAGAGCCTTCGCCGTTTCGGCTGTTTCGCAGGCACCTTTAGGCCCTCCTGCCGCCAGATCCGCTCCACCCGCTTGTGGTTCACCCGCCAGCCTTCGGCCCGCAGAAGGGCCGTAATCCTGCGGTATCCGTGCCGCCCATACTCGCTGGCCATCCAGACGATCCGCTGCACGAGTTGCGGCTCGTCATCGGTAGCACACGCTTTTCGACGCTGTGTGTTCCTGGCCTGCCCCAGCACTCGGCATGCCCGGCGTTCGGTCACCACATCACGGCCGAGGGTGTCACGCACGTGCTCGACCGTCTGGCGTCGCTTCGCCGGGCTCAGAAGTTGAGCTGCGCACGCCTCCGGCAGCCCGATGCGGCCTCACGAAGGATCGCCTTGTCGAGTTCGGCATCCGCCAGGAGCCGCTTCAAGCGAGCGTTCTCCTTCTCGAGATACTTCAGCCGCTTCGCCTGGTCCGTCCGCAGCCCACCATGCTCCCGCTTCCACCGGTAGTAGATCTGCTCGGTTACGCCCAGCTTCCGCACCACCTCGGGCACGATCTTCCCCTGAGCCAGCCCAACCTCAGCCTCGCGGAGCTTCCCAATGATCTGCTCCGCGGTGACCTTCTTCCCTCGTGGCATCTTGTGCCCTCCCTTGGTTTGCACCACCAGAGTTCTCTCTCTGAAAGTGGTGCCGTTTCAGGGAGGCAGGTCACATCTCACGGCGCCGAAAGATGTAGCCTCGCCGCTTCAAGCGGCGCGGAAGAGATGCTCAGCGGTGGGCTGAACGGGTTCTCGCGGAGTGCCAGCAGTCCCAGCACGATCACGACGGCGGGAATGAACATCGCCCATGTGGCGACCATCATTCTGGGGGAATCCGTTCTCCCCAGGGCGATCGTTGCGATCGACATGAGCGAGAGAGTGATTACCGTAAGCCACTCAAACTCACTGCTTCCGCGAAGCAGGAGCGATCGTTCTTCCCGGGATTTCTTGAGGATGATGACCGAATCCATGATGCCATGGGCGGCGACGGTTGGGCTGTCCCGATCCTCCGCATATTCGGCGGCCAGCCGTTCCAAGTCGTCGACTGCAGCAACCGCCGCCGGGTTTTCGCCGACGTTGCCAAACTGGGGGAACTCCTGTTCGACCACGACCGTCGCATACCTGCTGGCCGCGTCTCGCACGTCGGCCAATCGTCCGTGCGACGTTCGCGTCAGGGCGTGGATCGCGTCGAGAGCCCGCGCCTCGTCGGCGACGCTCTTGCCAGCCTGCTGATTGCGCTGGCGAATCTCCGCCCCGAGGAAGCCGACGAGCAGGCTGAAAATCAACGCGATCGGCATGACCATCATCGGGTCGATTCGGCACCAATGCCGGATGAAATCGCCTGTCCAGCGGCCGGAGACGAGGAAATACAGGATCCCGGCGAGCCCCGCCTCGAGCGTGACGAGGATGCCAATCACGGCGGCCGCGGGACGCGAAAGCCACCAGGTGATCAGATGTTCGAAGAGTTCCATCGGGCTTTGCCCCCCGTTCTTTGAAATCCACGGCGCACGGACAGTGGCGGTCGGGGCCGCCGCTCAATTGATCGGCAGGGTGAGCACCGGGCCCTGGCTCTTCTCCTGCAGTTGGAGGCCAAGGATCATCTCGAGCATGTTGACGACCGCCCGGGACATGGCGTCTTCTTCCGCCACGTAGAACCAGTGGCCGCGATAATGAACGGCCAGCGTCGTGTGCCACGGCCTGTGCTTCTGCACGCAGACGTGGAAGAAACCCCTGGTCAGCTGTCGGGGATCGAATCGCCGACCATCCTGGCCGCAAAAACTAGGCGCCACTCCACTGGCCAAATGCTTCTCGGGCACATCCACCCCCTTCGAGAGAAACGACATGATCTGGTAGCCAGACCGCACGTTGATCTCGATCTTGGACTCCGAATCGTAGGTTTCATTCACGCGGGTGTCGGAGTCGTCCGTCGTGGCGGGCGGATCCAGGGCGGGGCCTGGTAGGGGCAGAATCTCGGCACCGTCCTCCGTGAGAACGGTGGCAGGCATCGCGTCCCGGTCGTTGACGCTATTGAGGTCAATCTTGTTTTTTTCCATGGAGAGCACGCGGTAGACGGTGCGACCTGGACGGAGCTTGAACGTGTTCGTGATCTCCGCCAGTTCGGGGGAGTCGAGCTCCGCGGGATTGATCACGGCGGCAAGCACCGTGTCTTTGTGAACCACTTGGACTCGGTCACCTTCGCTCTGGAGCGAGTAATCCCGCTCTGCGGCGTTCACGAGGTCCATCCCCGACATCGTCGTGACCTTCATCGGATTGAAGGACTTGTTCTTGATCGTCGCAAGTCGCAGGCCGATGCCGCCGCGGCGTTGCAGTTCCAAGAAGTTTTCGATGCCGTATCGATAGGTCGTGTTGGAGTCGAGCACCTTGCCGAGCGGCGACGTCGCCAGCTGGGCGTTTCCCACGCCGTTGATGGAGTCCACGAAGGCGAGAAAGAAGATCTCGGTGTTGCCGCCGGGGCTGATGTCGAGCAACGTCTCGGCGCCCAGCGTCTTGAAGAGCGTGGACGAAACATTGTAGCCAGTCCGTGGCGTGTAGGAGAGCGTGGGGGCGTCGCGGAGCCTGAACAGCCCGCCCCACACGCCGAGCCCCGGAGTCGTCGTCGATGCGCCGCTGCCATCCGACGCCGCCTCGATCTGCGACGTGATGGCCGGCAGATCCATGAAGTTCGGTGACTCGCCGTAACGCAGCCGCACGATGTTGAGCAGGATTTCCTGGTCGTTGGTGAGGCTGTACGACTGGTTGTAGGCGAGCCGCGTGGAGCGCACGGCGAGTCCCCCCATGCAGCCGGTCGCGACAACGCCCACGAGCGACACGAAGGCGACGGCGAGCCCGATGATGTGCCGTTTTCGGGGCGGCGGGGAATGCATGCCTTCCATCCAGGGGGCGCGGAGATCGGGGAACTACCTGCGGCGGGGCGGGGGCGTCAACAGGGGCTGAATCGTGACTGTTACACTGCGAAAGATGGGAGATATGGCTGCCGGACGCCGCGCGGCGCGTGTCGTAGAGGTGTTCGATCACCGGCCGGCCGTGGAGCCCATCGGCATGCCGCATGCCCGCGGTGGCGAGCAGGTTCACCTCGACCGCGGCCGGCTCGAGCACGGTAGAGGAAAAGCCGTGGGCCGCTGCTCCCGGCGTCGCTGACCGCAGTGTGGAGCGTCATGAGCGCCTGCGGGGCACTCGGCTCACTTGGGACGCAGGAACCTGAACGGCTCGGCCGGCTTGAACTCCCGGGTCTGGTTGCCGGCCCGGTCCGGCTCGCCGTCGAGTTTGAGCTTCCGCACGCCCGACTCGGGGGCGAAATCAAGATCGACGAACTTCACCCACACCACGCTCGGTGAGTAGGTGCTCTCGTAGTAGTAGACCCGCTCCTTCTGGTCGGAAACCGTTCGCCAGATCGTCGAGGAGATGTTGGGCTTGTCGGGCGTGGTGATGCCGCGGGGCACGCCGACGTTCCGCATCACACTGAACACGTCGGCCACGGCCTCCTGCGGGTCGGCGGACTGCCGGCAGGCGTTGATGTAGAACGACGCCCGCGCAAAGCGATCGGCCGCACGATTCGTGCCGGGGAGCATCACCGTGCCGCCGATCTCCTGCCAGTAGCGGTCGAGGGCGATCTGCTCGTCGAACAGCGGTGAGTTGGTCATCACCTGGTAGTCGCGGGAGTGGTGAATGCGGAGCTTGCCGCCGACGTATTCGAAGATCGCCGAGTCGCCCGACGGATCCGAGATCGCCAGGTGCACGAGACCGGGCCGGCCGTTGGGCGCCGAGATCGCCACCACGCGAAACGTCTCCTTGCGGAGTTCTGCCACGGCCTCGGCGACGGTCGCGAATCGGTCGAGCACATACTGCGTCCAGGCGCAGATCGTGACCGCAGGGCGGGTGTCGGTGGCGGCCGGGTATTCCGACTCCGCCAGGTAGAGCAGGTTTGCGACGAGCCCCTTTTCGTTCATACCATCGGCCGTCGCACCCTCGTAGACGCTTGCCACGACGCTGCCATAGAGGCTCTTCCACTCGAGCGCGCCGCGGTCGATGCCGCCATTGCGGGCCATCCCCCGGGGAAAAATCCAGAGGTTCGTGTGCATGTCTTCCTGCCAGTCCATCGAGCGGCCGGTGACGGTCTGGCCTTCGGGGCCGAGATAGACCGCGCGGGTGCAGGCCGCGGCGGGAGCGGCGAAGAGAAAAGTGACCATCGCTGCAATGGGCACAAGGCGGCGCATCAACGCACTGTGACGACAGAATCGCATGGTCTGGTTCTCCAAAGGTGATGGCTGGCCGCGACCCGGACCTCGGCAACATAGCACCTGACGGGGGCCGGTGGCGCTCACCCTTCGGCGAGCTTCCCGCTGTACCGGCGGATCAGATAGCCCCGCGTCCAGGTCAGCAGCGTCTCGCCGTCACGGCGGGTAGGCACGGCCCGGACGAGCCGGTGTCCCGAACCTGCAAAGAGCCTGGTCAACAGCACGCTGATGTAGGTCGCGTTGGCTGCCTGGGCTTGGACGCGCTCCCGCTCGTCGATCTGGGGAAAGTTCGCCGCCGATGAGCAGCGCTCCGGAAGCAGGTCGGCCAGTCGTTCCGGGGCCTCGTTGATGCCCCAGGGCTCGGTCGCGTAGAAGACGCCGTCGATGCCCACGAAGTCACCGCGTGCGTGCCGCAGATCCGGGACGCCGGCCTCCGTCAGCCGTTCGCCCACGATGGCGTCGTAGGCCATCGAGCAGGCCGCGAACTCGTAGCGGCCGTCGGCGGCGAGGCGATGCGCGCCCACGCCGTCGAGCACATCGCCGTGGTCGAGGACGGCACGAAAGCCCCACGGAAAGCAGACGGCCGAACCCTGCGGGCCGAGGCGACGCCGCATCTCCTTGCGGGCGTCGTCCTGGCCGAGCCCGAGGAAGCTACGGCATGAGACGGCGAACCGGCGGCCGTTGAGCTCCACGCGATGCACGTGGGGAACCAGATCGGGATCCTCGTCGGTGGGAAAGGTGAGTTGTAGCGACGAGCCACCCACCTCCACGATGCCGACCGGCTCACGATCGCTCTCGAACGCGTCGAGGAGCATGTCGTTGAGGTTGATCCAGGTCCAGACGCCCTCCTCTTCGCTGCCGCACGTGGTCCGCACCTCGCCGACCGGAAATCCATGGGCACGGATGCCGCGGCGGATCGTGTCGTAGAGGCGATCGATCGCTGGGCGGCCGTGGAGCCCCTCGGCATACCGC
>JBJTDZ010000032.1:0-16284 GCA_046092585.1 Pirellulales bacterium | reverse complement strand
GCTGCGGAGGGGGAGGGGCGGGGGCGGAAGGACCCCCTCATCATTCTTTGTCCGCCGGCAGGGCCGTCAAGCGGCCGAGCATTTCGGCCCCGCCGGCCTCATCGGGGCGTGCCCTCGAGAATCCCCTGCTGCTCGATCCACGACCGCATCGCCTTGCCCTGGTTCATGAGCAGCGCGAGCGTTCGCCATTGCCGTTCGCTCACCGCCTTCTTGAGCGCCGCCTGATCGGCGGATGCCAGCACCATGTAGACGAGGTTTTGCTGCAGGTGGGCGTTGTCCTGATCGGGCGAGAGTTCGTCGACCCGCAGGGCCGGCTCGCGGGCGAGGAGGGTGCGCTCGACGAGTTCGTGCTGCCGCTCGTCGAGCCCCAGCGCCTCGTCCATCTTCACGAGCGTCGCCGCCACCATCGCCCGCCACCGGAACGTGCGACGGGCCCGGGCCTCTGCCTCGATGGCAGCCAGCTGCCCCGGCTCGAGCGTCGTCGGCAGCACCTTGGCGAACAGCGAGCCGTCGTCGAACAGCCCGCGGAGCCGCTGCCGGCACTGCTGCACCTCCTGCTGGAAGCGATGCCAGGTCTTCTGTCCCTCCTGATCGTTGAGGTTCACCCGCGCGCCGGCGAAGCGGCCGCGCACGTCGTCGATCTCGGCGGCGAACCGGCGGATGTCGGATTCGATCGCCAGCTGCAGCCGCTGCCGCTGCACGGGCGTCAGGCCGATGGCATCGTCGATCCGGCCGAGCCGCTTTTCGGCGAGGGCCCGCGCCCGGGCGAACGTCGGCGACTCGGCCGGCGGTGCGTCGCGGCCTCCACCCACCACCACGCGGCCGTTGATGACCAGCCGCCCCTGCACCTGCAGGCCATTGCCCCCACGGAGCACCCAGCCGTTGCCCTGCTGCTCGAAGAGGTTCGCGTCAAAGTTGACGCCAAGGTCGATGAGGTGCTGATTCTCCTCGGCCTGCTGTGCCGCGGGCCGCGGCGCCTCGACGACGCGATCATCGGCGGCCCGACCGGCGGCTCCGCCCGCGATGGCGAGGGCACCGACGACAAGCCCGGCCCAGACCCGCCGGCCGACCGAGGGGATCATTTCGTCCACCACTCGTCCTCCACGTGCAGGCCGAGCGAGTCGATATTCCAGCCGCCGTGCATCCCGATCACGGCCGAGCCGGCCGCCTTGCGCCAGCGGTTCCAGTCGGCCCGCTGCGCCTCGCGGAGATGCGGCTCGATGCTCGCCACGGCATAGTCGGGGCAGGGCCGCTCGTTGTTCATGATCATGCCTCGATCGTCGAGTTCCCGAACCCAGGCGGGCTCCCAGCGTTCCGCGAGATCGGCCTCGATGGCGGCCCGCTGGGCGGCGGTGAGGTCGAGCCGGCGGTCGAGCTTGGCGACGATCGCCACGCGGGCCGCAGCCTCGCGCCGCTCCTGCCGCAGCCGCTGCTCCCGACGGTAGGCGGCGAACTCCTCCGCCGGGGCGAGCGGCTCGAGCGCCGCCGCCAGTGCGTCGGCGATCCGCCGCCGCGGCTCGACGGCCCGCCGCCGGTCGCCACCCGTCATCTGCACGGTCGCGACCTCGAGGGCCGCCTTCGTCAGCGCCGTGCGACCGGCCGCGAGCACCGCGCGGCGGGCCGCCGGGGAAAGGTCGCCGCACGACCGCCGGATCACGTCGAGTTCCGTTCGCAGGGCCGGCTGCAGCATCTGCTCGAGCTGGCGGGCATGCTGGCGGATCTGCTCCCGCTGCTGCACGGCCTGCTGCCGCGCGGGATCGCCGGCCCGTTCGTTCGCGGCGTCCGCATCGTCGGCAGGCGGGACCGCGGCAGCCGGGGCGATCGCGTCGAAGAGCATCCGCAGACCCGCCCCGAACAGGCCGTCGCCGGCGGCGGGCGGCACCGGCGGCGGCGGCACCGCCAGCCGCGGTCCATCGGCAACCTCCTCGATCACCACCGCCATCCCCTCGGCATCTCCGACGATCGTCACCTCCTCCTCGACGGCGGCCGCGGCAACGTCCTCGCCGCGACTGCGTGCCGGGCCCATGCCCATCATCAGCCAGCCGAAGAGGCCGAGCGACACGATCAATCTTCTGCGACGTGGCGGGGTCTTCATCGCTCGTACACCGGGAGAAACTTGTAGTTGACCGCCAGCGACAACAGCGCGAGCGACGTGTCGACCGTGCCGCCGAAGCCACCACCGCGGCCGGCGAAGCCGGCGAAGCTGCCGTCCTTGGCCTGCATCGACTTCATCTCCCTGACGAGCCCGGCGTTCCACTTCTCCCACGTGGCGACATCGGCCTGGAAGAGGGCCTGGGCACGGTAGTAGCGGGTGTAGGTCGGATAGCCTTCACCATTGGCCTGGCTGGCGCCGAGCGACCGGCCTCGCAGATAGGCCGCCGCCTTCGCGTACTGCGGCAGCTCCTTGTGCCGCGCGATCGCGAACACCAGCACCCCGATGCTCGTCACCGCGTCGCTGCCGCCTCCCGGGCCCCCGGAATAGCCGAGCTGGCCGTTGGGGCCGGTCATCGAGGCGAGGTAGGCGATCGCCCGATCGATCGTGTCGTCGGGCACCTCGATGCCCGCGTTCCGCGCCCCGAGCAAGCCCATGAGCACCGCGCCGCTCACCGAGGTGTCGGCATCCTTGGCGTCGGGCGAATACCGCCAGCCCCCGAGCGGGTTGTTCTTCGCGCTGGTCACGGCGCACCGCACGGCGAGTTCGAGGGCCTGCCCGAGCGACCGGCCCTTGCGGCCACCGGCACTCGCCTCGGTCCAGAGCGTGCGGTCGTCGACGGCTCCATAGGCCTCGGCAAGCGCGAGCATGCCGAAGCCGTGCTGATACATGCTGTCGTGGCCCTGCGACGAGCCGAGAAATCCCGTCTCGGGATTCTGCGCCGCGATGATGCTCCGCAGACCCTTGCGGATCGGCTCGCGGTAGGGACCGTGGTTCGGATCCTCGCCCGAAGCGAGCAGGGCCATCACCGCCATGCCGGTCACGCCGGGCCCCGCCTGTCCGTCCTTCCAGCCACCGCTCTCGTCCTGCGTGCGGATCAGGTAGCGCAGGCCGGCGTCGTACATCTCGCGCACGTCCCGCGGCACCGGATCGCCGAAGCGGACGACGGGCCCCTGGGCGAATGCGGACGACGCCGCGAGGAGGGCGACAAGAACTGCGCCGTGGATGGCGACCGCCGGCGGTGGTGAAGGATGACGCCTCATCGCCGTTCCTTCTCGAAGGTGTTGAAGTAGGCGTCCAATCCGGCCCGGAACTCCTCGGGCAGCACCCGGCCACTGGTGCCGGTGGCCTGATCCTTTTCACCCCCCGTGCCGCGGGCGGTGCGGTTGCCACGTCCGACGAGGGCCAGGGCCGCGCTCGTCGCCGAGCCGGTGCCGCCACCCCCGGGCGTGAGGCCGCCGCCGGCAGCCCCGCCACCGCCGCCCGACTGGTTCGGTGACGGGGCCTGCGCCGCGAGCAACAGTTCGATCGCCTCGGTCTCGGCGGCGATTGCCTTCGCGCTGGTGTCCGGTGCGGCGAGGATGCCCGCCGCCTCCGCCATCACATCCTCGACCTTCTCGAAGAGCTGCACCTCGGCCGCGAAGGCCCGTTCGCCGTCGGGCTCGTCGAGGAGGCGATCGACGAGACCAATGACCCGGTCGGCGAGCGCCTCCTGCCGCTCGGCGAGCTTCTTCGCCTCGGCGGCAAACTCCTCCCCCGCGACCGCCCCCCGGGCCTGCTCGGCGACGCGGGTCTCCTCGCGGAGGTTCACCTCCTCGTCGAGGATCTTCATCGCCTCGAGCACCACCTCCGGTGGCACGGCCTCCCGCGGCGGTCCGGTCCCCTGGCCGCTTCCCTCGCCCTGCGGCGGCGGCACGAGGTCGTCGGCGAGCCGGTCGAACGTGTCGGACCAGTACTCGGCCTGCGCGATCGACATGCCCGCCTCCCGGACCACGTCGTCGGAAAGCTGCCGCAGGCTGCCGAGCGTGTCGAGTTCCTTCATCTCCTCGAGCACCGTGCGGAACGCGGGAAGCTGTCGCCGGTCGAAGTAGGCCTGCAGGTCATCCATCAGGGCCGACATCCGCTCGGTCTCCCGCAACGACTGCTCGCGGACGTCACCCAGCGCCCGCTTGACGGTGGCGGGCTGACGGTCGGCACGGCCGAAAGCCTCGTCGGCGAGCGCCGCGATCCGGCTGCCGATCTGCCCCTGCTCTCGCGACGCGAGCTTGAGCCGTTTCACGAACGTGCTCCCCTCGAGCCGGGCCATCACCGCCGCGAGTTCGTCGGCCACCTTCGCGAACTCGGCGAGGAGCTTCTCCTGCGCGGCGATCGCGTCGTCGAGGGCCTGCTCCGCCGTCGGCTCCGCCTCGGCCGGCTCGCCCTGCCGCGGCGGCGCCACGCCGGCCTGGGTGGTCGGCAGGCCCGGCGGAGAGGCCGGGGACTGCTGCCCGCCGGCGGCGGCCGCCTCGCCCTTCGGCTGCTGCGCTGATTCGACGTCGACCACGCGCGGCAGCGGCGGCGAACCTTCCCCGGCGGAACCCTCGCCGGGCTCTCCACCTTCCGCTTGATCGCGTTGCTCGCCGACGTTCGGCGGCTGCTCACCGCCTGACTGGCCATCGCCCACCATCTCTCCGGACTTCGGCTCCCTGCCGCTCGGCTCGCCCGCCGACGCCTCCACGGCTGGTCGCCCCTCGCGGAGCTGCCCGGAGGCGAGCCGGGCCGCGGCCGCCCGCGCGAGCAGGTCGGCCACGCCGGGCATCCGCTCCTCGGCGATCGCGGCGAGCGTCTGGATGTCTTCGGCGAGCGCCTCGAGCGTCTGCGGCTCGAACTCCGGATTCTTGATCGCCTCGCGGACCAGTTCCGCTCCTTCGTCGACCAGCCGGTCGAGCCGGCGGGCGTTGGCCTCCTCGGCGGCCGCCTGCGCCTCGAGCCGCGCCCGGCTCTCGGGGGCAAGCAGCTGCTCAGCCGGCAGGCCGCGGAGCTCCTTGTTGGTGGCCAGCAGGCCCATCTCGCGATCGCGGACCTCGCTGGCCTGCTGGCGGAACTGCTGCAGTCTGGTGTTGAGCACGAGCGCGTGCTCGGCGCGATCGACCACGTAGAGCACGAGCGGGGCCGACACGGCCCGAGCACGGCCCGGCAGGTAATCCTCGGCGAACGCGCGGATCGCGATCGGCTGGGGGCGGATGCCGAGCGCCGCCGGGCAGAAGGTCGCTGCCGCGTCGACCGCCTCCACCTCGCCGCCGCCGGCCTGCAGGAGCCGCTCTCCCTTCTCGACCGCCGCCGCGTCGCTGGGCGTGCCGCTGGCCGAGAGGGCGTCGGGCAGGCCCTCCCACTCGAGGCCCACGCGGCGGATGCCGAAGTCGTCGCGGGCAGCCACCTTGAAGGTGAGCGTGTCAGCCTCGAGGAGCATGCCCCGTGTCTGCGGCACGTCGAGCATCACCACCGTGGGGGGCTCGTCGCTCCGCGGCGTGATCAAGAGCTCGAGCGGCGTGGCCGCCTCGAGGCCGTCGGCATCCCGCCACGAGAGCCGGATGGTCACCTCCGCCTCGACGAGCACGGGCGGCGTGCGGATCGTCGCACCCTCGGGCTCGACCGCGGCGTCGTCGACCGTGGCGGCGACGAGCTCCCTATTGGCCGTGGCCACGATCGAGATCTGGCTGCCCTTCACGGGCGCGAGCACGCCGCCGCGAACATCCTGCCGGCGGCTGCCCGGCCGCTGGAGATAGTCGGGCAGGGTGAGTTCCGCTTCGAGGGCGGCAAGCTCGGGGCGATGCACCGCGGCGAGCGTGCCCGTGTGGCGGGCATCGCCCACGGCGAGCACGATCGGCTCGTCGGCGACCTGCCGGGGCAGCGTGAAGACATACCGGTCGCCGTCGAGCCTCGCGACGAGTGGCGGCTGTCGACCGATCCGCAGGCGCGCCTCTTCGGGCCGCCAGCGGGTGTGGTCGCGCAGCGGCACGGTGACGGTCGCCGGCTCGCCGTGGGGCACGACGAGCCGCGCGGGCGGCGGCTGCACGCGGGCGAACGTAAACCGTTCGATTGCGGCGAACGGCAGGGCGAGCCGCCGCCAGGCATTGGCGGCGGCATCGGGGGCGACGACGGCCACGGCTGCACAGGCGGCCAGCGGCACCGCCGCCGCGACCGCCCACCGCCCCGGACGTGCCGGCGGCATGGCCTCGCGAAACTCGACGCGGCCCGATTGCGCCGCAACCTGCGCGACCGCAGCCTCGCAGAGCGCCCGCGACCGCGACTGCCCCGCCTCCCCGGCCCGCACGATCTCGATGATCCCGAGCAGCTCGTCGCCGACCGTGGGAAATCGCCGTTCGACGAGCCGCGCCACCTGTTCGAACGACGAGAGCCCGAAGCCCCACCGCCGGATCGCCGCCGGCAACGCCATGCAGGCCGCGACCGCGAACGAGAAGACGGCCAGCCGCACCCACTGCGGCGTCTCGCCGAGCCTGTCGAGGAGGAACACCGCGAGCCCCGCCAGCGCGATACCGCCCACGGCCGCGCACGCAGCCTCGAAAAACTTGACGCGGCGGACGCCATCGCGAAACGCGGCCAGCCGGCGGACGAGGTCGGCCGGCAGCGCGATCCACCCCGCGCGCGTCGTCACGGTCGATTGCGGCGCGGTCATGCCGGCGACTCCGGAGGCGATCGACCCAGGGAGAACCCCTTCATCGTACCGCCGCGAGTCGGCAGCATCCACGCGGCAAGCCGTGTCCTGCGGCTCGCGTGCGGGCCCGCCTCAGACGAGGCCCTGACGCTTGCGGCCGATCCAGAAGAGGCCAAGGAGCGTCACGAGACCGACGGCCACGAGCGGATGGCTCCAGAGCTGCAGCCGGCGGACCGTCGGCGGCGGGTCGGGCAGCGCGGCGAGCGACTCCACGAGCCCGGCGACCTCCTCGGGCCGCACCACCCGGCCGCGCGTCACCTGCGCGATCTCGGCGAGCACCTCGGGCCGCGCGGCACGGCCGATGCCCTCCTCCACGGAGCCCTGCACGAAGACCGAGGCGTCGAGCGTGTCGCCCGTCTCCTTGCAGGCCAGCACGATCTCGTGCCTGCCCGGCTCGGCCGGCGCGAACGTCGCCGCGAAAACGCCCCACTCGCCGTCGCCACCGGGCGCGGCGAACCGCACCGTCTCGACGGCCCCCGAGGGCGCCGTGATCCGCGCCGTCACCTCGCCGCTCGAGAGCGGCTCGCCGCTCGCCGCGGTCACGCGCGCGTCGAGCGCCAGCGTCTGGCCGAGCTGCGGCTGCTCGGGCGCGAAGGCGAGGCTCATCCGCTCGCCCTTCGCCATGTTGCGGCGGTAGGCCATCCAGCGGACCACCTGGCCCCAGAAGCGGTAGTGGTATTTGTCTTCGACGCCCTTCCGCCACCGCCAGGCGCCGTCGGTGGCCATGTAGAGCACCTTGCCGGCGCCGAAGGTGCGCGTCACGAGCAGGGGAATGCGGCCGTATTCGTTGGCGGCGTCTTCATGCACCGCCAGCACCTCGCTGCCCGCCTTCGCGCGGAGCACCGGCCCATGCCACTGCCCGCCCGGCAGGCTCTCCCAGATGGCGAGATTTTCCGTCGCGCCGTCGGCGAGCTTGGTGAGCAGGCTCGCGCGGCCGGCCTCGGTGAGCACCAGCCGCCGCGGACCGTCGCTCGCCGTGCCGTCGGGCCGCGCCTCGTCGATCACCACCGGGCAGAGCTCGTCGAGCGGCGTGCCCACGAGTGACGCCTGCTCGCCCCGCCACCCCGGCATGAACACGAGGCCACTGGCCTGGTATTCCACGAGGCCCTTCAGGAGCCGGCAGTCTTCCGTGGTCAGCTGGTCCTCGCCCACGCCCACGTCGCCGAGGAACACGACGTCGTACTGCGAGAGCTCGTCGAGGCCGCTCGGAAACCGCTGGATCGCCCCCTTGAAGCCGCCGCCGCGCTTCGAGAGCCCCGGCTGGAAGAGGAGGCACGACACCTCCACGCCCGGATCGCGGGAGAGGGCGTTGCGGAGATAACGGTATTCCCACCGCGGCACGCTCTCCACGACGAGGACGCGAAGCTTCTCCTGGCGGATCGAGATCGGGGCGGTCCGCTGGTTGTTGTCGGGCAGGATCTCGCCCTGCTCCACGGGGATCGAGAGCGTGACGGTGTAGTCGCCGACGGCCGGCGGCGTCCACGAGATCCAGTCGGTGACGGTGCCCATGGCCGGAAGGCGGACCTCCTTCACGAGTTTCTCGCCGGTGCTCACGGCAAGCGTGGCCACCACCACCCGCTCGGTCGGCAGCGATGACACCACCGTGAAGGGGATGCGAACCGCCTTGCCCGCCACGCCCATCGTGGGGCAGTCGAGGCTCGTGAGTTCGAGGTCGGGCAGCCTCGTGGGGCTGCCGACGGGCACGGCGAACACCGGCACCTGCGCGACCGCCAGCGGCTGCGCCGCATCGAGCGGCGGACGCCCGGCGTTCCAGTCGCCATCGCTCGCCAGCACCACCGCTCGCAACGCGGCGAACCGCTCAGCGGCGGCCGCCAGCGGCCCGGCCAGATCGGTGGCCGTGCCCGGTGGCGATGCCGCGATCGGCTCGACGACAACCTCGAACCGTTGCTCGAGCGGCTTCCATGGCGCCCGCTCCGCGAGCGCGGCGAGCGCCTCACGCCGGCTGCGCGGCCCTGTGCCAGGCGAGCCATCGACCGCGACCACGTCGCGGGTGTCCATGCTCCGTGACGCATCGTGGAACACGACCACCGTCGGCCGCTCCTCGGGGCGATACTCCTCCACCCACTCCGGCTGGTTGAGGAGCACCGCGACCACTGCCGCGATCACCACCCGCAGCAACTCGACGAGCCCCGTGCCCGTCGTGAAGCCGCTCCGCCGCCAGGTGGCAAACGCCACGATCGCCACCGCCAGCACGAGCGAGACGGCGATGCCGATCGTCCACGGCGTCGTGAAAAACCTCAGGGCCTGGCCGCTCATGCCGCCTCCTCCAGCCGCCGTGATGCCGCGGCGTGGTGGCCGGCGGCAACGGGGCGGGGCAGGCTCAAGAGCCCCTCCGCGACGAGCGCGAGCAAGAGCGAGATCAGGAACGCCCGCCAGATCTCCTGCACGAGGCTGGCGGTGTCGCCCGCCGTGCCCGTGAGCCGGGCGAACGGCAGGCCGCGAAAGAGTGCCTCGACGCGGTCGTCGGCAAGCACGGTCGCCGCATCCTCGGCCGGCGGACGATTGACCGCCACGAGCCGCTCACCACAGGAAAAGACGCCCGCATGCAGCCCGGCCTCGGTGGAGGGCGTCGCCGGTTCGCCGGCAACGCGCGTCCAGCCTCCAGCGCAGGCCCGCGCCACATCGGCGGCGGCCGGGCCCGCATCGGCCTGCCTCGCGCCGGCGAGCGCAGCGAGGCCGCGGTCGATCGCCCGGTGCACCATCGCATAGAGCACCACGCCCTCCGCGGCGAGCGACGAGTCGCGGGGCGCCGGCGTGGTGGCGACGAACGTGACGCCCTCCGCCAGGCTCGACCGCGCCACAAGCGCACTGCCCCCCGGGAGCGTCGCCAGTGGCACGAGGTCGCCCGTGAGGCCGCATGACCTCGTCACCGCCACGTCGCCCAGCGGCAGTGCCGAGCCCGCGAGCGTGTTGGCCAGCAGATCCTGATCGGTCCGCCACGACTCCGCCGCCACGGCCGTGCCATGAGTCGTCCACTCGCCGAAGGCTCCGCCGGCGAACGCCGCGGCCGTGGGGCGATCCGGCGCGAAGAAGATCACCTGCCCTCCGCGGGCGACGAAGGCCTGCAGAAGATCGGCGTCGCGGCCTTCGGGCAACGGCCCCTGCCAGAGCACCGCCGCGGCCGCATCCCACGCCGCGGTCGCCACGCTCCCGGGAGACACGAGGTCGACCTCCGCCGCCGACTTGTCGGGGGCGATGCCGGCGACGAGTTCGAGCGCGCGGCCTGCCGCCGGATCCTCCGCGACCACGACCACCCGCCGCGGCGGCGGCGCGTCGTAGACGAAGAAATACTCGTTGTCGGCGGGATCGGCGTCGGCCGGAATCGACACCCTCCCCCAGCCCCGGGCCCCGGCCGACCGCTCGAGCGGAATCACGTGGTTCTTGAGCACGGCCTCGCGACCCACGAGATCGAGTTCGACCGACGTGGTCACGCCGCCGATCTCGATCTTCACCGGGAGCGTCAGGCGATCGCCGTCCGCCTGCCGCGACACCGCCACCGTCACCACGAGCCGCCGGTCGCGGCCCGGCGTCTCGAGCCGCACCTGCGGCACCCGCACCGCCACGTTCCCCGGCGGCTGCGCGGTGTAGGCGAGCAGTTGAAAGCGAACCTGCTGCGGCAGTTTCGCGAAGGCATCACGCAGTCCGCCCCACGAGCCCTCGTCGGGCTTCCAGTCGTTGCCCCGCTGGTCGGAGCAGATCCAGATCTCGGTGGTGCCCGCGGCATGTTCGCGGATGGAGTCGTAGGCCGCCCGGAGCAGGGCCGGAAGATCGGCGGCGGCGGCAGCGGGACCGGTCGTCGCGAGGTCGGCGATCGCCGCGGGTGACGCCACCTCCTCCGCGCCGCGGGCCGGATCGACGACCACCATCACGCGGCGGGCCTCGAGCGTGGCGAGCGACTCGGCCAGTTGGCGGCGGCCCGTCTCGAGCTTCGATGCACCGCCGGCCGCAGCCGTGGCCTGCATGCTCGGGCTGCGGTCGAGCACCACGATCGCCGAGTCGGGCCGGCCTCCGGCGGCGAGCGCCAGCCAGCCCCGCGACAGCGGCCTGCCGACGGCGAGGATCACCGCCGCCACGGCCAGCATCCGCAGCGCCATGATCAGCCAGTGCCGCAGCCGCGAGTAGCCCCGCGAGAGCGCCTTGGCCGCCAGCAGAAACTGCATCGCCGCCCAGGGCACCGTCTGGAAGCGGCGCTGATTGATGAGATGGATGACGAGCGGCAGCGCCACCAACGGCAGCGCCACGAGCACCCACGGCTGCAGGAACGTCATCGCAGCCCCCTTCCCGCAGCGCGGCCGACCAGGAATCTGGCCAGCACCTGCTCGTAGGCATCGGCGGTGACCACGCGGTGGTAGTCGACGGCCGATTCGAGCACGACCCGCCGCAGCGACTCGAGCCACGCCTCGAGCGCCGTGTGGTAGCGGTCGGTGATGTCGACCGGGTCGGCGAAGATCGCGCCGCCCCCCTCCATGTCGAGGAACCGCGTCGGTCGCTGAAACTGGAAGTCGAGTTCCTGTGGGTCGAGCAGGTGAAAGGCGGCGACGTCGTGACGGCGGAACCGCAGGTGGCTGAACGCGGTCGCGAGCGACTCGGGCTCGCAGAAGAGATCCGACACGATCACCACCAGCGCCCGCTGCCGCGTCGTCTCCGCGATCTCGTGGAGCACCTCGGGCAGCCGCGTCGAGCCTGCCGGCTTCGCCTCCTCGAGCACGTCGAACACGAGCCGCAGATGCGCGGGGCTGCGCCGCGGCGGCAGCGACCGCACGATGCCGTCAGCCACGCAGGCGATGCCGACCGCGTCACCCTGCTGGGCGGCGAGGTAGCCGAGTCCGCCGCAGATCCGCCGCGCGTACTCCATCTTCGAGGGGCCGCCCGAGGAGTAGCCCATCGATCCGGACGTGTCGAGCACGAGGCAGAGCCGGAGGTTGGTGTCGGCCTCGTACTCCTTCACATAGTGGCGGTCGGAGCGGCCGAAGGCCCGCCAGTCGAGCCGCCGGAGGTCGTCACCCGGCACGTACTTGCGGTACTCGGCGAACTCCACGCTCGAGCCGCGATGGGGGCTGGCATGCCGACCCGAGACGGTGCCCACCATCGGCCTCCGCGCAACCAGCGGCACCGCCGCCAGCCGGGCGAGCACGGCGGGGTCGAGAAACGACCGGGGCTGTCGATCGGTGAACATGCGGCTGTTCCCGAACAGGTGCGGGCCGCTCACGCCTGTTCGGCGACGGTCTCCTTCACCAGCCGGCCCACGATCTCCTTGGCATCGACCCCCTCGGCCTGGGCGGCGAACGTGGTGATGATCCGGTGCGTGAGCACCGGGGCCGCCACGGCCTCGACATCCTCGAGTCGGACCATGTAGCTGCCCGAGAGCGCGGCCCGCGACTTGGCGCCGAGCACGAGGTTCTGCACGGCACGGGGCCCCGCCCCCCAGCTCACCAGCGGCTTGAGCCAGGCCGGCGCCGAGTCTCCCTTCGGCCGCGTCTTGCGGACGAGCCTGGCGGCGAACCGGTAGATGTGGTCGGGCACGGGCACGCGGCGGACGAGGTGCTGGTAGTCGATGATCTCGGCCGCGGTCATCACCTGGTCGAGCACCGGGGGCGCGTCGCCCGTGGTCGTCCGCGCGATCGCCACCTCCTCCTCCTCGTTCGGATAGTCGAGCTCCACGAGGAACATGAAGCGGTCGAGTTGGGCCTCGGGCAGGGGATAGGTGCCCTCCTGTTCGACGGGGTTCTGCGTGGCCAACACGAAGAACGGCGGCTCGAGCCTGGAGGTCTTGCCCACCACCGTCACCTTGTGCTCCTGCATCGCCTCGAGCATCGCCGCCTGGGTCTTCGGAGGCGCGCGGTTGATCTCGTCGGCGAGCACGATGTTGGCGAACACGGGCCCGGGCACGAAGTGGAACTCGCGGCGGCCGTCGGCCGTCTCCTGGAGGATGTCGGTGCCGGTGATGTCCATCGGCATCAGGTCCGGGGTGAACTGGATGCGACTGAACTTCAGCGACACGCACTCGGCGAGCTTGCCCACCAGGAGCGTCTTGGCGAGGCCGGGCACGCCCATCAGGAGTGCATGGCCCCGGGCGAAGAGACAGATCACCAGCCGTTCGATCGTCTCCTCCTGGCCGATGATGACGCGGGCCAGTTCCCGCGTGAGCCGCCCGTGAACCGAACGGAGCCTGTCGAGGGCGGCCACGTCGTCGGAGCCGAGCTCCGCCGCGGTCGCGGGAACGGTTGCCATGAGGATCCTCGGGATGCCGGTGGGGCGGCGCCGGATATCGAGCCGGTCGATGGTCCGCCGGCCCAAGTATGGCCCAAACGCGGGCGGGTTTCGCGGAGGCCGGCCGGAGACGGGCAAAAAGAGTCGCCGGGGAGCGTCAAGGCCGCCGCCATGCGGCCACCACCAGCGCGACGAGGGCGAGCCCGCAGGCGAGCGGGAAACCACCGGGGAACCGCACGGCCGGGGTGAGGCCCTCGAGCAGGGGCACGTCGACAGCGAGGACGCCCTGGCCGTCGAGCGGCAGCCGCGCCGCCACGGTGCCCGCCGAGGAGATCGCACAGGTCTCCCCGGTGGCCGCGCAACGGACGAGCCAACGCCGGGTTTCGATCGCGCGGGCCTGCGCGAGGAGCCGGTGCTGGGAGAGCGTGAGCGGGTTGGTGAAGGTGGCACCGTTGACAAGGGACACAAGCACGTTCGCCGCCTGCCGCACCAGCGACGCCGCCGCCGCGGGCACCATGTCCTCGTAGCAGAGCAGCACGCCGAGCCGCGCGGGCCCGCACGCGAGCACGTCGGCCGCCGAGCCGACGGCGAACTCGTGCTCGAGCGGAATATGGAGGCGGAGATCCGGGATCACGTCGGCGCCCGGCACGTACTCGCCGAAGGGCATCAGGTAGCGCTTGTGGTAGGTTCCGGCGAGCCGCTCCCTGTCGTCGAGCAGCAGCGCCGCCTGGTAGATGGCCCGCGGCCGCTCGGGGTAGCCCCGGTAGATCCGGCCGCCGAGCAGGAGCGGGCACCCGGGGTCGGGCCACGGCCGCAGGCCCTGCTGCGGCGGCCGTGAACGGCGGAAGACCGCCTCCTCGTCGGCAAATGCATCGAGCCCCTCCTCGTAGGAGCCGCCGCTGCACTCGGGCCAGCAGACGAGGTCGGGCGCTGCCGCATCAGGCTGGCAGGCTTCCCGGCTGAGCCGCCGCAGGTCGTCGATGGAGTCGGCCCGTTCGGGATTGGCCTGCACGAGCGCGAGCCGCACCCGCGGCGCGGAGGACACGCGGCGGGCGTCGGCAGAAAGGGCCCACGCTCCGTAGGCAAGGCTCGCCGCCGATACGGCCGCTGCTGCGAGGCCCGCCGGGGGGATGCGTGCCGGCCGCATCCCCGTGAGGATCCCGGCGAGCACCACGAGGCTGCCGGCGTGGGCGAAGAACGTGAACGTGGTGGCCTCGGCACCGCCCACGTCGGCCACCTGCACCGTGACGGGCCAGGCCATCGTGGCATAGCCGAGTTTCCAGGGAAACACCGCCGGCATCACCGCCTCGGCCACGACCGCTGTCAGCGCCGCCGGCAGCCACGCCGACCGGGGATCGCGACCCATGCGGCCAACCACCCAGCACGGCGCGGCGAGCCGGCATGCATCCCAGGCGATGATCGGCAGCGTGAAAGCGAGGCCGATCGCGGGGCTCGTCTGGAGCGCCTCGGCGAGGGCCTGCGGGGCCCAGTGGAAGGCAATCGCCACCTGCAGCACGGCCGCCGCAAGCACGGCCGACTCCCGGCGCCAGCCCTTGCAGTGGCAGGCGGCCACGAGCGCCGCCGCGGTCGCGAGGAGGCCACTCCAGGCCAGTCGCTGGTCGAGCCATGGCGCCGCGCCGAGCACCGCGATGCTCACGGCGGCGGCGACCGCGGCCCAGCCGGCGGGGATCACGATCTCAGAACTTCACCCCGCCCGGTGCTCCGACGACCGTGGCCGTCGTGCCATCCTGGAGGGCGTAGAGGTAGAAGACCTTGAACGACCGCGTGTCGAACGCCTGCGTCTTGCGCACCGTGGACGGGGCCAGCGGATTCGCGGCCATCGCCTTGAAGGCGCCCCGCCGCACCATGAACTGCGACACGCCGTTGGGAGCGAGGTTGCGCCGGCCCTTGAGCAGGGCAGCGTCAGACGGCAGACCCGACTGGGCATTCACCGCCACCGACTGGCGACCGACGTTCTTCATCCGCACGGGAATCGTCGCCTTGGCACCGCCGCCGCCGGCGAAGCAGGTCGCCGAGGCGACGAGCAGAATGGCAACCGCACATGCAATGCCGCGATGGATCATCGAAACAGCCCTTGGGGATACCTGTGACTCTGGACGACGCCGCCCCTGCCAAAACCGTCAGGTAGACTACCGTCCCGGACGGCGACGACAAAACGTCTGGGAAAACTGCGAAAAAAATGCCGGCCTGGCAGGGCTTGCCGAGCCCGCCGGCTACGGCATTGCCCCGGCGGTTTCGCCGCCGTCCTTGGTGCAGGCGGCGATGAGGGCCTCGGCCGACGCGTCGTCGGTGATGAAGGCCACGCGGCCGTCCGCGAACAGGCCGTGCACACCCCCGCGGTGGTGGCTGCGAAAGCCGTCGACGTCGGGCGTGTTGATCACGCGGGAGCTCAACAGGAAGCAGTTGCTGCCGCAGGCCCACCGGCTGTTGCCGATCCGCGACTCGCCATCCATCTCCGGAAACCCCCGATCCACGCCCTCGCTCACCAGCAGCGTCCGGGAGAGACCGTCGGTGATCATCGCCGCCCGCACCGGATGCGGATGGTCGCCATCGGTGGCATGGAGCACCCCGGAGTGGTCCCAGCCTCGCGGCAGCGGCATCGAGGGATCGAGCATGACGCCGGCGCCGAGCACGCCGCCGTAATCCTGCTTGCCGGGGAAACTGCGGATGCCCGACGGGCAGACGTAGGTCTCGAGCACGAGGTCGGCGATCTCCACGTTCCCGGGGTCGTTCCACGGCTTCGCGTAGTCGATACGGCGAACCACCGACTCACCGTCGAGGAAGGGAAGGATGAACGACGACCAGGCGTGATACCGGCCGGTCACGGCGTCGCTGCCCGGCGGAAACGCGCGGCGAGCCGACTCGTGGGACGTGAGGGCCAGGCCCATCGAGTGGAGGTGCGACGCGCAGGCCGAGCGGCGGGCCGATTCGCGGGCCGACTGCACCGCCGGCAGCACGAGCGAGAGGAGCGTGCCGAGGATCGCGATCACCACGAGCAGTTCGACGAGGCTGAAGCCCGACCGCCCGCCGCCCCGGCGGCCCGCCACCACGCTACCCGCTGTCTCGACCACGCGCATGATCGCCGCCTGCCTCCTGCCGCCAGCCTACGCCGCCGCGCAGGCGAATCAATTTCTTCCCAATCCTTCCCTTCGAGTGGCCTCAGGGCCGGTCGGCTCTTTCGTCGGCGGCCACGATCTCCGCGAGGGGCTGCCCGTGCCCCGTCGCCGGCCGTTCGCTGCGGCCCTCCGGGGCCTTCGCTCTCTCGATGCTGGCTGCGCTTCGGCATCCATGCCTTCGCTGGCCAGCAACGCCGGCGACGGGGCACGGGCAGCCCCTCGCGGAGATCGTGGCCGCCGACGAAAGAGCCGACCGGCCCTGAGGCCAC